>NZ_JBQFOY010000019.1:0-93094 GCF_056533985.1 Ruegeria sp. E8
GCTTCGGCATCGGCTTCGGCTTCGGCTTCGGCTTCGGCTTCGGCTTCGGCTTCGGCTTCGGCTTCGGCTTCGGCTTCGGCTTCGGCTTCGGCTTCGGAAAGGTCCTCTTCTACAGGTTCGATCGGGTCAACAGGCGTATCTTCCTGTTGCAGATCGGATTCGACAACGTCTTCTGCCTTGGGGTCTTCCACCGGCTTTTCTTCGGATTTCTTCTTACCAGCCACCGCAATATTCCCCTTATCGAATCCAAATTCAGATGAATAACAGCCCAGGTTAAGTTAATCGGGGACCTTGCCGCCCTCAACCCGCAACACATGTTTTACAAGCTTTTTGACAGCTTTACGCATTTTCTTCGGTGTCGGCGCTTTCGCGATCTTCAGGCGCGCATAGTCCAAGGAATAAAGGGGATCGGCCGTCGCTTCGCTGATTGCAGCCAGCCAGAGAGGCGCAGATCCCGCCCAGATATCGGCAAAATGTCGCGCCGTTCGCGGTGAGAAAAGCGGCGCGATAACCGGCAAATCCCGGTACGCGGCCTCACTCGCCTCGGATGTTAGCGGCAACAGTATTTGCTGATAGACCGCCTGTTCCCGCACCGTCAGGCCGGATTCTGTCAGGCGACCGGCAACATTACCGCGCGTGTGCTCACCACGCAGATGCAAAAGGGGGCTTTCGGGTCGGTGCTTCAGCAGATGCCCCACCAACTCCTCTGCCGTGGCCCCGACCATTTCGGCCTGCCAACCGTAACCCTTGGCCGTTCCAGCCGTCGCAGGCCCGACGCAAAAGGCGGGCAAATTTCGGTCAACACCTTTCGAGGCGGCGGCATTCACCGCGTTGGCCGAGGTAAAGATCAAACCCTTTACCCCTTCGGTATTGATCTCAACCGGCAGCGGTCGGATTTCCAGAATCGGGGAATAGATGACCTGGACCCGGGATCTGGTGCGGGTCGGCAACTGCGCGACGAACCTTTCTGAGGCAGCGCGCGGGCGGGTCATCAACAAATACAACGTGTGGCGCCTTGGCCCTTGAGGATTGTTTGCATCCGCGCAGGGTGATACCCCGCCGTAAGATCATGATGCAACGGATCAGGGTGATGGTGCAAACACTTACCGTACTGGGATTGGAAAGCAGCTGTGACGACACGGCCGCCGCCATCGTGCGCCAGACCGAAGGCGCCGAGGCCGAAATCCTGTCATCCATAGTCCATGGTCAAACCGACCTGCACAGCGCTTTTGGCGGTGTCGTGCCCGAGATTGCAGCCCGCGCGCATGCTGAAAAGCTGGATGTTTGCGTCATGCAAGCGCTGGACTCCGCCGGTCTGTCCCTGCGTGACATGGACGCCATCGCGGTTACTGCCGGTCCGGGCCTGATCGGCGGGGTCATGTCCGGCGTGATGTGCGCAAAGGGTCTCAGCGCGGCGACCGGCCTGCCTCTGGTCGGCGTCAATCACCTTGCTGGTCACGCGCTGACACCGCGGCTGACCGACGGGATCGCCTTCCCATACCTGATGCTTTTGGTATCGGGGGGTCATTGCCAATACCTGATCGCCCACGGGCCAGAGCAATTCACCCGGCTCGGCGGCACCATCGACGATGCGCCAGGGGAAGCTTTCGACAAAACCGCCCGCCTGCTGGGCCTGCCACAACCCGGCGGCCCTGCGGTCGAGGCCGAGGCGCGCGCTGGTGATCCCAAGCGCTTCCGCTTTCCCAGACCTCTATTGGACCGACCGGGTTGTGATCTGTCCTTCTCGGGGCTGAAAACCGCGCTGATGCGGATGCGCGATCAGATCGTTGCCGAAAAGGGCGGCTTGACGCGCCAGGATCGCGCGGATTTGTGCGCCGGGTTTCAGCAAGCGATTGTAGACACATTGGCCGAGAAAACCCGGCGTGCGATTGATCTGTATCTGGATCACAACCCGACCGATCCTGTGATCGCCGTCGCCGGTGGGGTGGCCGCAAATTCAGCCATTCGGTCCGCATTAGAGACTGTATGCGCCGAAAAAGGCACCCGGTTTACGGCTCCACCGCTGGCGCTGTGTACGGACAATGCCGCGATGATCGCCTATGCGGGTCTTGAGCGTTTTCGTTCCGGCGCACGTGATGGTCTGGACCTGACCGCCCGCCCTCGTTGGCCTCTGGATCAGCGCAGCCCGGCAATGCTGGGCAGCGGCAAGAAAGGGGCCAAGGCATGAGTGTTTCCGTTCTGGGGTCCGGCGCATTTGGCACTGCGCTTGCAATCTCGCTGGCGGGCAACGGGCCTGTGACACTCTGGTCAAGGAACGCCGATCAGGCGCGGCAGATGCAGGAGGCACGCGAAAATGCCGCCCGGCTGCCCGGTGTAAGCTTGCCGAAGGGCATCACCGTAACCTCGGATATTGACCAGGCAACCAAAGCTGAAACGCTTCTGCTCGCGGTGCCGATGCAGAAATTGCGCCGCGCGTTGCAAGATCATGCACCAAAGCTGAGCGGCAAAACACTGGTGGCCTGCTGCAAAGGGATTGAGCTGTCCTCGGGCCTCGGCCCCGTGGCGGTGATCAAGGACGTTATCCCGGATGCCCGCATCGCGTTGCTGACGGGCCCCAGTTTCGCCGATGACATCGCACGCGGCTTGCCCACCGCGCTAACGCTGGCCTGCGATGATACGGAACTTGGCAAGGCGTTGCAGACCGAACTGACCACAGCGAATCTGCGTCTTTATCGCACCACTGACACGATCGGAGCGGGACTGGGCGGAGCGCTGAAGAATGTCATGGCCATCGGCTGCGGGGCTGCCATCGGTGCAGGGCTGGGAGACAGCGCCCGGGCTGCGTTGATGACGCGCGGATTTGCAGAAATGCAGCGTTTCGCCGCCATGCGCGGCGCGCGTCCCGACACCCTGATGGGCCTGTCCGGGCTCGGCGATCTGGTGCTGACCTGTTCTTCTGATCTGTCCAGAAACTACCGTTTTGGCCTTAGTTTGGGTCTGAATCAGCCCTTCGACAGGCAAACAACGGTCGAGGGCGTCGCCACCGCGCGCGCCATGTCAGACATCGCGGCCAAGGATGGGCTGGACATGCCCATCAGCGCCACAGTGGCGGATCTCAGCCACGGCGCATACAGTGTGTCCGAGGCCATTCAAACCCTGCTCAATCGACCCCTCAAGGAGGAATAATATGCTGATCGCCCTCATCGCTCGTGACAAACCCGGCGCGCTGCAAACCCGGTTGGACAACCGCGCGGCCCATCTGGCTTATATTGAGGAAACCGGCGTGGTGTCGCAGGCCGGGCCACTGTTGGATGGCGAGGCCATGATCGGCTCTCTGGTCATCCTAGACGTCGAAGATTTGGCTGCAGCGCAGGTCTGGGCCGACAATGACCCTTACGCGAAAGCGGGATTGTTTCAGTCGGTTGAACTGATCCCATGGAAGAAGGTGATCGGCTGATGGCGTATTGGCTGTTCAAATCCGAACCCTCGACCTGGAGTTGGGACCAGCAGGTGGCAAAGGGTGACGCGGGCGAGGAATGGGACGGTGTGCGCAACTACCAGGCGCGCAATTTCATGCGTCAGATGGCCGTCGGGGATTGGGGGTTCTTCTACCATTCGCAAAAAGACAAATCGGTGGTCGGGATTGTCGAGGTCTGCGCCGAAGCCCATCCCGACAGCACCACTGATGACGAGCGGTGGGAATGCGTGGATATCAAAGCTGTGCGACCCTTCTCCAAACCGGTCACGCTGGACCAGATCAAGGGTGACGAGAGGCTGTCAGAGATGGTTCTTGTAAAGAACTCTCGCTTGTCGGTGCAACCTGTGACGGAAGACGAATGGAAGATTATCTGCGCCTTCGGTGAAACGCAGCCTGATTGACCCGAAAACCCCCGTCAGGCGAAAAACTTCTCATACGCCTGACAAGATGGTATGTTTCCATGGGCTTTGCCGAGTGGAAGCTTGTCGATTGCGTATTTTGCAATCGTAAACATTTGGCGGTGTTCGAACAAAATTCGGTCTTTCCTGAAAGTAGGAACCCATGTCTGACGATAAAGGCAGCAATGGGATTTTCGAAGACGCCGTTGCTGCGAAGAAATCAAAAACCTGGGAAGCGCGCCTGAAAGAGGCGCGTGAAAAGCGCGCAGCAGTGCTTGCCGAAGCACAGGAACAGCCGCGCGAAAAACCCGTTCTGAAACCTTCTGAGACCACGTATCTTTCCCAACCGGACGAAACCAAAATCGAAGAGATCGTTTCTGACCGGGTCCGTTCACTGAATTTGGAAGAACAACCCGACAGGAAAAAACCGAAACGTCGGGCCGCGATAATACTGGCCGCCTTGGTATGCGGCGCTTTCCTGCAATGGGCCATCACAAACATTGCCGAAATCTGGCCAACTGAAAGTGGCGCTGCCCCGGCAAACCTGGATGCGTCGACCGAAAACCTACCAGAGATCGAAGAACTGCTCTCTGACCGAGCGTCCAAGACCGAGCTTGCAACTTCACCGGATCAGCAGAAAACACAGGCCACAGAGGCGCCTACCGATACGGTTGCCTTGGAGGCTGCGCCTGTGTCGAATCCGTCAGTTGTCAGCGAACCTGAAGAGACGGTCAATGAGGCACCTCTCGACCAGAATGTTTTGATTGAGGCAGCATTGACGCCGCCAACTCCTGCCGAGAGTGGTTCGGGTTCGGATGGCGCACAGACGTCGAAACCAGTACCGCCAAATGCAGCACCGGAACCAGACCTGTCTTCGACCCCACCGGCGATCTTCATTCCGGCACCGCTCGAACCGACCTTAACGCCGGCGACACCCGCAGGTTTTAAAACCTCGCCCCCGGCAACGGTCGAACCTCAAAGCCGTGAACCCAACCCTTTGAACAAGGGTATCGTTTCACAGGTTTCACTGGCGGCATACGATCCGGTTCCGCAGGGGATCACGATATCCGCACTCCCGTCTTATACAGAGGTAAAACCGCTTCCGCCTGCGCAATCCCCCATTGATTTGGAGGTCTCTCTTTTCGTCCCGTCGAGAGTGTCGCAAGAGGCCAGCCGCCGTGCGTTTGACCTGCTCACTCAGGGACGCGCCACAGTTGTAGCAACAGCGCGCGTAGGTTTTCGGGTCAAAGAAACACAGGTTCGGTTCTATCACCCGAGCGACGCTGAAAACGCGGCGATGGCGGCCGATACTCTTGGCGGTGTTGCACGAGATTTCACAAGGTCGGGCAGCAAAACCCGTCCGGGACGGATAGAAGTGTATCTGGCAGGTAGCGGTGGTGGCGGTTCGCGAAGAAATTCAGAGCCAGAGCCCACCGACTTCGATAACTTCATAGCGCGTATTCTTAATGAGCTGAGATGAGAAATGAGGGAAGGCCCTGACGATGCAGAACCTTCCCTACCCCCGCGTGCTCCCTACTCACCACACGCGTATGGAAATGTCTGGTTCTGACCGTCCTGGTCACGGTTTGACCATAGGCCAACCGCGCCCCACGTTTCAAACGCCAAGTCTTTAAAGTGCAATTCAAATTCAAAACGCCCGCCTGAAAAAGCGGGCGCATTACGAAATCAAAGTCTGATCAGCCGTAGACGGCTTCTTTGCCAAAGTGTTTGGTCAGCATGTAATAAACCACGGCGCGGTATTTGTTGCGCTCGGACATGCCATAGGTTTCCATGGCTTTATTGATCGCTTCCATCAGCTCGGGACCATCGGCCAGACCCAGCTTCTTGATCAGGAAGTTGTTCTTGACGGTTTCCAGTTCGGACTCCTGGCTGGCCGCAACGGTTGCCGCATCTGCGTCATAGATCGCCGGACCACAACCGATGGTGACCTTGGTCAGCAGGTCCATATCGGGGTCCATACCGCATTTGGCTTTCAGGTCTTCTGCGTATTTGGCGATCAGATCGTCGCGCTTGCCCATATCCTAGTCTCCTTCATCCGTTGATCCGGCGCTTTTCACCGATGGCCGGAAGAGTAGCCGCGGCATGGGATTGTCCAAAAGGAAAAAAATCTGCGATTTCTCCCCCTTAGTCAGATTGGGAACGGTTTTTGCAGACCGGTCTAACGGCAATACCCCCAGCCCGGGCCTTGCAGGTGGAAATGATCCGCGTGCAAACGATTGAAATCAGGGCCAAGAACCACGCGAAACCAGCCGCAGGCTCCGCGCCAGATCTGCCGCAAAAAAGCGCCCTCAGGTCCTGCGCTCTGCCAGTCGGACAGCAGCTTCAGCGTCCGACCATCAGCCGTATCCACGCCAATTACATCGATCGAGTCCGCGCGGGCGTGGCTGCTCCATTGGCTGTTTTCGGCCGTTCCAGAACGCATACGACGGCAATTGTAACTGCCGACATGACGCAACCGGGCAACTTCAACCCCCAGTATGTCCCGCGCGGCAGGCTGCACCACGTGGTGCTCCCACATGGTCAGGCGCAAGGCGGTTGTACAGCTGGTTTCGACACCCTCAACCTGTGAGCTCACCAGTTGGGACAGCAAACCCCGCCCGGTTATGCCGCAATTCTGGTCTACAACCAGATCCTCCATCGCTTCGAACTGAACGCCTGCTTCTGCCAGGGCATTGCGGCACAGCGCTTCGTCCGCCAAAGCACGGTTCAGCTGAAACTTTGTGACAGGAGTGACCGGAGCGGTCACTTTCAGATCGCGCAACGGGTTCCAATGCGACGGTACCGGCGTTTCGGGATGCGCCAATATCCACCAACCCCCACCGCCCAGCAGGATCATCACTGCCGCAAGTCTGAAAACGAAAGACGCCGCCGAGTAAACAAACCGGCGGCGTCCAGAGTTCTGCGTCATGGTCAGACGGAATTTAGTAGCGGTAGTGTTCCGGCTTGTACGGACCTTCCGGTTTCACGCCGATATAAGCAGCCTGATCTGCGTCCATCTGGGTCAGCTTCACGCCGATACGATCCAGGTGCAGGCGCGCCACTTTCTCATCCAAATGCTTGGGCAGGATGTAGACGTCGTTGTTGTACTGATCGCCTTTGGTGAACAGCTCGATCTGGGCCAGAACCTGGTTGGTGAACGAGGCCGACATCACGAACGAGGGGTGGCCGGTGGCGTTGCCGA
The DNA here is from genome assembly GCF_056533985.1 of Ruegeria sp. E8. Lineage (NCBI taxonomy): Bacteria > Pseudomonadati > Pseudomonadota > Alphaproteobacteria > Rhodobacterales > Roseobacteraceae > Ruegeria > Ruegeria sp. E8. Next base: position 7,040 of record NZ_JBQFOY010000019.1, read on the forward strand.
GGTTCAGCAGGCGGCCTTCGGACAGCAGGATGATGCGATTGCCCGAGGGCAGCTCGATCATGTCCACCTGTTCCTTGATGTTGGTCCACTTGTGGTTCTTCAGGCTGGCCACCTGAATTTCGTTATCGAAGTGACCGATGTTGCCGACGATGGCCATGTCCTTCATCTCGCGCATATGCTCAATGCGGATCACGTCCTTGTTGCCGGTGGTGGTGATGAAGATATCCGCCGATGCGACTTCGTCTTCCAGCAGGGTGACTTCGAACCCGTCCATGGCCGCTTGCAACGCACAGATCGGATCGACCTCGGTCACTTTCACACGGGCACCAGCGCCACGCAGCGAAGCAGCCGAACCTTTGCCCACGTCGCCATAACCGCAAACCACGGCAACTTTACCGGCCATCATGGTGTCGGTGGCGCGGCGGATACCGTCAACCAGCGATTCCTTGCAGCCGTATTTGTTGTCGAATTTCGATTTGGTGACCGAGTCATTCACGTTGATCGCCGGGAACGGCAGGTGGCCGTCTTTGACCAGCTGGTACAGGCGGTTCACACCCGTGGTGGTTTCCTCGGACACGCCTTGGATCTGGTCACGCATCTTGGTGAACCAGCCGGGGCTTGCGGCCATACGCTTGGCGATCTGCTTCTTGATCACCTCTTCCTCTTCCGAACCCGGCACAGGGATGATGTCCTCGCCTGCTTCAGCACGCGCACCCAACAAGATGTACAGCGTCGCGTCGCCGCCATCGTCCAGGATCATGTTCGGGCCGTCTTCGAACAGGAAGGATTTGTCCAGGTAATCCCAATGCTCTTCCAGCGTCTGACCCTTGATGGCGAAGACAGGGATACCCGCCTCGGCAATCGCCGCAGCAGCATGATCTTGCGTCGAGAAGATGTTGCACGATGCCCAGCGCACATCTGCGCCCAGCGCCACCAGCGTTTCAATCAGAACAGCGGTTTGGATGGTCATGTGCAGCGATCCAACGATCCGCGCACCTTTCAGAGGTTTGCTTTCGCCGTATTCCGCGCGCAGGGACATCAGGCCCGGCATCTCGGTTTCGGCGATATCCAATTCTTTACGGCCGAACCCAGCCAATGAAATGTCTTTAACGATATAGTCCCCGGCCATCAGGTGCTCCATTTCTCCGGTAAATCACAGTCCCGGCTGCCCCTAGCATTCCTTGGGACAGGTGGCAACTTTGAAGACAGTGATCGGAAGCCAAATGGCCATTATCAGCTTGGCGTGCCTTCAATTTTTAGCTTTGGTATCGCTTCAAAAAAATTTGTGCCAACGGCAACAATACAGCTTATGCCATTCGCATTGGTTACCAAAACGGTGTAACTGCCCGTTTCTTTCGAGGTCCAGACCTCCATCACAGCTTGTGCGCCGCGCGTTTTTTGCAGACCGCCAAAGGCCAATTCCTCGGCATAGTTACTCTGCAATTTGGATATGATGTCATCCCGCGATGCACAATTCTGGGCAAAGGCGGGCGGCGCAGTCGCGGCCATCCCGAAGGTCAGGGCTATTGCGAATAAACGTTTGAACATAGGACGCTCCTTTCGATACGTGTTTCGGATCGAGAGGGGCACACTGGGAGGAGTATGCACCCCCCTCAGTCCTTGATGTCGGGATCTAGGTGCGCCAGTTCAAAGCACGAATGCTCAAGAAACTGTTGGCAGCATGTGATCCAGACAGGTACATCATAGCATAAAAACGCGGCATAAACGTGTCCTAGATCACAAGGCATGGCAGAATGGCAACACAACCCCGAGCATGGCAACGAATGCTTTCCGGCCGCAGGCTGGATTTGCTGGACCCGACCCCTGTGGATATCGAAATCGAAGATATCGCGCATGGTCTGGCCTTTGTGGCCCGCTGGAACGGTCAGACAAACGGCGATTTCGCCTATTCAGTGGCCGAACATTCCCTTTTGGTTGAAGAGATTTTTGGCCGCATTGCCCCAAAAACACCTATGAAATGGCGTTTGGCAGCCCTGTTACACGATGCGCCAGAATATGTGATCGGCGACATGATCTCACCTGTGAAATCCGCCGTCGGCCCCGACTATGGCGCGTTGGACGACCGGCTGGCGGCATCAATCCATATCCGCTTTGGATTGCCGGCTGAGGTGCCGAAAACGGTGAAACGCCAGATTAAGAAGGCCGACAAGATCAGCGCCTGGATGGAAGCCACGCAGATCGCAGGCTTTTCCGAGGCCGAGGCCTCCAAATTCTTTGGCCGCCCGGACAAAACTCTTATGTCAGGGCTACAGATCAGACTGCGCCCACCGATCGAGGTCCGGCACGCTTATTTGGAGCGCCACGCAGCCCTGATTGCTCAGCTATGACAGGTTGTGCAGCGAAGTTCTGAACCGCACACACAAAAGGTGATGAGAACGGGATGAAACACAGGAACGGAAACCGGGTTTTGCTTGTGGTCAATCTGCTGCTGACCTTTGCTCTGGTCATCCTTTTTGCAAAAACCGGTCTTCTCACAAAGACAGCGCGCAAAATAACCGGGGCTCACACACCCGTTATGGAAACCGATCACTATAAAATGATGGTCTGGTTGCATGAGCGCCCGATTTCTCAGGCTTTGGCCTCAGCGGAGATCGAAGTGGCTTTTGTCGGCGATTCGATCATTGAAGGGTGGCTGACCAGCAATACAGTGCCAAACTCGCTGAACCTGGGGATCAGCCGCGACACCGTTTCGGGACTGATCGCGCGGACGAAGCCGGAATTGGTTGAACATGTTCCGGCCTGGTATCTGGGCATTGGCGTAAACGATGCTCTGACAGGCGCCGATCCCAAAGACATTCCGGGGCAGGTCGGGCAACTGGCGGATTTGTTCAGGCACGCTGACACCTTGATCTGGCGGTCTGTATTACCTGTCGGAAGTGCAGATTGGACCCAAGAGCAAGAAGCCTTTCGAACGGCCTTCAATTCTGCCGCGCAACAAACCTGTCTGGCTATGGCGAACTGCACCTTTCTTACGCCGCCACCGCTGTATTCAGAGAATGTGTCCGATTGGACATCTGACGGTTTGCATCCCAACGCGGAAGGATATCGCCAGCTGGCTGATCAACTGTGTTCAACAATCCCCTGTTTACCGCAGCGACCTTAAGAGTTCGAGTGCAATTAGGGGCACCAAACGCCCTCCGCTCCTCACGGACAGGCGTTTGGCTTTGAAGAGGGCTACACCTGCGTTTTCAGCCGAAGACGTAGAAACATAACTTGTTACCGTCATGGTCGCGCACATAAGCACCATAGAATTGATCCGGTATACGTTGACCGGGTTCGCCTTCATCTACGGCACCCAGGTCAATTGCTTTGTCATACAGCGCCTTGGCGTCGTCCTTGGAATCAGCGGCAAAGGCAACCATCGTACCATTTCCGACAGTACAACCGCTGCCGTCATAAGGTTCGCAAACCGCAATCATCGGGGCGGCCGCGTCATTTCCGATAAACGCGATACGGTCTGCGTCCAGAACGACCTTCGCGCCTTTATCTGCCAGAAGACTGGTGTAAAATTCCTTTGCCCGCTCCATGTCAGAGACACCGACGGTTACGTAGCCGATCATAGCAACATCCTGTTCTGAGGTTATCTTTCAGTCAGGCTGCACTTTCCCGAACAGGACGAAATGTTACAAATCACTTAACCGTCATAGTGATTTTACCACGCTCAGCGCGGGCTGCGCTTGGCTAAAATCCGCTGCAACGTCCGGCGGTGCATGTTCAGGCGGCGGGCAGTCTCGGAAACGTTGCGATCACACAGCTCATAGACCCGCTGAATATGCTCCCACCGCACGCGGTCCGCGCTCATGGGATTTTCTGGCGGCGGGGGCAGCTCGTCGCCCTTGACCAGCAGCGCATTGGTGATGTCGGTCGCGTCGGCCGGCTTGGACAGATAGTCGGTGGCACCGATCTTGACCGCGGCAACGGCGGTGGCAATCGCGCCGTACCCGGTCAGAACCACAACACGGCTGTCGGGGCGTTTTTCCCGCAGCACTTCGACCACGTCCAGCCCGTTGCCGTCTTCCAAACGCAGATCAACAACCGCATATGCCGGGGGGCGAGCAGTGGAAATCGCGCGGCCTGCGGCGACGGAGCCTGCGGTTTCAACCTCGAACCCGCGTTTTTCCATGGCCTTTGCCAAACGTCTCAGAAACGGCTCGTCATCATCCACCAAAAGCAGGGATTTGTCGGGGCCGATGTCAAGCTGAGAACTGTCTGCCATATGTTGGGTCTTTCCGCTATTTCGTGCCTGTGGCTTGGACCTGAGTATTAGCAGCGCAGAAACAAAGGTCAAACAACCTTGTTATGACGATGCCTGATCCAGAAAGCACCCGACCTTGTCCGCCATCTGCTCGGCCGTGTCATCGCGCTTGAAAAATTCAAGGAATCCGTCTTCCGGCGTGACCAGATAGGTGAAGGTGGAATGGTCTACCAGATAGAACTCGTCGCTTTTGTCATGCGCCTTGAAATAGGTCTTGTAGGCCTTGCTTGCCGCTTTGACCTGTTCCGCCGATCCGGTCAGCGCAATGGTCTTGCCACCCAGGTTGAAGGCATAGTCGTCCACCACCTCGGGCGTGTCACGATCCGGGTCGATAGAAATGAACAGCGGGGTCGTGGAATATCCGCGCTCAGCCAGAACATCCACGGCGTCGGCATTGCGCGACATGTCAAACGGGCAGACATCGGGGCAGAACGTGTACCCGAAATAGACCAGCGTCGGTTCCGTGATCACATCTTTGTCGGTTACCGTCTCACCCTTGCCATTCACCAGTTCAAACGGTCCGCCAATAGCCGCTGCCCCGCCTGCAATCTGGCTGGAGCGGCATTGCGCGAACTTGTCGTCAGATCCGCCACCACGCGTCAAAAGCCACATTGCACCAAGGCCAATAGCCAGAACAACGGTTGCGAGAATTGCGTAAAGACGGGTCATTTGGATTTTCCGGTCGCAAGGGGTTGTTGATCGTTCCGGGCGGGACACCTATCAAGATGAACAGCCGATGCAACAGGACATAAGTGACCGATGGCAGAATCCAATCAGACTTTTTGGCGCGGCCAGGAACGCAGCAGCTGGATTCGTCTGCGTACCCTGATCCTGTTGCGCTGGGTGGCCATCATTGGCCAGTTTACTGCAATCACCGTTGCCCAGAGATACTATGACGTACAGCTGGAACTAGGCCTGTGTTATCTGGCTATCGGAATTTCCGTCATGGGCAACCTGACCGCCATTCTGCTGTTTCCGCAGAACAAGCGGCTGTCCGAATTCGAAAACTTCCTGATGGTGCTGTTCGACCTGCTGCAGCTGTCGATACTACTGTATCTGACGGGCGGGCTGAACAATCCGTTTGCCCTGCTCCTGCTGGGGCCCGTCACGATCTCGGCCAATGTCATGAGCACACGCTCAACCCTGATTGTCGGGGCTGTCGCGATTGTTCTGACGACAGTCCTGGCAGAATTTCACCTACCGCTGCGGACCAGCCTTGGGCTTGTTCTGGATATTCCGGCAATCCTGCTGTTCGGCAACTGGGCTGCTATCGTTATCGCTATCGTCTTCATCGGGGCCTATTCCCACCGTGTCAGTTCCGAGGTTCAATCCATGTCCGAAGCGCTGGCCGCGACGCATATGGCCTTGGCGCGCGAACAGAAGCTGACGGATCTGGGCGGTGTTGTGGCCGCTGCTGCGCATGAGCTGGGAACACCTTTGGCGACAATTAAACTGACCAGCGCGGAATTGATCGAAGAGCTGGACGACCGCCCCGACCTGAAAGAAGACGCCGCTTTGATCCGCGAACAGGCCGACCGTTGCCGCGATATTCTGCGCGACATGGGACGGGCCGGCAAAGATGATCTGCATCTACGGCAGGCCCCACTTTCAACAGTGGTGAACGAAGCCGCCGAACCGCATATCGGCCGGGGCAAAGAGGTCCATTTCTCGGAAGGGCCAGCGCAGGACGGGGATGTGCAGCAGCCATCGATCCTGCGAAAGCCCGAAATCATTCACGGGCTGCGCAACCTGATCCAGAATGCTGTCGATTTTGCCCGCGCAAATGTCTGGGTCGAGGCAGAATGGACCGACACCTTGATCTCCGTCAGCATCATGGATGACGGGCGCGGGTATCCGGCCCATATGATCGGGCGTATCGGTGATCCCTTTATGCGCCGCAGGCGGGCGGAATCCGATCAGAAAGCCCGCCCTGAATACGAGGGTATGGGCCTGGGGTTGTTCATCGCCAAAACCCTGCTGGAACGCAGCGGTGCCGAGCTTGAATTCGCCAATGGCTCTGACCCTTACCAGCACCTGACCGATAATCCGGATCGGCGGGGGGCGATCGTCAAAGTGACCTGGCCGCGCAAACTGATTGACGCGCAAAAGGGCGACACCCCGGTTCCCTCAGGCTCGAACAAGCGCATTCAGGTGTGAATTAAGAGACCGTTAACCAATCGCCCGCATAGTCGGGCCCGGTTTCATTGAGCTTTGAGGAATTTGATGGCCGATTGGATCATTCTGGCCGCAATCAGCCTTGTTTCAGGCCGTTTCGCCCTTCACTGGCTGTTACCGCGCCGTGCACAGCGCGATGAAGCTTTTGGTTTGTTTTCAAACACCTCTCTATTCGACGCGGTATTTCTGTTCGATGGTGATCAATTGATCAGCCATTCCGATATCGCACTGGCCGGGTTTGAGCATGTGGGAAACTGGCAGGATTTACGGCGCCTGCTGCAAAGGGATTTCCCGACATTCCCCGAAACGCCTGAAAAGGTGCGTGATCAGGGCAATCTTGTGGTTTCGGCCATAGACTGCACCGTTGATCGCGATGTGGTTTTTGAGTGGGTGGATGGCATCGCCCGCGTGCGTCTCTGCCGGCGTGCCAATGCTCCTTCTGCCGGATCAATTGCCTCAAGCGAACCGACCCGACTGGCCATGGATCAGGCCCCCTACCCGGTTTGGTTGCTGGATCACGACAATCGGGTGCAGTGGTGCAACGCCACCTATGTCACGCTTGTTCGCAAGGCACGAGATCAGGATGCCGATCTGACTGAGCCACTTTTTACAAATCCGGAAGATGCGGCACGACCGTCCGGGAAAACACGTGAATCGGTCGAAGTAACAGGCAGCAGCAGCAAACTATGGTTCGATCTGACGCGGATCGAGCACGAAAATGGTCATCTGTGTTACGCCGTTGATATCAACGCGATTGTCGAAGCCGAGACCGCCCAGCGCAAATTCGTGCAGACGATGACCAAGACTTTCGCGCAACTGTCCATCGGCCTCGCGATCTTCGACCGAAATCGGCAATTGGCCCTGTTCAACCCGGCCCTGATCGACCTGACCACCCTGCCCCCCGATTTTCTCAGTTGTCGCCCCGGTCTCAGCAGTTTTTTTGATCGTTTACGGGATCAGCACATGATGCCGGAACCTAAGAATTATCGCAGTTGGCGACGTCAGATGAACGACCTTTTGGAGGCGGCGGAAGACGGTAACTATCATGAAACATGGTCGCTGCCATCCGGATCAGTCTATTCCGTCAGCGGCCGACCCCACCCTGATGGCGCGGTGGCCTTTCTGTTCGAGGATATTACCGCGGAAATCACGCTCACTCGGCGCTTTCGGTCTGAAATGGATCTGATGCAGTCTATTCTGGACAAACTGGCGGATGCGATTGCCGTCTTTGCGGATGACGGTTCCCTGGCTTTCACCAATTATGCCTACCAGAAACTCTGGGGAGACACACAGGAAGTTGGGTTTCAAACTGAAACAGTCACAGATGTCACGCGACGTTGGCAGGACCTTTGTTTTGCGACACCCGTTTTAGGTGAGATACGGGATTTCGTCGAAATGCGGGATAACCGGGCGGAATGGACAGCGGAAATTCAGATGAGGTCCGGCATCGCTGTGGATTGCACCGTCACTCCGACACAAAACGGCGCGACGATCGTGCGGTTTGCGCAATCCGGTTTTCCTGCGAAAACCTCTGTGATGGCGCAGATCAGCGCCTGAACCGGGTTGCAGCCGATTGGGCGCAAGGCCATTGTGGCGCCATGACACTGACGCCGCGATCACTGACCTTCAGATCACCCGAAGAAACTGCCGAGTTCGCATCCCGTATTGCGACATCTCTGCGCCCGGGCGATGTTCTGCTGCTTGAAGGCGCAATCGGCAGCGGCAAGACACATTTTGCACGCAATCTCATTCAGTCGCTGATGTCTGAACCCGAAGACGTGCCGTCGCCAACATTCACTCTGGTTCAGGCCTACGACACCCCGGCTGGCGAAATTTGGCACTGCGACCTTTATCGCCTGAGCGCGGTGGAAGAAGTTGACGAACTGGGCCTGATCGACGCGTTTGAATCGGCAATTTGTCTTGTGGAATGGCCGGGTAAACTGGGTCCGCTGACACCCGGCACGGCATTGAAGCTGACCTTTGAAACAGACCCTAATACGATGGATTCCCGCCATCTGACCCTGTCCTGGTCCGATCCGAAGTGGGCGGAAAAACTGGAGAATACTGCATGACAAACAGGACAGTCCTGGCCGAGGCCCTGATTGCGCAAACACCGTGGGCCGGTGCAACACGTGCGCCATTGGCTGGCGACGCCTCGAATCGGCAATACGAACGACTGACTGATACGGTTACTGGGCGCACCTGTGTTTTGATGGATGCGCCGCCTGAAAAAAGCGATGATGTCGTACCCTTCGTACGCGTTGCAGAATACCTACGTTCGATCGGTCTGAGCGCACCGGAAATCTACGCAGAAGATACTCAATACGGATTTCTTCTGTTGGAAGATTTGGGCGATGATCTTTTTGCCCGCGTATTGGACAAAGACCCGGCCAAAGAACGCGAATTATACCGGGCGGCAACGGATGTGCTGCTACACCTGCATCAGTCGCCCTCTCTGTCCTTACCGTCCTATGATCCGTCCCTGATGACGGAACTGGCTGCCATGTCATTTACAAAGTACGCCGCCGGCATCTTAGGCGCGTGTGACGAAGATGCCCTTGACCGGTTTGAACATCGCTTCGCGGATATTCTGCATCGTGAAACATCCGGCACGAAAGTTGTCATCCTGAGGGATTATCACGCCGAAAACCTTTTGTGGTTGCCGGAACGCGAAGGCGTAAAGCGCGTCGGTTTGCTGGATTTCCAACTGGCCATGCTGGGTCATCCCGCCTATGATCTGGTGTCTTTGCTGCAGGATATTCGCCGAAACGTTTCGGCCGGAATCGAAATGCAGATGATCAACCATTACATCGCCGCCTCTGGCATGGATGACCATGATTTCCGCACGGCTTACAGCGTGTTGGGGGCGCAGAGGAACCTTCGTATTCTCGGCGTATTCGCACGTCTTGCAACCGATTATGGCAAGCCGCACTACGTGGACATGATCCCGGCCGTCTGGGCACATCTGATGCGCGATCTGGATCACCCTGCCCTGGTTTCGGTGGCGCCCCTGCTGCACGACGCCTTGCCCAAACCCACCCCCGAAAACCTGGCCAAGTTGAGAGCGCAATGACCGGATCGCCCTATGCCGTAATGCTGTTCGCAGCCGGTTTTGGCACCCGCATGGGCGCGCTGACCAAAGACCGGCCAAAGCCCTTGATCGAGGTGTCCGGGCGGCCCTTGATCGATCACGCGTTGAATCTGGTCAAAGATATGGATCCCGTTCGCACTGTCGCAAACCTGCATTATCACGCCGATCAGCTTGAGGCGCATCTTGTCCCCAAAGGCATCCTGTTATCTCGGGAAGAACCTGAGATTCTGGAAACCGGGGGCGGATTGCGAGCCGCCCTGCCCCTGCTGGGCACCAATCCCTTGTTCACGTTGAATACCGATGCGATCTGGTCGGGTCCGAACCCGTTGACCTTGTTGCAGAAGGCTTGGGATCCTCAACGCATGGACGCGCTTTTGATGTGTGTTCCTGTTGCCCGAACCATTGGCCATGCCGGGGACGGAGATTTCACCGCCGATCGGGATGGGCGCATAACGCGCGGACCCGGTTTGGTGTATGGCGGCGCGCAGATCCTTAAAACGGATGGGCTCCATGCGATTTCGCAATCGGCATTCTCGCTGAACCTGCTCTGGAACAAGATGCACGGTCAAGGCCGTCTTTTCGCGGTCGAGTATCCGGGGCGTTGGTGCGATGTCGGTCGGCCCGAAGGGATCGCACTGGCCGAGGGCTTGCTGGCTGATGTTTGAACCCAGCACCCTGCCCCGCGTCTATGCCGTGCCGCCCGGCACGGATTTCCCAAAGGTCTTGGTCGATGGCTTGCGACAGCGCTGCTCTGGCCCGCCCGAAGCATTGGCACGGGTGGAGCTGGTGTTGAACACGCGGCGCATGGAACGGCGCGTGCGCGAGCTGTTCAATCAGGGGCCACCCTGCCTGCTGCCGCGTCTTTCCCTGATCACCGATCTTGGGGAAAACCTTGATCTGGCACGGATTCCCCCGGCTGTCCCGCCGCTGAGGCGGCGGCTGGAACTGACGCAATTGGTGGCCAAGCTGCTGGAACAACAGCCTGATCTGGCCGCCCGATCCTCGATCTTTGATCTGTCCGACAGCCTCGCCGCACTGATTGACGAAATGCAGGGCGAAGGCGTGTCGCCCGAAACCATCCGCCAACTGGATGTCAGTGACATGTCCGGTCATTGGGCGCGGGCACAGGCCTTTATCGGCATTGCGGACCACTTCATCGATACCGGCGTGCAGGCAATGGACGCACAGGCCCGCCAGCGCCGCGTGGTCGAAAACCTGATCGCGCGCTGGCAGGATGAACCGCCTCAGCACCCGGTCATCCTGGCGGGCTCTACCGGTTCCCGCGGCACCACCCTGATGCTGATGGAGGCCATCGCGCGCCTGCCACAAGGGGCCTTGTTGCTGCCCGGGTATGATTTCGACCAGCCGGATCATGTTTGGCGGGGGTTGGATGATGCGCTGAGTTCAGAAGATCACCCGCAATACCGTTTCCGCAAGCTGATGCGCGCGCTGGATCTGGCGCCCGATCAAATTACCCCATGGACTGATCTGTCCGCCCCCTCACCCGCGCGCAACAAATTGATATCATTAGCCTTACGTCCAGCCCCCATCACCGACGCCTGGATGTCCGAAGGCCCGAAACTGACCGATCTGGAAGGTGCCGCCAAAGACCTCACATTGGTCGAAGCGCAATCGCCCCGAGCTGAGGCATTGGTGATTGCCCTGCGCCTGAGGCAAGCCGCTGAAAGCGGTCAAACCGCCGCTCTGATCACGCCGGATCGCATGTTGACCCGTCAGGTCAGCGCCGCATTGGATCGGTGGAACATCCTGCCCGACGACAGCGCGGGCCTGCCACTGCAGCTCTCGCCTCCGGGCCGTTTCCTGCGCCATGTCGCCAATCTGTTCACGCACCGTCTTGAGGTTGAGGCGTTGCTGACCCTATTGAAACACCCGCTTTGTCATGACGGTGGTGAACGCGGCAACCACCTGCTGCATACTCGTGATCTGGAACTGGACCTGCGCCGCCAAGGCCCACCATTTCCTGACAGCATCAGCCTCACGACTTTTGCGGTACGCAAAGAGGCGCCCGAAGGTTGGGTCAAATGGGTCGCGCATCATTTTTGCGATCAGCAGATCCCCGGCGAATTACACCTCACTGACTGGGTTGACCGCCTGACGATGCTGGCCGAGGCGATTTCGGCTGGCAGCACAGGTGAGGCGGGCACGCTTTGGGACAAGAACGCGGGCCAAAAGGCTCTGGCAGTCCTCACCGCGCTGAAGGATGAGGCGCAACATGGCGGCCCGATGACAGCGCGCGATTTCGCTGATCTGCTGGGCGCGCTGCTGGCGGGTGAAGAGGTCCGCGACCGTGATGCGCCACATCCGCATATCATGATCTGGGGTACGCTCGAGGCGCGGGTGCAAGGTGCCGATCTGTTGATCCTGGGCGGGTTGAACGAAGGCAGCTGGCCCGAAGCGGCCGCTCCGGACCCCTGGCTGAACCGCCAGATGCGCGACAAGGCGGGGCTGTTGCTGCCCGAACGCCGGATCGGCCTGTCGGCCCATGATTTTCAGCAAGCCGTTGGCGCGCCCGAGGTCTGGCTAACCCGCGCGACGCGGTCCGATGACGCCGAAACCGTGCCATCTCGGTGGCTGAACCGCATGACGAACCTGTTGCAGGGCCTGCCGGGGCAGGGTGGCCCACAGGTCCTGTCCGCCATGCGCGCCCGCGGCCAGACATACCTGCGCTGGTCGGAGCAGCTTGAGGCCGCACCACGGATCGACCCAGCGCCGCGCCCGTCTCCGCGCCCGCCAGTGGCGGCCCGTCCACGCCGTCTGAGCGTTACCGAGATCAAGCGCCTGATCCGCGACCCGTACGCCATCTACGCCAAACATGTGCTGCGATTGAAACCTCTGGATCCGCTGGTGCAGGCACCGGATGCGCTGCTGCGCGGGATCGTCATTCACGAGATCCTTGAGCATTTCGTCAAGGACAGCGTGCTGGACCCCGCGTTGCTGACCCGCGAGAATTTTCTGAAACGCGCCGAAGCCTTGTTGGATCAGCACGTTGCCTGGCCCACCGCCCGCAAATTGTGGCTGGCGCGGCTGGAGCGTATCGCCGACGATTTCCTGAACGCCGAAACCGCCAGACGCGGCGATGGCGGGCCTGTCGCCTTTGAGGCCGCGATGAAGCTGGTGCTGAGCCCGCTTGATTTTACCATCGCAGGCCGTGCCGACCGGATCGATCACAACAGCCGTGGTGCGCTGCGGATCGTGGATTACAAAACGGGCACCCCGCCAACCGAAAGTCAGCAGGCCAAGTTCGACAAACAACTGCTGATCGAGGCTGCGATGGCCGAGCAGGGTGCCATCGAAGGGATCGACCCGACCTCGGTGGCTGAAGCCGTCTTCATCGGCATGGGCGGCACCTACAAAGAGGTCGCAGCCCCCTTGGCCAAAGAACCGCCCGACAAGGTTCTGGCTGAGCTGAAAGAGCTGGTTTCCGCCTATTTAGAGCCTGATCAGGGCTTCACCTCCCGACGGATGCTGCACAAGGACACCGACATTGGTGACTATGACCATCTGGCCCGGTTCGGCGAGTGGGATCGCACCGAGGAAACAACTCCCGAGGACCTGACATGAGCGCCCGCAACGACGCAACCGAACGGCAGGTGCAGGCTGCGCGGCCCGACGCGTCAACCTGGCTGGCAGCGAATGCAGGCTCAGGCAAGACGCGTGTTCTGACCGACCGGGTGGCGCGGCTGCTGCTGGACGGAGTGCAACCGCAGCATATCCTTTGCCTGACCTACACCAAGGCCGCCGCCAGCGAGATGCAGAACCGGCTGTTTGATCGCCTTGGGCAATGGGCGATGAAGGACGATTCCGGCCTGCTTTCCCAATTGACCGATCTGGGCGTGCCTGGGGTTATCGACCCGGACCGTTTGGCACAGGCGCGCACCTTGTTCGCCCGTGCCATTGAGACGCCGGGCGGGTTGAAAATCCAGACCATCCACTCGTTCTGCGCCTCACTGCTGCGGCGGTTCCCGCTGGAAGCCGGGGTCAGCCCGCAGTTCTCCGAGATGGAAGATCGGGCCGCCGCATTGCTGCGCGTAGAGATTGTCGAGGATTTCGCCGAAGGGCCTCAGGCCGCACTGATCGAAGATGTCGCACGGTTCGTCACCGACACCGGGTTCGACAATCTGACCGCCGCCATCACCCATAAACGAAACCTGTTCGCAACGCCGATGGCGTGGGCCGATGTGTTGCAACGGTTCGATCTGCCAGAAGCGTTCGATGAAGACGCCCTGAAAGCCCGTGTTTTTCTGGGCGGCGAGGTTGAGTTGATCCGCTCGATCTTGCCGCCGCTGACTGAGAGCGGCGGCAACAATGCCAAGGCTGCCGCCAAACTGGCAGCGTTTACCGAGGCACGGATCAGCAGCCTGCCGATTCTTGAAAGCGTGTTTTTGACCGGAAAGTCCGCAAAAGAGCCCTTTACCGCCAAAATCAACAGTTTTCCGACCAAAGCCCTGCGTGAAGGCGTATTGGCCGAAAAGTTACCGCAGCTAGAAGCGCTCATGCTACGCATCGAGGCGGCGCGTGAGCAGCGCTTGGCACTGGTCGCCGCGCGCAAAACGCATGTGCTACACCGCTTTGCCGCCGCCTTCCTGCCAGAATATGAACGGCGCAAGCAGCTGCGCGGCTGGCTGGATTTCGACGACCTGATCCTGCGCGCGCGGCAGGTGCTGAACGACCCGGCGGTGGCGGAATGGGTGCTGTACCGGCTGGATGGTGGCATCGACCACATCCTGGTGGACGAGGCGCAGGACACCAGCCCGGACCAATGGGACGTGATCGAAAAACTGGCGCAGGAATTCACCAGCGGGGAAGGGGCCCGATCCGGCGTCGAGCGCACGATTTTCGTGGTCGGCGACAAGAAACAGTCGATCTATTCTTTTCAGGGCGCCGACCCACAAGCCTTTGACCGGATGCAGCAGGAATTCGGCCGCAGACTTGCTGAATCAGGCTCTAAACTGTGGGATTCCACGCTGGAGTATTCGTTTCGATCGTCCAGCGCGATCCTGTCTCTGGTCGATATCCTGTTCGAAAACCGCACTGAGGCCGGGTTTCACAAGGACAGTCAGCACCGCGCGTTCAAAGCCGATCTGCCCGGTCGCGTTGACCTGTGGCCGGTGGTTGAAAAGGTCGAAGTGGATGACGACGGCGACTGGACCGATCCGGTCGACCGCCCCGGCGCGCGGCACCATACCGTTATCCTGGCCGAGAAAGTGGCCCGGTCGATCAAGGGCATGATCGATTCTGGCGAAACGATCCCCGAGGATGGCGAAACACCCGGCTCATTTGTCCGGCGCAAGGTGCGGCCGGGGGATTTCCTGATCCTCGTGCAACGGCGTTCAGACCTGTTTGCCGAGATCATCCGCGCCTGCAAAGCGCTGTGCCTGCCCATCGCCGGAGCGGACCGGTTGAAAGTGGGCGCGGAGCTGGCGGTCAAGGATCTGGCCGCGTTGTTGAATTTCCTGGCCACGCCCGAAGACAGTCTGTCGCTGGCGACGGTATTGAAATCGCCCTTATTCGGGTGGACGGAACAACAACTGTTCGATCTGGCGCATCGACGGCAGGAACATTTCCTGTGGGCTGCGTTGCGCCAACGGTCCGAGGAGTTTCCGGAGACGATGGAAATCCTCAACGACCTGCGCGGACAGATCGACTTTCTGCGCCCGTATGACCTGATCGAACGCATCCTGACCCGCCATGACGGGCGGCGCAAACTGTTGGGACGACTGGGGGCCGAGGCCGAGGATGGCATCAATGCGCTGCTGTCGCAGGCTCTGGCTTATGAACGCTCTGATATTCCCAGCCTGACGGGGTTCCTCGTCTGGATGCAGACCGATGATCTGGAAATCAAACGGCAGATGAGCGGTGTCGGTAACATGATCCGGGTGATGACGGTGCATGGATCAAAAGGGCTTGAAGCACCGATCGTGATCCTTCCGGATACCGGAAAACGACAAGCCCCGCGCGATGCCGAGATCATGGTGGGTGAGGGCACACCGCTTTGGAAAGTTCCTGCGGATGCCTCTCCAACGCTGGTCGCCGCAGCACGGGCTGAGGCACGGGCGAGGGAAGAGAATGAGCGGCTTCGATTACTCTATGTGGCTCTAACACGGGCTGAAAAATGGTTAATCGTGGGCGCGGCTGGGGATGTCGGTAAGGATGGGACCAGTTGGTATCAGATGGTTGAGGCCGCAATGGCGCGGGCAGGGGCCGCGCAGCTTTCGGGCTCGGAAACACTCCGCCTGTCGCATGTGGATTGGGAGGCGCTGCCGCTTGTCGAGCGCGCAGAACCCGAAATCACTCACACCCAATTGCCAGATGAATTTCTTAAACCAGCTGCCGCACCAGAGCCCGCACCCGAAACCCTCAGCCCCTCTGATCTGGGTGGGGCCAAGGCGCTGCCGGGGGATGCTGGTCAGGATGAAGAGGCGGCAAAGCTGCGCGGCACGCGTCTGCACCTGCTGCTCGAACATCTGCCCGCCATCGCGCCGGACAACTGGCCGCAGCTTTGCGCCCGGGTTCTGCCGGATATGCAGGATGCCGAACGGCAGGAACTGCTGGCTGAGGTAAAAACCGTGCTGACCTCGGACCATCTGCGCGCGGTTTTCGCTGCGGACACGCTGGCCGAGGTTCCCGTCACCGCTGATCTGCACGGTCAGACCATGCACGGGGTGATCGACCGGTTGATCGTGACTGAAACCGAGGTGCATATCATTGATTTCAAATCAAATGCTACGGTCCCCGGTACCCCGGAAAAATGTCCCGAAGGCCTGTTGCGGCAGATGGGCGCTTATGCTCAGGCGCTGGCACAAATCTATCCCGATCACAAAATCAGCACGGCCATCCTATGGACACGCACCGCTGACCTCATGTGGTTGCCGCACGATCTTGTGACAGATGCGCTGACCCGCGCCCGGATATCTTGACCTTGCCATGTACCGACCCTACGTTCTGATCCCGAGTTTACCCCATTCAGGAGACAGAGAATGTCGACCGTAGCCGTAACCGACGAAACCTTTGACGCCGAAGTCAAGAATTCCGACATCCCTGTTGTTGTCGATTTCTGGGCCGAATGGTGTGGCCCCTGCAAGCAGATCGGCCCCGCTCTGGAAGAGCTGGCCGCCGAGTATGGCGACAAGGTGAAAATCGCCAAGGTTGATGTGGACAGCAATCCGAACTCGGCCGCGGCCATGGGCGTGCGCGGCATCCCGGCGCTGTTCATCTTCAAAGACGGTCAGGTTGTCTCGAACCGTGCCGGCGCCGCTCCGAAAGCAGCGCTGCAGAGCTGGATCGACGAATCCATCTGATCCGATGTGATCGGTAAGACATCGAAGGCGCCTGAAACCGGGCGCCTTTTTTATTGGGAGGATGAGATGGCAAAAACACGGGTTCTTGTGGAATTCGGAATGGGCACGTCGCTGAGGCGCGAGGATTATACCGAAGCCGCCGTTCGGGCGGTCAAAGACGCGCTGTGGCACAATTCGGTCAACATGGCCGAGTTGTTCGGCTTTCCGAAAGAGGCGATGATCATCGACGCCGAGATTGGGGTGCAGAAACCCGATCAAGTGGACAAAGGTGCGCTTTTGGCGATCTTTCCTTACGGTCAGCCCACCATCACCGTCACCCAAGGCGGGCTGGACATCGAAAAACCCCACGCCGAAGGACGCACCGTCATTGCCAATGCGGCCATCACCGTCTCATTCGAAATGGAGCCCGTGACATGACCAAAAAACGTATCATTCTTGAGATGGGAACCGGCAACGATCTGTACGGGCAGGATTACACCAAAGCCGCCCGACGGGCCGTGCAGGATGCGCTGCATCATTCCTCGATCACATTATTTTCCAAATTGGGTATCGACCACACCGAGATGCGCGTTTGCGTCACGATTGGCGTGCAGGACCCGGACCGCGTGGATTGCGATCTGGTCGCCGCCGATCTGCCCCGGGGTCGGGCCGAGGTGCGGGCCGTCAAAGGCGGGCTGGATATCGAGGATACCGAAGCCGGAACCCGCCACGTCATTGCGACCGCCGCAGTCGAGGCTTATCTGCCGGACCTTGCCGGTCAATACAAACTGTCCTGACAAAGAAAAAGCCGCTCGATTGAGCGGCTCGTCCTTCAAAGTCGTGCTGATCGCGGATCAGATGTTTTTGATATCCGCGCGGCACAGACCGATATCGTCCAGCTGTGCGTCGCTCAGGTCCGACAGAGCATTGCGTGTCTTGCGGGTTTCATTCCAATTGGCGGCTTTTTCGAAAGCCGAGGTGAAAAAGTCCACTACATGCAGGATGGAAGCTGCTCCGAGTGGCGCATGGATGTTAGCGGTGGTTGCCATTTGCGCATTCCCTATATCTGAAACAGCCGACCCATTGTCGGTTGTGAGCTTCATTTAGGCTCAGACCCCGCGACTCACAATTGCTAGTCCGGTAAACCCGAATTGCGATTCTTGCATATCTTTTAAGCGGTTTGAGAACAGTTGCGCTGCGGGCGGGTCCGGCCCATATAGGACGGCAGACGAAAATGGAGGCTCTTATGGCGGACAACGAATTTCCCGGTTGGCACGGCACCACGATCATTGGCGTCAAAAAAGGCGGCCATGTGGTGATCGCCGGTGATGGGCAGGTCAGCCTGGGCCAGACCGTGATCAAGGGCACCGCCCGCAAGGTACGCCGCCTGTCCCCTGGCGGGTTCGAGGTTGTCGCCGGGTTTGCCGGATCCACCGCTGACGCCTTCACGTTGCTGGAACGGCTTGAAGCCAAGCTTGAGGCCACGCCCGGCCAACTGGCCCGCGCCTCGGTCGAGTTGGCCAAGGACTGGCGCACGGACAAATACCTGCAAAAACTTGAGGCGATGCTGATCGTTACCGATGGCAAGGACCTGTTGGTGATCACCGGGGCAGGCGATGTGCTGGAGCCCGAGCACAACGTGGCAGCCATCGGATCGGGCGGCAATTTCGCTCTGGCCGCCGCCCGCGCGATGATGGACAGCGAAAAACCGGCCGAACAGGTGGCGCGCGAAGCGATGGCGATTGCCGCCGATATCTGCGTCTATACCAACGGCAATCTGACGGTCGAGACGATCTCAGGCTAACAGGGCCGAGATTTCCTTACCCTTCCAGCGGCGGTACATGCCGACCAAGCCCAGTACTGCCGTCAGGATCACGATGTAATAGGGCAAGCGGATATCGATACTCATCAATCCGCCGCCGATCAGGGACATAACGCCTCCGGCCAGACAGAAGACAGCCGTGGTCACCCCCATGACCCAGCCCTGATCCGTCTCGCTGACTGCCGATGAAAACAGGCCCAGCAGGGTCGGGTAGGACACGCCAAAGAAGAAGTAGAAGAAGAAAACGGGGATATAACTCAGCACGCCGCTGGGGCTGAAGGCGAAGGCAAAGCCGCAAATCACCATGACCACCAGAGACGTGTGAATGATCGCATGTTTGCTGAACCTCTCTTGCGCGGGTTTCACAAGGAAGGTGCTGGAAAAGGCCAACGCCACACCGATGACCACCATCGCCATGCTGCCTCCGATGACGCCATATCCGAATGCGCTGGTCAGGTAGTTGTCGACGAACACATAGAAAGTGACATTGGCGATCATGAACAACGCATAGACCGGCAAGATTTTCAGAACCATCGGATGCCCGCGAACTGCGATCAGGCTGTCGGTGATGTCACGGGGGCGAAACACAAAGGCCGCACGTTCGCTGCGGGTGTCCTTGAAAAAGAACAGCACCAGAAAAATGGCAATCAGCACCAGAACGAAGGCACCGTAGAACGGCGTTCTCAGCGTGGCCGCGCTGCCCAGCAGCGCCGTGTCGGACAGAAGCGCACCGATGATCGGGCCGCCGACCAGACCAAAGCTGACACCGGTGATGATGTAGCCCATGTTGCGGTCACGGTCCGCTGCATCGGTGCTGCCGTCGATCATGGCCGCCTGCGCGATGGGCTGATTACCTGCCGTGAACCCGGTGATTGACCGACCGATGATTAGCAGCAGCAGGCTATTGACATACAGCGCGGCAATGGTCAGCGCGTAACCCGCCAACGCTCCACCCAGACACACCAGCAGAGCATTCTTACGCCCGATGGAATCCGACACCTTGGACACGTAAACCACGCCCAAAAACCAGGACAGAAAAAAGCATCCAATCACCAGCCCGTAATACAGGTGGCGGGTGCCCATGGCCGTGCTCTCCGGCAAAAATCCGGATTTCGTCTCCATGATCAGAGAGTTGATGATAGGGAAAACCAGCCCTTGCCCGAGCAGATCGACAAACACGACGAACAGCAAGGTGATCTTAGCGATGTTTTTCATCGTTTAGTTTTCTCATAGCGGCGTCTTAACTCTATCTCTGCTAGCAGTACTTCAGAAGGCTGTTTGACTTCTTTTCTTCCGAACTTATTGGGCTGTCTGTACTCTTGAGATAGTACTGTGGCATGAAATGGTAAATCTACTGAGTGTTTTTTGATTCAAGGAAACCCACTACTGTAAAGTGACTAGAATTACCATGATTTCAAAAGTCGAAGAAATTGCGACTGATTCGACGAATCGGTCGCTTTTTGATATTATTTTAGTTTTCTTGGAGGGATATAATTATGGCCTTTTTCATCGAATCTACGGTGCCGCTTTCCGAATCCGAAAGAAGAGCAGTTTGCGAGCTTAGAGAAATTAAAGGGTACGCGATCAGGAATTTTAGCTCAAAAGAACTGAATCGTCGAAACTTTTTGTCCTTATCGACGTCTGTCACTACCGGGTTGTTGATCACTCCTACTCTTTTTATGTCGTCGCAACGTGTACATGCCCAGTCACCATTGCTACTTGCAATTTTCGCGGGTGTCCTTGAATTGTTAAGAGTTTTAATTAAGCCCAGTGATCGAGTTGAAGGTACCGCCGATCTAATTAACGAGTTTGATTATTATCAACGAGGTGACGTCATTGGGGAAGTCCAAAAATTGAGCACCCGAAACCTAGTGCTCAAGGATTCTGCGTCTATTGAAATACCTTCTGGTCGGTCAAGAGTTCGTTGGAAAGGAACCGACACGCTGCCACCAGATGAATATGAAGCGGCGCTCTTAACTAGGAACGACAGAACCCCAGGAGCAACCTTTACGGTCGAACCAGTCTAAGGGAAACTCAATTTATCTCTCGGTCGGTGCAGATTGTAACGATGGGAGTACAGCCTGATCCACATTTGGAGACCGCTGCATCACTAGCTCGTACATCGCTATTTCCATGGCCCGCATGACCTTTGCCCCTTTGGGCAGAAGCTGCGAGAGACACACAGAGGTGACCCTCTGTGTCGGCTGCAATCGAACAGCAACCGGTTCGTCGATCATCTCTTTGTACACATGAAGCAAGAGCGGATTCCGCAGCTCTAAAAATGCTTGTTGAGGAAGCTGCTCCATAAGCCCCACTTATGCTACAATAAGCGACAACTCCCAATCTCTCTACAGCCCACTTGATTTCATTGGGTCTAACGTTCGCCGATGTACGCGTTCCATCATCGAACCACTCCCATTTAATTCCTTGACAGGCTCGGGCCACCAATTGATTTCCCAGAGTTTTTCCGGAACTCATGTCGACTACTGCGTTTTTGATTATTGGTTGATTCAAATCGCCACTAAAGTATCCGGAAAAATACTGAAGAAGACCGATATTTCCAGAATATCGATCGGGTCGGATCCACTCTATAAGGTACGGTTCTCCGCTACCTTCCATTGATAATTCGATTGTGGGGAATGAGCTCACTGATGATACAGCTTGGTATCCTGCGGAGGTAGAGTGGATTTTCCAAATACTAACATTTGACTGGCTTTCTGGTGTCTGACATGCGTTTGCATGGTTAGCCAACATAGAAAACAAAGAAAAGCATACCGCCTTGAAATACATAAGTAAAATACCTTTCAGTTGGAGTTCTCTCACAAATCCGGTTTGTTTATCAATAGCACTAATACATGTCTTTTTCTATTATGCAGAAGGTAGTTTTGGTCCTTTTGAACGACGATTGTCGCAAGAGATCAGCTTGTGTTTTCAGGGGTTATGATTAGGTTCCGGTGCGAAACAACCGGATAGAACACACATGACCGACCTCACCCCACGCGAGATTGTCTCGGAACTTGATCGCTTTATCATCGGGCAGAAAGACGCCAAACGTGCCGTGGCCGTCGCGCTGCGCAACCGCTGGCGGCGCAAACAATTGCCGGATGACATCCGGGAAGAGGTCTATCCCAAGAACATCCTGATGATCGGCCCCACCGGTGTCGGCAAGACCGAGATCAGCCGCCGTCTGGCCAAACTGGCCCGCGCTCCGTTTATCAAAGTCGAGGCCACCAAATTCACCGAGGTTGGTTACGTGGGCCGCGATGTTGAACAGATCGTGCGTGATCTGGCAGATGCAGCAATCCTGCAAACCCGCGAATACATGCGCGAGGACGTCAAGGCCAAAGCGCATCAGGCCGCCGAAGACCGCGTTATCGAAGCCATCGCCGGTGCCGACGCCCGCGAAGGCACCCGTGAGATGTTCCGCAAAAAGCTGAAGGCCGGAGAGCTGGACGACACGGTGATCGAGCTGGAACTCTCCGACAGTTCGAACCCGATGCCGATGTTCGATATTCCGGGCCAGCCCGGCAGCCAAATGGGCATGATGAACCTGGGTGATATCTTCGGCAAAGCCTTTGGCGGGCGCACAGTCAAGAAACGCATGACCGTCGCCGAAAGCTATGACGCACTGATCGGGGAAGAAGCCGACAAGCTGCTGGACGACGAAACGGTTACGCGCACCGCACTGGAATCGGTCGAACAGAACGGCATCGTGTTCCTGGATGAGATCGACAAGGTCTGCGCCCGGGCCGAGGCACGCGGCGGCGATGTCAGCCGCGAAGGGGTTCAACGCGACCTGCTGCCCCTGATCGAAGGCACCACCGTCAGCACCAAGCACGGTCCGGTGAAAACCGACCACATCCTGTTCATCGCCTCGGGCGCGTTCCACATCGCCAAACCCTCGGACCTGTTGCCCGAGCTTCAGGGGCGGCTTCCGATCCGTGTCGAACTGCGTGCGCTGACCGAAGAAGATTTCGTCCGTATCCTGACCGAGACCGACAACGCCCTGACGCGCCAGTACACCGCGCTGATGGACACCGAAGAGGTCACGGTCAGCTTCACCGAAGACGGCATCGCTGCTTTGGCCCGCATCGCCGCTGACGTGAACCAGAGCATCGAAAACATCGGCGCGCGGCGGCTCTACACCGTTATGGAGCGGGTTTTCGAAGACCTGTCTTTTGCGGCTCCGGACAAGGCCGGTACGGAAATCACCGTCGATGCGCAATTCGTCAGCGACAATCTGGGCGAGTTGACCAAGTCCTCGGACCTCAGCCGTTACGTTTTGTAACACGGCCAGCCGTTTTTTGCCGCTGTTTCCGGCCTGTCGTGCTGGACGCGGGGCGAGAATGCGATAGCGTATGCACGATTCACCCCGAGGGCTGGCCCGTGCTGCGCTATTTCATCATTCTGCTTGTATCCCTATCGCTCAGTGCCTGTGTCGACCGGACGGTGACAGAGCTCGTGCCAAACGCCGTCAATATCGGCACACCTGAAACCATTTTCGCAAGCACGACCCGCGCCCGCGAAGCAGATGGATCCTATGGGTTCCGACGCGGCGAAACGCTAACGTTTCTGGAAACGACGGTTTCTATCCCACCGACGCATACCCCGGGGACGCTCAAGTTTTCATACGCGAACCCAAATCCACAGAAAGAGTTCGTTATGGCGAACGTGACCGAGCTGGACGGACCGCAGGGGCTGCACGAACATCTGCGAGGTCAGGAAGATGTCACCATTTTCGTGCACGGCTACAACTCGACCCAGACCGAAACGATCTTTCGCGCAGCTCAGCTGACGCATGACATCGGCCTTCCGGGATCAACGCTGGTGTATTCGTGGCCAAGCCGTGCGACAGGCTATGGATATGCTTATGATCTGGACAGCATGCTATTCGCCCGCGACGGGTTGGAGCAGACCATCCGCGAGCTGAAAGCCATGGGGGTCAAACGCGTTATTCTGGTCGCCCATTCCATGGGCGGTGCGTTGACGATGGAAATGATCCGCCAAACCGAACTGCAGCAACCGGGATGGGCCAAACGAAACATCGAAGGGGTCGTGCTGATTTCACCCGATCTGGATCTCGATCTGTTCCGATCCCAGATGAAACGGATTGACAACCCACCCGATCCATTCCTTGTGATGGTGTCCCAAAAGGACAAAATCCTGAATATCTCGGCCCGCCTGCGCGGTACGAACGAGGGCGAACGGCTGGGTAACATCAGCTCGATCGACTCGCTCGAAGAGTTTCCCATCAGCGTGATCGACACAACTGCGTTCAACAGCGATGCCGCGTCTTCGCACTTCGTTGCCGCGACCTCTCCGGCGTTGCTGTCGATCCTCAACTCGTTGCGACGCGTCAACAATACCTTCGGGCGCGAAGACCGACCGGCAATCGACATTCTGGTGCCGCCCAACGAGCGTAATCCCGATGGTGCCACCGAAATTGTTCTGACAGAAACAGGACAGGCGCAGGTCAGCTCTCCGTGACGCAGTTCAACCTGCGGCGGTATCTGCTGGACAACGCGACCTGGCTTGGTGCCGGTGTTCTGCTGACTTTTCTGTCCAGCTTCGGGCAAACCTTTTTCATCTCGGTCTTCGCCGGTGAAATCCGCACGGAATTCGGCCTCAGCCATGGTGCCTGGGGCGGGCTTTACACAATGGGCACAACCGCGTCGGCCATTGTGATGATCTGGGCCGGGGGATTGACCGACATCTTCCGCGTTCGGGTGCTGGGTCCGGTGGTTCTGGCCGGATTGGCCCTGGCTGCGATTGCCATGGCGCTGAACACATGGCTACCGCTGTTGCCAGCAGTGATCTTTCTGTTGCGCTTGTTCGGTCAAGGGATGAGCACACATCTGGCCGTGGTCGCCATGGCACGGTGGTTTACGGTCACACGGGGCAAAGCGCTATCAATTGGCTCGACCGGTTATGCGATCGGTGAAGCCTTGCTGCCGCTGATCTTTGTTGCGGCGATGGTTTATCTGGACTGGCGCTGGCTGTGGATCATCGCCGCTTGTATCACCCTTTTCGGTATTCCCGTACTGATGCGCTTGCTGCGTGATGAGCGAACACCGCAAAGCCTGGCCAGTGAATCCTCTGCCACCGGGATGCAGGGCCGCCACTGGAGCCGTCGCGACGCCCTGTTCCATCCTCTGTTCTGGTTCATGGTGCCGTCGGTCCTCGGGCCGTCGGCATTCATCACCGCGTTTTTCTTCCATCAGGTTTATCTGGCTGACGTCAAAGGCTGGCAGCATATCCAACTGGTGGCGCTTTTTCCGGTCTATACCGGAGTATCGCTGTTGTCGCTGTTTGCTGCGGGCTGGGCCTTGGACAAGTGGGGGACTGCCCGCATCATGCCCTATTACCAACTGCCAATGGCCGTCGGGTTTGCCATTCTGGGCATGACCAACTCCATCAGCGGTGCCATGATCGGTTTGATCTTTCTGGCCTTGACCGTTGGGGCGCACGGCACGTTGCCCAGCGCATTCTGGGCAGAGTTCTATGGCACCCGGCATATCGGGGCCATCAAGGCAATGGCGGCGGCAGTCTTGGTACTGGGGTCGGCCATTGGTCCGGGCCTGACCGGGGTTCTGATTGATCTCGGAGTATCGCTGAACACTCAGTTTATCTGGATCGGCATGTTCTTCGTACTGGTAAGCGGTCTGGTTTGGGTCGGGATTTCCCGCTCTCGTCACGACTTTTAACGCACACGCCTGAGGTACACGTAGTATGCCCCATCGCCGCCATGGCTGATATGGGCAGGCGTGACCTGTATCACCGCTTGCGCCAGCGGCGGGATGGATAGCCAATGGGGCACCTGATTGCGCAAAACCCCACGCGGTGTCGGGATCGGGCCGGGCTCGTCCCGGTCCTTGCCCTTTCCGGTCACGACCAAAACCAGACGCTTGCCCTGCGCCTGTGCACTCAGGACAAACCGGATCAGCGCGGGATGCGCCGTGTCGACCCGCATACCATGCAGATCCAGCTTGCCTTCGGGTTTCAGCTTTCCACGTTTCATTCGGCCAAAGGCTTTGGTATCCATCTGAACCGGTGCTTTGCGCAGCGCATCCGTCACGGATGGTTTCAGATCGTCCGGTTTCGGTTTGGCCTGATGGGTTTGTCCAAGTTCAAATGAGTCAAACCGGGGTTTCGGCGTTTTCTTGGGCCTGGGTTTCGGCAAAGAGGTCGGATGAACTGTCTGCGGAATTTCCGGGTGCATCCGCTCAGCCTGTTTGGCGACCTTGCGCCACAGCTCGATCTCTTCGCTGGTCAGTTTGCGCCGGGTCATCAGAACTCATCCGGCAAAAGGGCATAGGCACGCTGGATCGGCAGCAACACCACCATCCGGCCCGGATCTTTCAACTTGCCTGCGGCTTGTCCGGCTTCGTCACCGGTACCAAAGAAGATATCCGCCCTTTGCGCGCCTTTGATGGCCGCACCTGTATCCTGCGCGATCATCAGGCGGCGCATCGGTTCCTTGCCGTCCTTCTCGACCCAAACAGGCGCGCCCAGCGGGGTATAGGCCGGATCGGCCGCAATGCTGCGCATGGTTGTGACAGATCGGTTCATCGCACCCAGCGGTCCAAGCTCGGGCGCGACGCGCGAGACTTCGCGAAAGAACACGTAAGAGGGGTTGTGGAACAGCAGTTCCGCACCAGCCTCGGGGTTTTTGCGTACCCAGGCGCGGATCATCTGAGCGCTGACTTCATGGCCCCCAAGAATGCCGCGCCGCACCAGTTCGACACCGATTGATCGGTAGGGATGCCCATTTGCGCCGCCATACCCGACGCGTAAGGCACCGCCATCCGGCAATCGAACCCGACCCGACCCCTGGATTTGCAGAAAAAACAATTCGACCGGGTCATCAACCCAGGCAATCTCAAGCCCGCGGCCCTGCATCACGTCACTGGTCAGAATCTCTCGCCGGCTCAGCCAAGGCCCCTCAGCGCGGGCCTCTGGCGGCATCTTGTAGATGGGGTATTTGAAACGATCGGTCCGGGTGCGCGCCCCGTCAAGTTCGGGTTCGAAATACCCGGTGAACAGGGCATCCTTGCCATCCTCGACCAGAACGGGACGAAAAAAGAGCTCAAAGAACGCCCGCGCGGCGTCCGAGTCATAGGATTTGGCCACACTGCACAGGGCGCGCCAATCCGGATCCTTCAGATCCCCGCAGGTGTTCAGAAAAACGGAAAGGGCTGCGCCGTGATCATCCTCGGCCCAGCCCTGCAGATCGTCAAACGACAGAATGGATCGCGTTGCCTCGGCTCCGGCAGCGCTGGCAGTGGTCATTGCGCCCACCAGAAAAAGCGACCGGAGCGTGGCAATCATGCGTCCGTGGCAACAAGCAGCCAGTTCGGATCGTCCTTGCCCATCACACGGGC
Source organism: Ruegeria sp. E8 (assembly GCF_056533985.1). Lineage (NCBI taxonomy): Bacteria > Pseudomonadati > Pseudomonadota > Alphaproteobacteria > Rhodobacterales > Roseobacteraceae > Ruegeria > Ruegeria sp. E8. The sequence goes on from NZ_JBQFOY010000019.1 coordinate 34,083, forward strand.
AAAGGTCCAGCTGTCCTTTTGGCGTTTCACGGTGTTGGGGTTGCCTTCGACAATATCGCCGCCGCGATCCCGCACGACCGAGGTCAGTTCACCCACGAATTTCATGGTGATCTCGGCCTGATTAGTATCCTTGTCGAATTTCACATCCGCCAGTGTGGTTTCCCGCACGCCGATGAATTCGGCCTCAATCGTCAGACCCTGGTCTTCCCGGGCAGCAACGCCCGCGACGAAGGATTCAAACACTTCTTCCGACAGGAACGGCTGGATTTCATCCAGATTGCCCCTTTCAAAGCCCATCACGATCATCTCATAGGCGCCGCGTGCGCCCTGAACGAATTCGCTGACCGAAAAACCGGGCTCAACGCGTTTCATCGCTGTCAGTGTTTGCGCCTGTTCACTGTCTTCGGCGACATGGTCGGTGATGTCATGATCCGGGCCACCTTCGATCACCTCGAAATCACGGCGCGATTTATGCGCTTCGGGATGCTGCTGCACAGGCGGTTTTTCGAAACCTTCACGCGAGCCCAATACGCTTCTGAGGCGTAAGATCAGGAAAACGGCAATTCCGGCCAGGACCAGCAACTGGATCATGGGTTCGTTCATTTCATCCTCTTTTCAGAACCGCGGCTTTGTATACGCGGCCTCATGCCACTATGTAGGTGACCGTGGGTGGCAAGTCCACAGCCCGGCCTTAGGGAAAGGATAACGCAAATGTATCTGTTCTTGGCATTTTTATTGGTGCCCATCATCGAGATCGCGCTGTTTATTCAGGTTGGTGGTTTGATCGGCTTATGGCCGACCCTTGCCATCGTAGTGCTGACAGCGGTTTTGGGCACTGTTTTGGTGCGGACACAAGGTCGCATGGCGCTTGGAAACCTGCAACGCTCGTTCGCCGAACTGGATGATCCGACCGAACCTCTGGCGCATGGGGCGATGATCCTGTTGTCGGGCGCATTGTTGCTGACGCCAGGGTTTTTCACCGATGCTATTGGATTTGCGTTGCTTGTTCCGGGCGTGCGGGTCGCCGTTTTCAGATATCTGAGATCGAAAGTCACCGTTGCCCAGTTCCAAATGGGTCCGGGTCCCGGGTTTCAGTCGCAAGGAAATCCTTTTGATCAGAGCGACATCATTGATGGTGAATTCACCGAAGTTCGCCCGAAAAAAGACCCGTCAAAGCCCTCGAAATGGGTGGAAGGCCCCCACCAGCATTGAGGTGCCGCGCCCAACTTGCTAAGCAGTGGCGAATTTCAATTTTGGAGTAGATCCATGGCCGAAGAAAACGCTGCAGGAAACACTGCGGCCCAAGCCGCCCCGCAGGTTCAGATGCGTGTTCTGGGGCAGTTCATCCGCGACATGTCCTTTGAAAACGTGATGGCGCAAAAAGGCGTGTCGGGTGATGTACAGCCCGAAATCGCGGTTCAGGTAAATCTGGACGCCAAAAAACGTCCGGCAGACCATCAGTTCGAAGTGTCCGTCAAGCTGAACCTGACCTCCAAAGCCAAGGGCATGGACGATGTTCTGTTCGTGTGCGAGCTGGATTATTGCGGCCTGTTCCATATCGAAGGCGTGGCCGACGATCAGATGCACCCGTTCCTGATGATCGAATGCCCGCGCATGCTGTTCCCGTTCCTGCGTCGCATTGTCAGCGACATCACCCGTGATGGCGGCTTCCCGCCGGTGAACCTGGACAATATCGATTTCGTCGCACTGTACCGCAACGAATTGATGCGCCGTCAGGCCGAACAGGCCCAGCAGGCCGACGCCTAAGATACTGACCCGTGCCTGACCGGTTCAGGCGCGGGTCCACAGGGCGTTTTCGCCCAGTTTCCCGACAAATGCTTCATGCGCCGCACGTTCTTCGTCGGTGATCTTCGATGCTAACGGTGTCGGGCGCGCTGTGGGGCGCCAATCGTCCTGCCCTCCGTTGCCCGATGATCCCGATGTCGACAGGCCGAAATCCGGCTGCCGGCCCCCGATCAGTTCCAGATAGACCTCGGCCAGAATCTCCGAGTCGAGCAGAGCGCCGTGCAGCACACGGTTCGAATTGTCGATATTAAACCGCCGACACAAGGCATCCAACGAGGCAGGTGAGCCGGGGAACCGTTTGCGCGCAATCGCCAGCGTATCCAGCGCCTGATCCATCGGGATTGGCGGCAAGCCCATCCATTTAAGCTCGGCATTCAGGAACTTCATGTCGAAGGATGCGTTATGGATCACCAGCTTCGCATCCCCGACAAAATCGCGAAATCCCTGGCCAACCTTGGCAAAGACCGGTTTGTCTTTCAGCGTTACCTCGCCCTTTTCCGGTGGGCGTGGGGTTTCCAGAAGGTCGGGGCCGATACCATGCACGCCAAACGCCTCTTCAGGCATGGAGCGTTCAGGGTTGATATAGACGTGATAGGTCTCGCCGGTGGCCACATGGTTCCACAGCTCGACCGCGCCGATCTCGACAATCCGGTCACCGCTTTCGGGATCGAACCCGGTGGTTTCGGTATCCAGTACAATCTCACGCATCTGCCATCCCCGCCCGTATCTGCCTGACCACATCCTGCACCTGTGCGCGCGCATGGTCCAGCGTATCCGTCACGATCACAAAATCGGACCGGGCGCATTTTTCGTCATTCGGCATCTGCTTGGCCCGGATCTGTTCGAATTGTGCTTCGGTCATCGTGCCACGCTCCATCACGCGTCGCTTTTGTTCATCGGCGGGGATCGAGACACAGGCGACGGCGTCCATCGCGGCATCTCCACCGGTTTCAAACAGCAGGGGAATGTCGAAAACCAGAATATCCTGCGTCGCCTGATCCCGGAATGCGGCGCGATCAGCCGCCACAAGAGGATGTACAATCGCTTCGATCCGTTTGAGCGCGGACGGGTCTTGCGCGATGATCTGCTTCAGCGCTTCGCGGCTGACAGCCTCATCGACAACGGCATCGGGAAAAGCCGCGCGCATGGGCTCAACCGCTGCTCCTTCCCTTGAATAGAGCCTATGTACGGCAGCATCCGCATCCCACAGCGCGCAGCCTTCATCAACGAACATCTGCGCCGTGGTGCTTTTGCCCATCCCGATCGAGCCTGTCAGGCCAAGCGCAAAACTCATCCCAAAACTGCCGCGCGCAGATCATCAGTCACTTCGGGGCGGGTGCCGAACCAGCGCTCGAAACCGGGCGCGGCCTGATGCAACAACATGCCCAGCCCATCGACAGTGGCGCACCCGGCCTCATCCGCAGTTTTCAGAAGCTGCGTCTGCAGCGGGGCATAAACCAGATCGGTGACAACCGTACCAGGATGCAACCCATCCAGAGGCACCCGCAATTCAGGTTGTCCTTGCATCCCCAATGAGGTCGTGTTGACCACCAGATCCGCCTGTTCAATGACATTGCCGGCTTGAATCCAGTCCACCACGGCGATGCGATCTCCGAATTCCTCTTTCAACTGATCCGCGCGGGTGCTGGTGCGGTTGGTCAGCAGAATTTCGGGCACCCCAGCCTCAAGCAAAGCTTGCAGCACCGCCCGTGCAGCACCGCCCGCACCAAACACCACCGCCGGACCATCCGACGGCGTCCAGTCGGGCGCACCGCTGCGAAGATTCTCCATGAACCCGTAGCCATCGGTATTGTCGGCATGGATCTCGCCGTCCTCGCCAAACGTAAGAGTGTTTGCAGCACCGATCAGCTTCGCACGTTCTGATACCGAATCCGCCAGCCGCAACGCAGCCTCTTTGTGGGGAACAGTTACATTGATGCCGACAAAGCCAGCCTTGGGCAGGGTGCGCAGAACCGTTTCAAGATCCTCGGGTCTGACATCCATTGGAATGTAATGCCCGGCCAGCCCGTAGGTATTCAGCCAATGACCGTGCAATAGCGGCGATTTCGAATGTGCAATCGGGTGCCCAATCACTCCGGCCAGCGGAATTCGATTATGCGTCATTGATTGATCACCCCTTTGACGGCCAGATAATTAAGAAGTTCCAACAGGGGCATACCCAAGACATTAAAATAGTCGCCGTCAATGGTGGCGAACAGGCGCACGCCTTCCTCTTCGAGCTTATAAGCACCCACCGCATGCCGGATGCTGTCCCAATTGCGGTCGACATAATCGCGCAAATAAGCGTCCGAGCTCATCCGCATCCGCAGGCGCACTTGCCCGACATGGCGCCAGATCGGCTCGCCATCCTGATAGATCACCGCAGCGGACAACAACATATGCCGCTTGCCCCGCATCGCCCTGAGCTGCACCAGCGCGTCCTCGGGCGTTTCGGGTTTCGACAGCAACTGCCCGTCGAAATCCAGCACCTGATCGCAACCCAGCACCATCGCGCCAGGGTTTTTGTCGCTGACCTTGCGCGCCTTCATCTCAGCCAGCGCATCGGCAATATCACGAGGCGCGGCCTCTTCGGCCAGCAGCGCGCGTTTCGCGGTCTCTTCGTCCACGCGCGCGACCTGAACGGAAAACGGCACGCCCGCGTTTTCCAGCAGTTGCGCGCGAATGGATGACCCCGAGGCCAAGATGATGGGGACAGACATGTGGACAACCCCGTGTGCAAATCGTTGAGCGTTCTTGAACGGTTTGTATGGTTTTCCGGTTGACACGCAACCCCGGGTGTTTCGCGAAAATCCCACATGAGTCGCTCGAACCCTGTCCATCCGGGACAAGGATAAGTCGGAAAAACGGGAAAAGCCGAAGCTCCACAGATACTCAGACATTTATCCCCAGATCACGTTCAGTATATCAGGCTTAACATGTTGTATTTATTATATTATTTTCTTAATTCACAGAATCATCTGGCTGAACAGGGAAAATGTCCACCTGGGGAAAACACATGTGTAAAAAAGTAATCCACGGATTTTGTTCACCCTACAAAACCATCTTCCTTTCTCTTTTCTAATTTTTTTATTAGGGAGATTTCCGAGCAACGCCCGGAGCCAGAATGACCGATCTTCTTTTCACGATTTATCCGTGGGTGAAGTCCTTGCACATCATGGCCGTGATCTCTTGGATGGCCGGCCTGTTCTATCTGCCACGCCTGTTCGTCTATCACGTAGAAAAGGCTCAATCCGTTGATGGGGCAGAGCCCATTTTCTTTGAAATGGAAGAAAAGCTGCTGCGTGTGATCATGCGCCCTGCAATGATCGTGGCTTGGGTCTGTGGCCTGATCATGGTCTTCACACCGGGCATAGTCGGGTGGGATTGGACGTGGCCCTGGGTCAAAGGCGCAGCCGTGATTGGCATGACTTGGTTCCATCATTGGCTGATGGCCCGTCGCAAGGATTTCTTTGAGGGCCAAAATAAGCTCACTGGACGGCAGTTTCGAATGATGAACGAGGTTCCGACCGTTTTGATGGTTATCATCGTTCTGGCGGTCGTTCTGAAGTTCTAGGCGCTTTCTGTTTCATAAGGAATAAGCATTGAAACGCGCGTTCGACCGAAGGGAGAGGCAGCGCGTTTCGATTCAAGTCAAACAGAAAGGGCTTTGAGGGCCTGTTTGACTCGGGCCTCTGTCGCGCTTATGTAGGGATCAACACGCCCGTCCGGGCGGCGTATCTTCCGTACTGAAATTCCACTTCGTGCCGCGTGTCAGCGGTGAAGGTATATATCATGTCCACTGAATCCCTGAATCTGGCCGACCTGAAGGCCAAAAGCCCCAAAGACCTTCTGGCGATGGCCGAGGAGCTGGAGATCGAAAACGCCTCGACGATGCGAAAAGGCGAAATGATGTTCCAGATCTTGCGCGAACGCGCGGATGAGGGCTGGACCGTTGGCGGCGACGGTGTGCTTGAGGTTTTGCAGGACGGCTTCGGCTTTCTGCGCTCGCCAGAAGCGAACTATCTGCCGGGTCCGGACGACATCTATGTTTCGCCTGACATGATCCGTCAGCATTCGTTGCGCACCGGTGACACGGTCGAAGGCGAAATCAAAGCGCCCGACGATAATGAGCGCTATTTTGCGCTGACCAAGGTTACCAAGATCAACTTCGAAGATCCTGAGAAGGCCAAGCACAAGATCCTGTTCGACAACCTGACGCCGCTCTATCCCGATGAGCGCCTGAAGATGGAAATCGAGGACCCGACCATCAAGGACAAGTCGGCGCGTGTGATCGATCTGGTCTCGCCCATCGGTAAAGGTCAGCGTTCGCTGATCGTGGCGCCGCCGCGGACCGGTAAGACGGTGATCCTGCAGAACATCGCGCATTCGATCGAACAGAACCATCCGGAGTGTTACCTGATCGTCCTGCTGATCGACGAACGCCCCGAAGAGGTGACCGACATGCAGCGCTCGGTGAAGGGTGAGGTTGTGTCCTCGACCTTTGACGAACCTGCAACACGTCACGTGGCGGTGTCGGAAATGGTCATCGAAAAAGCCAAACGTCTCGTTGAGCATAAACGAGATGTTGTTATTCTTCTCGATTCGATCACAAGACTTGGTAGAGCGTTTAACACTGTGGTGCCGTCCTCGGGTAAAGTTCTGACCGGTGGTGTGGATGCAAACGCTCTGCAACGGCCAAAGCGGTTCTTTGGTGCAGCGCGGAACATTGAAGAGGGTGGTTCGCTGACCATCATCGCAACTGCTCTGATCGACACCGGCAGCCGGATGGATGAAGTAATCTTCGAAGAATTCAAAGGCACCGGTAACTCGGAAATCGTTCTGGATCGCAAGATCGCAGACAAGCGCGTGTTCCCGGCGATCGACATCCTCAAGTCGGGTACTCGGAAAGAGGACCTTCTGGTCGACAAGGGCGATCTGGCCAAGACATTTGTCCTGCGCCGCATCCTCAACCCGATGGGCACTACCGACGCGATCGAGTTCCTGTTGTCCAAGTTGAAACAGACGAAGACAAACGGCGAGTTCTTCGATTCGATGAACACCTGACACAGGTCTTAGACCCAAGCGAGGCCTTCGAATGGATACGATATTCGCCTTGGCCAGCGCGCAAGGCAAAGCCGGGGTGGCGGTCATTCGCCTCTCTGGCCCTGAATCGCATTCCGCCGCGGAGCGTTTGACAGGGGCGCCGTTGCCACGCCGTGGAATGATCCTGCGCACTCTGCGGGATCAGGATGGCTCACGTTTGGACGATGGGCTGGTTCTGACCTTCCAGGCTCCGGCAAGTTTTACCGGTGAAGATGTGGCTGAGTTTCAGATCCACGGGAGTACGGCTTCGGTGAATGCCGTGCTGCGCTGTCTGTCGGATACAGACGGGCTGCGTATGGCTGAACCGGGTGAATTTACCCGTCGGGCGCTTGAAAACGGCAAGATGGACCTGACACAGGTAGAAGGTCTTGCAGATCTGATCGATGCCGAGACCGAGGCGCAGCGTAAACAGGCCCAGACCATTCTCGCCGGTGATCTTGGAGCCTTGGCCGAGCGTTGGCGTCGGGATCTGATCCGCGCGGCGTCTTTGCTGGAGGCTGTGATTGACTTTGCCGATGAAGAAGTTCCAACAGATGTCACTCCGGAAGTGCGGGATCTGGTGGATGGAGTCATGGCAGATCTTCGCCGTGAAGCAGATGGCGTGAAAATTGCCGAACGTATTCGCAATGGTTTCGAAGTCGCAATAGTAGGACTGCCAAATGCAGGTAAATCCACCTTGCTGAACGCTCTTGCTGGCCGCGACGCCGCGATCACGTCGGAATATGCGGGCACGACGCGAGATGTGATCGAAGTTCGGATGGACCTTGCCGGGTTGCCAGTGACTCTTCTGGATACAGCAGGGTTGAGGGAGACAAAGGATTATGTCGAAAATCTTGGAATTGAGCTGGCTCGTAAACGAGCGGATGCCGCTGATCTTCGGGTCTTTTTGTCAGATTCACCGAAACAATTGGGTGTGGTATTTCAGGACGGCGATATCCAAGTTTTACCCAAAGCGGACCTTCGCGGGGACTTAAGCGGTGGGGTTTCCGGTAAAACAGGGCAAGGGATTGATGCGTTAGTGGACCAGATATCGTGTGTTTTAAGTGATAGAACCACTAGCCATGGTATTGCAACGCGTGAACGGCACCGGGCGGCGATGAACAAGGCTGTAAACGCGTTGAGTGCCGCGATCCAGGTTCTGGAATCAGGTCCGGACCTGTATGATATCGCAGCAGAAGAGTTGAGAACGGCCATAAGAGCCCTGGAATCTTTGGTGGGCAGAATAGATGTCGAAACGCTGCTGGATGAAATCTTCTCCAGCTTCTGTTTGGGAAAGTAAGGAGTGTTTCACGTGAAACATTCGAAGTTTGATGTCATTGTCATCGGCGCGGGTCACGCTGGCACCGAGGCAGCTCATGCGTCTGCAAGGATGGGCGCAGCGACAGCGCTGGTAACCCTAAGCGCCTCGGATATCGGTGTGATGTCCTGCAATCCGGCGATTGGTGGTTTGGGAAAAGGTCATTTGGTGCGTGAGATCGACGCCCTTGATGGTGTCATGGGGCGCGTAGCGGATCAGGCTGGTATTCAGTTCAGATTGCTGAATCGTCGAAAAGGACCCGCTGTTCAGGGGCCAAGAACACAAGCGGACCGCGCCCTTTACCGGGCTGCAATGCAAAAGGAAACACAAAACCAAGAGAACCTTTCAGTCGTCGTCGGAGAAGTTGTCGACTTTCTAATGAATGGTTCACGTGTTGCAGGTGTCATACTTGCGGATGGGTCGGAGTTTTATGCGCAAGCGGTTATTCTGACTTCTGGCACTTTCCTTCGCGGGGTCATCCACATTGGTGACGTTTCACGCCCCGGTGGCCGCATGGGGGATCGCCCCTCTGTCAAACTCGCCGAACGGCTGGACAGTTACAACCTTCCGATGGGTCGTTTGAAAACCGGCACGCCACCGCGCTTGGACGGAAGAACGATCGATTGGTCAGACTTGGAAAAACAGCATGGGGATGATGATCCAACGCTGTTTTCGTTTCTGTCGACATCCGTTGTCGCGCCTCAGATTTCTTGCGGAATTACGCATACAAATGCGCAAACCCATGAGATTATCGAGGCGAACCTTTCGAAATCTGCGATGTACGGGGGTCATATCGATGGCGTAGGCCCACGGTATTGCCCATCGATAGAAGATAAGATTGTGCGTTTCGCAGATAAGGAATCACATCAAATTTTCTTGGAACCGGAAGGGGTAAACGATCACACGATCTATCCAAACGGCATATCGACATCGCTGCCACAAAATGTGCAATTGGATTATGTCCGGTCGATTAAAGGGCTGGAGAAGGCGGAAATTCTGCAACCAGGCTATGCGATCGAATATGACTATGTTGATCCACGGGTTCTGAGCGCTTCCTTGTCGCTGCCAGATGTACCGGGTCTATATCTAGCGGGTCAGATAAACGGAACAACAGGATATGAGGAAGCGGCCGCCCAGGGGATGGTGGCCGGATTGAATGCCGCATGTGAGGTCAAAGGGCGAGAATCGATCCATTTTACACGATCTGACAGCTATATCGGTGTGATGATTGATGATTTGACGACTCGCGGGGTTGCCGAACCCTACAGGATGTTCACGTCGCGGGCAGAATTCCGTCTATCTTTGCGAGCAGACAATGCTGACCAGCGTCTGACACCACTTGGGTTGGAACTGGGTTGTGTTGGGGAAGAACGTAAAGCTCAGTTTGAAGGTAAAATGCGACAGCTTGAGGCTGTGAAGTCAAAACTGACGGAGCGTACATTTACCCCCAAGGAAGTTCTTGCTGCCGGGATAAACGTCAACCAAGATGGCAATCGCCGGGATGGAATGGCGATTCTAGCGTTTCCTGATACATCCTTCGAAGATTTGCTGCCTCTGGTTCCAGAATTGCATGATGTTGATCCAAGTATCAGGCTTCAGGTTGAACGCGACGCCCTGTACGCAAATTACATCGCCAGACAAAAGCGAGACGTTGAAGCGATGAAAAGGGATGAATCCTATATCATCCCACGTGAGTTTGACTATTTTGCTCTTGATGGTCTGTCTTCAGAGATGAAACAGAAGCTGTCGCAGGCTAAGCCCTCGAACATTGCCCAGGCAAGCCGGGTGGAGGGGGTCACACCAGCGGCGCTTACGCTCGTCCTTGCGAAATTGCGTAGGGACCAAAGAGCGCGTCAGGCATGACAGTAGATTATTCCATGTTTGAAGATTTGGATGTTTCACGTGAAACATTCGAGCGTCTTTCAACTTATGTTGAGTTGGTGCGGCGCTGGAACCCAAGGATCAACCTCGTATCGCGGAACAGTCTGGAACACATATGGGACCGGCATATCCTTGATTCGGTGCAAGTTTATCGATGCGCAGATGAATTTGCTTCCTGGGTGGATTTGGGCAGCGGAGGTGGGTTTCCAGGTATGGTCTGCGCCATCATCGCAGCCGACGAAAACCCCGAGTCCTCGTTCACCATGGTAGAGAGTGACCAAAGAAAATCGGCTTTCCTGCGTAGCGTAGCACGGGAATGCGGTATTAAGTGCGTGGTTGTTTCGAAAAGGATCGAATCTGTTGATCCATTGGCTGCGAATATCGTTTCAGCCCGGGCACTTGCCGATTTGCGCAGCTTATTGTCCTTTTGTGACAGGCATTTAAGCGCAGGAGGGACAGCATTGTTGCCCAAAGGCGCAAATTGGAAAAAAGAGCTGGAAGACGCACGTGAGGAATGGAATTTCGAAGCTGAGCCGATTACAAGTTTAACTGAACCTCAAGCCGTTATCCTTAAGATCAAAGGAGTATCACGTGGTTGATTTGTCTCGACCTTCAGGGCCTCGGATTATCGCTGTCGCCAATCAGAAGGGTGGGGTAGGAAAAACAACCACAGCTATCAATCTGGCAGCGGGATTGGCGGAATCCGGATGCAGGGTTCTAGTGGTGGACCTCGATCCACAGGGGAATGCGTCGACCGGTTTGGGCGTCGAGGACCGGGATTGGACAACCTATGATCTGATCCTCGACGATGCTCCACTGGAGGCCGTGATTCAGGAAACAGAGATTGAAGGTCTTTTCGTGGTTCCCGCGACTGTTGATCTGAGTTCCGCTGATATCGAGCTGATTTCCAACGAAAAGCGCAGTTACCTTTTACATGATGCACTGCGTCAGACCGCGGTGGACATGTTCAATCTCGATTTTATCCTGATCGACTGCCCGCCATCGCTCAATTTGCTGACTGTCAACGCAATGGTTGCGGCGCATTCCGTGCTTGTGCCGCTGCAAAGTGAGTTCTTTGCTCTTGAAGGACTTTCGCAACTGATGCTGACAATTCGAGAGGTCCGTCAAACCGCGAATCCTGACCTGAGAATCGAAGGTGTTGTGTTGACCATGTATGACAACCGCAACAACTTGTCCCGTCAGGTCGAAAAGGACGCACGTGACAATCTGGGTGAGATGGTTTTTAAGACGAAAATACCCCGAAACGTGCGGGTCAGTGAGGCGCCGTCATATGCGTTGCCAGTCTTGCAATATGATTCGGGCTCACTTGGGGCAATGGCCTACCGGCATCTCGCGCGCGAGATCATGTACAAGAACAATAAATCTGCCGCCTGAGCGGGAATGAGGAGGGCGACATGAGCGCCAAGAAAGCGAAATCCAGAGGGTTGGGGCGAGGCCTGTCCGCTCTTATGGCGGATGTAAATCCCGAAACGGAAGGTCGGGCACAAAACGATACACGCAGACCTGATCTGAAAGTGCCGATCGAAAAGCTGAAAGCCAACCCCAACCAGCCGCGCCGCACCTTTCTGTCCGAGCAGTTGGATGAGCTGGCCGCGTCGGTTAAGGAAAAAGGAATCATTCAACCGCTGATCGTGCGGGCAACGGGTTCGGATGAGTATGAGATTGTCGCCGGGGAACGCCGATGGCGCGCGGCCCAGATGGCGCAGCTACATGATATCCCGGTCATTGTGCGTGAGTTCGACGACACCGAGGTCCTGGAAGTTGCGATCATCGAAAACATCCAGCGCGCCGATCTGAACGCGGTAGAAGAGGCCGCCGGTTACAAGCAATTGATGGATCGCTTTGGTCACACGCAGGAAAAACTTGCCGAAGCTCTGGGTAAGAGCCGTAGCCATATCGCCAACCTGCTGCGTCTTTTGTCTCTGCCAATGGATGTCCAAGCCCTTGTTATTGAAGGTAAATTATCAGCCGGGCACGCCAGGGCACTGATTACGGCGGAAAACCCGTCAGAACTTGCAAAGCAGATCGTCAAGGATGGCTTGTCGGTGCGTGCAACCGAAGCTTTGGTTAAAAAACAGCAGCAAGGTGGTGCAGAACGGCCCGCACCGCGCTCCAGAAATCTGGATGCGGGTAAGGATGCCGACACGCGCGCTTTGGAAAAGGATCTGTCGGCGATTTTGGCGATGAAAGTGTCGATCAATCACAAAGCCGGAACAGAAACCGGTCAAGTTGTTTTGACTTATGAAAACCTCGACCAGCTGGACGATCTATGCGCCAAGCTTAGCCGTTAGGACGCGTCCAGATAAAGATCATGACACCGCTCAGAACAACGGCTTGAATGATCAGGACGTGGCTTGGAAGCGCAAGAATGACTGACAATCCAAAGACAGCGGCGACCGACAAGGTGGCCGCTTTTTTTGCAGCCGGGCGTATGGCGCCTGAACGCTGCCAGTCCAGAATCATCGGTCCGAAAGTGCTGTGGCCGACCAGCCAATTGTGCAGCCGGGACGAAGAGCGCGCAAAAAAGAACGCAGCCAGCAAAAGAAACGGAACTGTTGGCAAAAGAGGCAGAGCAATACCTATCACGGCCAACCCCACACTTAGTAATCCCAACGCGGCCCAGAGGTATTGCATCTGCTATCCCAACAATTCTCGGATGACCGCGTTCAGAACTGCCCGACCGTCTTTGGTGGCAACCAGACGACCATTTTCCTGATCGATCATACCCAGCTCTTTCAGGTCATTAAGTTTGGTTTCTGGCAACGGCTGGTCTGACAATGTGTTAAAGCGATCAATATGTAGACCTTCAGAAACCCTCAACCCCATCATAAGGTATTCACTTGCTTGATCCTGAGTGGGCAGCAGGGTTCTTTCTTTCTCACCACTCCCCTTGGCAACGGCATTTAACCACGCGTTAGGGGACAAATACGTCTCGGTCGCCAATTTCTGGCCGTCCAACGTAACGCGGCCATGCGCACCCGGACCGATACCGACGTAATCTCCATAGCGCCAGTAGATCAGGTTGTGCCGGGACTCTGATCCCGGGCGGGCGTGATTCGACACTTCATATGCTGGCAGACCATGCGCTTCGCAAATTTCCTGTGTGGCCAGATACATGTCGGCGGCATGCTCGTCCTCTGGCAGACCCCGTAGCTTGCCAACGGCATAGCGATCCCCAAAGGCCGTGCCTTCCTCGATCGTCAGCTGGTAAAGCGAGAGATGATCGACAGCCATCGACAACGCCTCGGTCAATTCGCTGCGCCAGGCGTCCAATGTCTGATGCTGGCGGGCGTAGATGAGATCAAAGCTGACGCGTTCAAAACAGTTGCGCGCGATATCAAAGGCAGCACGTGCCTCGGCAACGGTGTGGATCCGACCCAGACGCCGTAGGTCTTCGTCGTTCAGCGCCTGAACCCCCATTGAAATTCGGTTCACGCCTGCATCCCGATACGCATCGAACCGTCCGGCCTCGACCGATCCCGGATTGGCCTCAAGCGTTATTTCCATGTCATTGGCGGGGCGCCACAACGCGCGGGCTTCTTCGATCACCGCTGCAACGGTGTCAGGCTCCATCAAAGAGGGGGTGCCGCCGCCAAAGAAAATCGTGTTCAGAACCCGGTCAGGGGTTTCGGACGCAGATCGGCGCAATTCACTTAGATAGGCATCGAACCATTGTTTTTGATCGATACTTCTCGATACATGGCTGTTGAAATCGCAATAGGGGCATTTGGCCTCGCAAAAGGGCCAATGCACATACAGGCCAAAGCCCCCGTTGCGCCAATCATCCGCCAAAGCAGCCCTTCACGAACATCTCCACCGCGCGGCCGCGATGGCTGATCTTGTTCTTTTCCCAGCGATCCATCTCGGCAAAGGTAATGTTGTACCCGTCAGGGACAAACATCGGGTCATAGCCAAAGCCACCTTCGCCACGGATTGGCCAAACCAGATGACCTGGCGCGATGCCCTCGAACACTTCGTCATGTCCGTCTGGCCAGGCCAAAACCAGCGTGCTGCGGAACTGAGCCGTGCGCGGGTGAGCGGCATTCTTTGCCTCTAACTCATTATGCGCGCGGGTCATCGCCATCAGGAAATCGCGGCCATTGCCGGTTTCGGCCCAATCTGCGGTATAAACACCGGGCGCGCCGTCCAGCGCGTCGATGGTGATGCCGGAATCGTCCGACAGGGCAGGCAGGCCGGTCGCCTTGGCGGCGGCATGGGCCTTGATCCGGGCGTTACCGACGAATGTATCCTCGGTTTCCTCCGGTTCAGGCAGGTCCATCTCTGCCGCACCCACTACGGTCACACCAAAAGGTTCGAGGAGATGCGCCATCTCCTCAAGCTTACCCTTGTTGTGCGTGGCCACCAGCAGCCTGTCGCTGTCGAACTTGCGGGTCATGCGGTGGCGGCCTTTTGGGCTGCGGCCAGTTCACCCACGCCTTTTTCGGCCAGATCCATCAACTGATCCATCTGGGCGCGGCTGAAAACCGAGCCTTCGGCAGACATCTGAACTTCGATCAGTTTGCCCGAGCCGGTCATGATGAAATTACCATCCACACCCGCTTCGCTGTCCTCGGGGTAATCCAGATCCAAAACCGGTTGACCGGCATAAATCCCGCAGGACACAGCAGCCACCGGATCGACCAGCGGGTCGGAAATCACGTCGCCGGCCTTCATCAGCTTGTTCACCGCCAGACGTAGTGCAACCCAACCTCCGGTGATCGAGGCGCAACGGGTTCCACCATCGGCCTGAATCACGTCGCAGTCCACGGTGATCTGACGTTCGCCCAGAGCAACCCGATCCACACCGGCACGCAGGGCGCGGCCGATCAGACGCTGGATTTCCACGGTGCGTCCACCTTGTTTGCCGCTGGCGGCCTCGCGCCGCATTCGTGTGTTGGTGGCGCGGGGCAGCATCCCGTATTCGGCGGTGACCCAACCCAGGCCCGAGCCTTTGATGAAAGGCGGAACACGATCCTCGATCGTGGCGGTGCACAGCACATGCGTGTCGCCCATTTTGATCAGGCAGGAGCCTTCGGCATGTTTGGTGAACCCCGTTTCGATTGAAACGGCGCGCATTTCGCTTAAATCTCGTCCAGAGGGTCGCATCGGAAATCCTTTGTTTGTTGGGTTGGGGATAACGCCCCGCAGCGTTACGATGCAACCCCGATTGACCTTTCATTTGCCTGCGATTTAATGACGACCCAGCAGAGGGCCGCTGATGAGCGAAGCAAGTAAAATTCTGAACGAGATGAACGACCGGTCGCGCGAGGTGTTTCGGCTGATCGTCGAGAGTTATCTGGACAGCGGTGAGCCGGTTGGCAGCCGCACCCTGACGCGCACCCTGTCAGAAAAAGTCAGCGCCGCGACTGTACGTAATGTGATGCAGGATCTGGAGTTTCTGGGTCTGCTCGACAGCCCTCATGTCAGCGCGGGCCGGATTCCAACACAGCAGGGGCTGCGGATGTTTGTGGACGGGTTGCTGGAAGTTGGCGATCTGGGGGCGGCTGACAGGCAGAAGCTGGATGAAACATTAGGCTCTAATGCGGGCGATGTGGGTGGAATGCTGGATCGTGTGGGCTCGGCTTTGTCACACGTGACACATGGTGCCTCGCTGGTTCTCACACCCAAGCATGAGTCCGAGATCAAACATATCGAGTTTGTCTCGCTGGGCCACGACCGCGCCTTGGTGGTTCTGGTGTTTGCGGACGGTCATGTTGAAAACCGCCTGTTCACGCCGCCGCCGGGGCAGACGCCCAGTTCGATGCGCGAGGCGGCAAATTTTCTGAACGCACTGATCGAGGGGCGCACGCTTAGCGAAGTGCGCCGTCAGATGCAGACGCAGATCGACGCCCGCAAGCAGGAGATCGATGTGTTGGCGCGTGAAATGGTCGAAAGCGGTATGGCCGCTTGGGACGGGGACGGGGGCGACTCGGCCCGTTTGATCGTGCGCGGGCGGGCGAATCTGCTGAATGAACCAGGTCAGGCCGAAGAGTTGGACCGAATCCGTACCTTGTTTGACGACCTGGAACGCAAGCGGGACATCGCGGAATTCCTTGAATTGACCGAAGAAGGCGAAGGTGTGCGCATTTTTATCGGGTCTGAGAACAAACTTTTCTCACTTTCGGGTTCCTCTTTGGTGGTGTCTCCATATATGAACGCTGATCGAAAGATAATCGGTGCGGTCGGGGTCATCGGGCCCACGCGTCTGAATTATGGACGGATCGTGCCGATCGTGGATTATACGGCGCAACTGGTCGGCAAGCTGATATCCGACCGGAGCTAGAGGGTAAGAGATGGCAGAGCCCAAGAACGAAGATTTTCTGGACGATATCGCAACCGCTGAGGCGGAAGAGCTGGCCGAAGAGCTGATGGACATCAGCGAAGAGGCGCTGGAGATCGACGCGCTACGTGCTGAGCGGGACGATTTCAAGGACAAGTTCATGCGCGCGCTGGCGGATGCTGAGAATGCGCGCAAACGCGGCGACAAGGCCCGTCGTGATGCCGAGCAATACGGCGGGTCGAAATTGGCCCGGGACATGCTGCCGGTTTACGACAACATGAAACGCGCGCTTGAAGCGGCGACCGATGAGCAGAAAGAGGTTGCGGCCGGTTTGCTGGAAGGTGTCGAACTGACCATGCGGGCGCTGAAGGACGTGTTCCAGAAGCATGGGATCGAGGTGATCACGCCGGAAGTTGGCGACCGGTTCGATCCCAATGTGCATGAAGCGATGTTTGAAGCACCGGTGCCGGGGACCCGTGCGGGCGACATTATCCAGGTGTCTGCCGAAGGGTTCATGTTGCACGACCGGTTGCTGCGTCCGGCGCAGGTTGGGGTGTCGTCGACACCTGCTAGCTGATTGGCCTCTGCGAGGCCAAGCCTTCGGCGAGAGTATTTTGGAAAAGATGAAGGGGCGGTCAGGATCTGGCCGCCTCTTTCAGTTTGTAAATCAGGTCGAGCGCTTCGCGCGGGGTGAGCTCGTCGGGAAGGATTTCATCGAGCATGTCAGTGACAGGTGACGCTTTGGGTGTTGGTGGCGGTGGAGGCGGCGCGGCCGAAAACAAAGGCAGATCGTCTATAAGAGCTTTTTGCTTGCCGCCTTCGCGTTCTGTTTTTTCCAGTTGACCCAGCACGATACGGGCGCGTTCGACCACGGATGCGGGCAGGCCGGCAAGCTGGGCGACCTGAACGCCATAGGATCGGTCGGCGGCGCCCTTGTGGACTTCGTGCAGGAAGATCACTTCGCCCTCCCATTCCTTGACCGCGACAGTGGCGTTATCGACGCCTTCAAGTTTTCCAGCCAACGCGGTGAGTTCATGGTAATGGGTGGCGAACAGGGCGCGGCATTTGTTGGAGGCGTGCAGGTGTTCCAGCGTGGCCCAGGCGATGGAGAGGCCGTCATAGGTGGCGGTGCCGCGACCGATTTCGTCGAGGATCACCAGCGCGCGATCATCAGCCTGGTTCAGGATGGCGGCGGTTTCGACCATTTCCACCATGAAGGTTGAGCGACCCCGGGCCAGATCATCCGATGCTCCGACGCGGCTGAACAGTTGGCTGACCAGACCGATTTGGGCCTGTTCGGCGGGGACATAACTGCCCATTTGCGCCAGGAGGGCGATTAGTGCGTTCTGGCGCAGGAAGGTTGATTTACCGGCCATGTTGGGACCGGTCAGCAGCCAGATGGCGGCACCTGTGCCAGCGCTCAGATCGCAGTCATTGGCGATGAAAGCATCACCGTTTTGCTGGCGCAGGGCGTGTTCGACGACCGGGTGGCGTCCGCCCTGAACGTCAAAAGCGCGAGAGGTGTCGACCTGTGGGCGGCACCAGTTCTCTCCCTGCGCCAGATCGGCCAATGCCGTCGTCAAATCCAGTTCAGCCAGCCCACGGGCAGCCTGGTTGAGGCGGGCAGCGAGGGTCAGAATCTCATCAGAAAGCCTTTGGTAGAGCCGCTTTTCGATCTCAAGCGCCAGATTTCCGGCATTCAGAATGCGCGTTTCGATCTCGGAGAGTTCGACGGTGGTGAACCGCACCTGATTGGCGGTGGTCTGGCGGTGGATATAGGTTTCTGAGAACGGCGGGTTCAGCATTTTTTCGGCATGGGTGGCCGTGGTTTCGATGAAATATCCCAGCACGTTGTTGTGCTTGATTTTCAACGAGGTGATGCCGGTATGCTCCGCATATTTCTGTTGGAACCCGGCGATCACCGAGCGGCCCTCGTCCCGCAGGGTACGGGCCTCGTCCAGTTCGGTGTCGAAGCCGGGGGCGATGAAACCGCCGTCGCGCGCCAGCAAGGGCGGTTCGGCGACAAGCGCCTCGTCCAGCAGGGTCAGCAGGTCGTCGAAGCCAACAAGATTTTGCAGAGCGGTGGCCAGCAGAACCGGCAAATCCTGACCGTCGCAAATTTCTGCAATAGCAACTGCTTGCGAAAGCCCATTGCGAATGGCCGCCAAGTCACGGGGGCCACCACGGTCCAGTGACAGGCGGGAAAGGGCCCGGTCCAGATCGGGGGTTTTGCGCAGGGCCTCGCGCAGGTCCGAGGCGATCAGGCTGTCCTCGGCGGCGAAACTGACTGCATCCAGACGGGCATGGATGACATCCAGGTTGCGGGAGGGGCTGGACAGGCGTTGCTCCAGCAACCGCGCGCCGCCCGGTGTGACGGTACGATCCACCACCGATAGCAGCGATCCGGCGCGGCCACCGGACAGGGATCGGGTCAGTTCCAGATTGCGCCTTGTGGCCGCGTCGATCTGAACCACGCGGTCTTCGGATTCCTTCAGCGGCGTTTGCAGCAGGGGCAACTTGCCCTTTTGCGTGATCTCCAGATAGTCAATCAGCGCACCCATGGCTGAAATCTCGGCGCGGCCAAAATTCCCGAATGCGTCCAGTGCCCCCACGTGAAACAATCCGCAGATGCGCTTTTCCGCCGCAGTGCTGTCAAAGCTGGCGCGCCCGAGCGGGGTCAGCGAGATTCCAAGATCGCGAACCGGTTCGTTCAGCTTTTCTTGTATTCCGTCGGCAACGATCAGTTCGGAGGGGGCCAGCCGCGCCAGCTCGGGGCTCAGCCGCACGGATGTCAAAGGCATCACGTGAAACGCGCCGGTCGAGATATCGGCCCAAGCCAGCGCGGATTCATCCCGCACTTCGGCATAAGCGGCCAGAAAGTTGTGGCGGCGGGCCTCCAGCAGCGCGTCTTCAGTGAGCGTGCCGGGCGTTACCAAACGCACAACATCGCGCTTTACCACCGATTTAGAGCCTCTTTTCTTCGCCTCGGCGGGACTTTCCATCTGTTCGCAAACCGCGACGCGAAAGCCTTTGCGGATCAGCGTTAATAGATAACCTTCGGCCGAATGCACGGGCACGCCGCACATCGGAATGTCGGCTCCGTTGTGTTTTCCACGTTTGGTCAGGGCGATATCCAGCGCCTCGGCGGCGTTGACGGCGTCCTCGAAAAACATCTCGTAAAAGTCGCCCATGCGGTAGAACAGCAGCGCGTCTGCATGGGCCTCTTTGATCTCGAGATATTGCGCCATCATTGGCGTGACTGTGGACAAGGCGGCCCCCTTTTGGCGTATTCCGGGCGCGACCTTACAAATCCCGCATCTTCTGTAAAAGCCGAAAACTCATTCTCGTTGAGGCGCGCGTTCTCCTGCGTTATGAGGCGACAGCCCAACATATGTAAAGAAACGACCCATCACATGCCCAAAGCGAAGATCACCAAAGAAGAGGCGCTCGCCTTTCACCTCGACCCGACCCCCGGCAAGTGGGAGGTGCAGGCCACCGTACCCATGACCACACAGCGCGATCTGTCGCTGGCCTACAGCCCCGGCGTCGCTGTTCCATGTGAGGCAATCGCCGAAGCGCCCGAGACCGCCTATGACTATACGAACAAGGGCAATCTGGTCGCTGTGATCTCGAACGGGACTGCGGTTCTGGGGCTTGGTAACCTGGGCGCGCTGGGCTCGAAACCGGTGATGGAGGGGAAATCGGTCCTGTTCAAACGGTTTGCCGATGTGAACTCGATCGATATCGAGCTGGATACCGAAGACCCGGACGAATTCTGCCGCGCCGTGCGTCTGATGGGTCCGACCTTTGGCGGTATCAACCTTGAGGACATCAAGGCGCCGGAATGTTTCATCATCGAACAGCGCCTGAAGGAAGAGATGGATATCCCTGTCTTCCACGACGACCAGCACGGCACGGCGGTGATCTGCGCGGCGGGTCTGCTGAATGCGCTGCATATTTCGGGCAAAAAGATTGAGGACGTTAAGATCGTTCTGAACGGCGCGGGCGCGGCGGGAATCGCCTGTATCGAACTGCTCAAGGCAATGGGCGCCCGGCACGAAAACTGCATCGTCTGTGACACCAAGGGCGTGATCTATCAGGGCCGGACCGAGGGGATGAACCAGTGGAAATCGGCCCACGCGATCTCCACTGATCTGCGCACTCTGGAAGACGCCATGCGGGGGGCCGACGTGTTCCTGGGCGTGTCGGTCAAAGGTGCCGTGACGCAGGATATGGTCGCCAGCATGGCGGACAATCCGGTGATCTTCGCCATGGCGAACCCCGATCCCGAGATCACGCCGGAAGAGGCGCATGAGGTGCGTGTTGATGCCATCGTCGCCACCGGGCGCAGTGACTATCCGAACCAGGTGAACAACGTTTTGGGCTTCCCCTACCTGTTTCGCGGCGCGCTGGACATCCATGCCCGCGCGATCAATGACGAAATGAAGATCGCCTGTGCCCATGCTCTGGCCCGTCTTGCGCGTGAGGATGTGCCGGATGAAGTCGCCATGGCCTATGGCAAATCGCTGACCTTTGGCCGCGACTACATCATCCCGACCCCGTTCGACCCGCGCCTTATCCACCGTATCCCTCCGGCGGTTGCCAAGGCCGGGATGGATACTGGAGCAGCCCGCCGTCCGATCATAGACATGGAGGCGTATGAGCTGAGCCTCAAGTCCCGCATGGACCCGACCGCCAGCATCCTGCGCGGCCTGAACGCCCGAGCGCGTGCAGCGCAAAGCCGGATGATCTTTGCCGAGGGCGACGATCCGCGCGTCTTGCGCGCAGCGGTAATGTATCAGCGCTCGGGCTTTGGCAAAGCGCTGGTTGTGGGGCGTCCGGATGACGTGAAACAAAAGCTCGAGGCTGCAGGGCTCGGGGATGCGGTGCGTGAGATTGAGGTGGTGAACGCCGCAAACACCATGCATCTCGACGCTTACAAAGGCTTTCTCTACAGCCGTTTGCAGCGCAAAGGTTTTGACCGCAAGGATATTCACCGCCTGGCTGCCCGCGACCGTCACGTGTTTTCGTCCTTGATGCTGGCACATGGTCATGCCGACGGTCTGGTGACCGGAGCGACCCGCAAATCCGCGCATGTGCTGGATCGGATCAATCACGTCTTTGACGCCGACGCCGCCCATGGAGCCGCCGGCGTGACGGCCTTGTTGCACAAGGGTCGGATCGTTCTGATCGGCGACACGCTGGTGCATGAATGGCCGGATGAGAACGATCTGGCGAATATTGCCGAACGTGCGGCCGCTGTGGCCCGCCATATGGGGCTGGAGCCACGAGTGGCTTTCGTCAGTTTCTCGACCTTCGGCTATCCAGTGTCGGAACGCGCCGAAAAGATGCATGTCGCGCCCGAGGTTCTGGACCGGCGCGGTGTGGACTTTGAGTACGAAGGCGAAATGACTGTCGACGTGGCGCTGAACGCGCATCAGCAGGAGGCTTATCCCTTCTCGCGCCTGACCGGCCCCGCGAATATCCTGATCGTTCCGGCGCGCCATTCGGCGTCGATCTCGACCAAGCTGATGCAGGAAATGGGTGGCGCGACGGTGATTGGTCCGATCCTGTCGGGCATCGATAAGCCAATTCAGATTTGCTCGACCGTCTCTACGGCCAATGACATTTTGAACATGGCCATTCTGGCCTCCTGCGATATCGGGTAAGTCATGACGATCTGGAATCTTGGCTCGATCAATGCGGATATGGTCTATGACCTGCCGCATCTGCCCACGCCGGGGGAAACTCTGGCGGCCCTAGGGCTGGATCGGTTCCTTGGTGGCAAAGGGGCCAACATGTCCGTCGCTGCCGCGCGGGCCGGGTCACGCGTCAGCCATATCGGTGCTGTGGGGCATGATGGGCGCTGGGCGAAGGATCGCTTGACGGAATATGGTGTGGACACGCGCTATATCTCAGAGGTGGATCTTCCGACGGGTCACGCGATCATTGCAGTGGACGACGAAGGTGAGAACCTGATCATCCTTTATCCGGGGGCGAACCACGCGCTGGATGTCAGCCATTTGGGGCAGGCGCTGTCGGCAGCAAATACAGGCGATCTGCTGATCCTGCAGAACGAAACCAACGCGCAGGTCGAAGCAGCGCAGTTGGGGCACAGGCTCGGGCTGACCGTTTGTTACGCTGCGGCGCCGTTTCAGGCGCAGGCGGTAAAGGCGGTTCTGCCCTATCTGGATTTCCTGATCCTGAACGAGGTCGAGGCCGAACAGCTGCGTCAGGAAACCGGGCTAAGCGCCGCTGATCTGCCGGTGCGACATGTCATTGTCACGCTGGGCTCAAAAGGCGCGCGGTATTTGCAGCATGGCAGCGATCCGGTGGAGTTTGCGGCGCATAAGGTGCAGGCCGTGGATACCACAGGGGCAGGCGATACGTTCACCGGCTATGTCCTGGCGGGTATGGATCGCGGTATGCCGATGGAACAGGCCATTCTGCAAGCAAACCGTGCCGCGGCCCTGATGGTCACGCGGCACGGGACGGCGGATGTTATTCCCGATCTGAAAGAAGTGCGCGACGCATCCTTCGATTAAGACCCAGCAAACGGCGCGTCTGTACCCCAAAGCTGTTTGACGCGTGCGTCTCGCCCGCAGGCTTTGCGGTAGGCTTTATAGGCATTGCGCTGACGCTTGGGCCCAAAGCGGGTGAAGATCAGCTTGTTCCCCTTGTAGTAATCCTGATGGTACGCCTCGGCCGGGTAAAAGGTACCTGCGCTCAGGATCGGAGTGACAACGGTTTGTCCCAATGCTCGCTGCGCGTTAGCCTTGGCTTTCTCGGCGAGAGCTTTTTCGCTTGTGTTAGAGACGAAAATTGCCGTGCGATAACTGTCCCCGCGATCACAGAACTGACCGCCGGCGTCAGTGGGATCAACCGAGCGGAAGAACATGTTCAGCAGTGTTTCACGTGAGACGCGGGCCGGATCGAACGTGATCTGCACAGCCTCATAATGGCCGGTTCCCCCTTTTGACACTTGATTATACGTAGGGTTGGCAGACTCGCCGCCGGTATACCCCGACACTGCCCCGGTGACGCCCGGAACCGATTCAAAATCGGATTCCACGCACCAGAAACACCCTCCGGCAACCGTCAGCGTTTCAGTCCCCGCCGCCGGGGCAGGCAGAGCACGCAGCATTGCGGCCAATGCGATCAGGGTGAACAGAAGGGCCGGTTTGAAGGCATCAAGATAAGCAGTCCGTGTCATGTCAGGTCTCCTTTTGGGACCAAGGTGACCCGAGTTTGGCCGACTTGCAATTGCCTGACATCGCATGTCACGCGCTGGTGAGACGAGTTTATCAGCCATGGGTTTGTCGCAAGAAACCTTGTGTCTCGACACCAAAAGATTTCTTCTGAGATCCGGTGATGCAAGGTTGGGATCAGGATCGATGGTTCAGGAGGCACAGGTATCAACCCGTTTGTTGGTCATCGTTGCACCCAGCTTCAACATGGCGGCGACCATGGGGTTTATCGATCCGTTTCGGGCCGCGAACTATCTGGACGGAAAGCCCTATTTCACATGGAGCTTCCTGTCCGAAACAGGGGGCTTCTGCGTATCCAGCAATGGTGCAGGTATCGAGACCCAAGCGCTTGATACAAAACGTTTGACCGACGCTGACATTGTTATTGTATCCTCAAGCTGGACGCCAGAGCGGCATCTGACATCCAAGCTGAGCACCGCTTTGCGACACTGGGCACGCAGCGGAGCGACCCTAGGCGCGCTGGACACCGGCGCTTTCATTCTGGCGCAGGCCGGGTTGCTGAACGGTCGGCGTGCAACTGTCCACTATGAGCATATCGATGCGCTGCAAGAACTGTATCCGAATATTGAGGTTGTCGAGAATCTTTACGTTCTGGACGGTAACCGGATCACCTGTTGCGGCGGGTCGGCGGCGACCGACTTCGGGCTGCAGATATTACAGGGCATCAAAGGAAGTGCACTGGCCAATGCCGCCGCCAGATACGTGTTTCATGACCGGCTGCGCGGCCCGGCCGAGATGCAGCAGCCGGAAGGCAAAGAACCCTTGGGTACGACTGTACCCGCCAAACTGAAAACCGCGATTCAGGTGATGGAGGCCAATCTTGAGGAACCTGTTCCGGTTCCCGAGATTTGCAGGCGGGCAGGTATATCGCACCGGCAACTGGATCGATTGTTTGCGACATATATCAAGAAAACACCCGCGCTTTACTATCGCGACATCAGGCTTGACCGTGCGCGCGGGCTGGTGACGCAGACCGAGTTACCAATAGCCGAGATTGCCCTTGCTTCGGGCTTTTTAAGTCCAGTGCATTTCAGCCGCGCCTACAAGGACAGGTTCGGCTTGCCCCCGACCCATGACAGAGTTGAAGGACGCGTTCCGTTCGAGTTTCGCGCTTGGCCGATGCATCGTAAGCCCAGACACTGATTTTCCGACGCTTGGGTATTTGGCTTAAAAAGTTTGCTGAACGGCGAAAAAAGTCACGCCGCTGAACAAGACTCAGCAGATCATATGCGTCAAAAGCCAGTCACCGGGGTTGCCATGCCCCAGAGTTGTGGAGCCTCTCATGAGCCAGCTGCCGTCCAAAACCCAGTTCGAGCGGATTTCTGATGGTTTTAGCACCGATCCTTTCAACACCAGTTCCCTGAAGGCCGAAGCCTATGTTGATCCGGCCTGGCATCAGGTCGATCTGAACGAAATCCTCGCCAAAACCTGGCAGTGGGTCTGCCACGTTGAAAAACTGCGCGCTCCGGGCTCTTACACGACAGTTGAAATTGCCGGGCGACCAATTGCGGTGGTGCGCGATCGCGAAGGTGTGCTTCGCGCCTTTTACAACGTA
This sequence comes from Ruegeria sp. E8, assembly GCF_056533985.1. Classification (NCBI taxonomy): domain Bacteria; kingdom Pseudomonadati; phylum Pseudomonadota; class Alphaproteobacteria; order Rhodobacterales; family Roseobacteraceae; genus Ruegeria; species Ruegeria sp. E8. The sequence continues at coordinate 59,294 of NZ_JBQFOY010000019.1, forward strand.
TGCAAGCACCGCGCCCATCATCTGCTGTCGGGTGAAGGCGAAACCACCCGCATCATGTGCCCGTATCACGCCTGGGTCTATAAGCTGGACGGCCAGTTGGTGCGCGCGCCCGAAACCGAGAATCTGGCGGACTTCAAAACGTCGGATATCTGTCTCGATCAGGTACAGGTCGAAGAATTCGCCGGCTTCATTTATGTAAATTTAGACCCTAACGCTGCGCCTTTGCGCGATGTTTCCGGAAACCTGGAAACCGAAATCCGCCACTGGGCACCGGATATCGAGCAGCTGACATTCGGTCATCGCCTGACCTATGACATCAAGTCGAACTGGAAAAACGTCGTCGACAACTTTCTTGAATGCTACCACTGCCCGACGGCCCACAAGGACTTCTGTGATCTGGTCGATATGGACACCTACAAGGTGACCACATACGGCATCTACTCCAGTCACATGGCCGAAGCGGGTAAAGGTGCCAACACGGCCTATGACGTGTCCAATGCCACTGTGCGCACCCATGCGGTTTGGTGGCTTTGGCCCACGACCTGCCTGATGCGCTATCCGGGGCGGTCTTCGATGATCGTGCTGAATATCATTCCGATCGGTCCTGACCGGACATTGGAAACCTACGATTTCTTCCTCGAAACCCCTGATCCGGACGAGGCAGAACTGGAGGCGATCCGCTATCTGGACGAGGTTTTACAAAAGGAAGACATCGATATTGTCGAAAGTGTTCAACGCGGGATGAGCACCCCGGCCTTCACGCAAGGCCGGATCGTGCATGACCCCAATGGCTCGGGCAAATCGGAACATGCGGTGCATCACTTCCACGGGCTGGTTCTGGACGCCTACGCAAAGGCCGCGCCGTGACACGACCCAACATCGTTGTGATTATGGCCGATCAGCTGGCGCCGCATTTTTGCGGCGCTTACGGCCATCCGACGGTGAAAACCCCAAACATCGATGCTCTGGCCGCGCGCGGCATGCGGTTTGACGCGGCCTATTGCAACTCACCCCTCTGCGCTCCGTCACGGTTTGCGTTCATGTCCGGGCAGTTGATCAGCCGGATTGCAGCCTATGACAATGCCAGCGAGTTTCGCGCCTCGGTCCCGACTTTTGCGCATTATCTCAAAGCGCTGGGCTATCGAACTTGCCTGTCGGGCAAGATGCACTTCGTTGGCCCGGACCAGAAACACGGGTTTCAGGATCGTGTGACCACCGACATCTACCCCTCTGACTTCGCCTGGACCCCGGATTGGGAGGCCCCGGACGAGCGGATCGACAAGTGGTATCACAACATGCAAACGGTCAAGGAAAGCGGTGAGGCCGTCGCCACCTTCCAGACAGACTACGACGACGAAGTCGAATTCGCGGCGCGCCGATGGCTGGTCGACAGGGGCCGAGATCGGGCATCTGGCGAAGATGCTCCGTTCTGCATGGTGGCCAGCTTTATCCATCCGCATGACCCCTATGTGGCCAAGCCGGAGTGGTGGAACCTGTATTCCGACGCAGACGTGCCGATGCCTGAGTTCACCCTGACGCCCGAGGAACAGGACCCATTCTCGCGCCGGGTGATGGACGGGATCGAGGCGAGCTATGTCCCTCTGACCGAAGAGGAAATCCGCCGCGCCCGCCGGGCTTACCTGGCCAATGTCAGCTATTTCGACAGCAAGGTTGGCGCGATGGTGAAGGCTTTGGAAGATATCGGAGAGTTGGACAACACCATCGTCATCGTCACCGCAGATCACGGCGACATGCTGGGCGAACGCGGTTTGTGGTACAAGATGAACTTCTTCGAACATTCGGCCCGTGTTCCGTTGATCATGGCGGGTCCCGGCGTTGCCAAAGGGTGCGCGGCCAACGCCTGTTCTTTGCTTGATCTGCTGCCGACATTTGTGGAGATCGCCGGAGGGTCCGAAGCAATCTATGGTGAACCGATCGACGGTCGATCATTGCTGCCGCTTGCGCGCGGAGAGGTCGACCCGGTGGATGAGGCTATCGGCGAATATTGCGCCGAGATGACGCCATATCCGGTGTTTATGATCCGGCGCGGCCCTCTGAAATACATTCACTGCGACCCGGACCCACCCCAACTCTATGATCTTTCGAAAGACCCGTTGGAGAAAGTGAATCGTGCTGGTGACCCGGCTTACGTTGAGCAGTCAGCGAAGTTTGCTGAAGAAGTCGCAACACGCTTGAACAGCGAAAGCCTGCGCGCGGACGTGATCGCGACGCAGAAATCCCGCCGCGCCCTGCACGCCGCGATGGCGGCGGGTGCTGGTGAGGCCTGGGACTACAACCCGCCAAGGGATGCCACTCAGGAATACGTGCGCAACCACATGGATTGGACAGTCGCCGCAACCCGCTATCGCTATCCGCCTTTGAAGGAGACCAAAGAATGATGCTGGAAGGCAAAACAGCCCTTGTGACCGGCGGGCGCGGAGGCATCGGGCGCGCAATTGTCGCGCGTTTCCTGCGCGAGGGCGCCCGGGTTTATGCCGCCGACCTGACACCTCAAGGGTCTCTGGCGGCTCATGATGATGATGGCAGCATCTTCGTGAAGCTCGATGTCACGCAGGAAGCAGATGCAATTGCCGCGATGGGGATGGTCGGTGCCGAAACTGGCCAGTTGGACATTCTGGTCAATGCCGCCGGCATCGAGATTGAAAAAACCATCGAAGAAACGACGCTGGAGGAATGGAACCTGTCTTTTGCGGTCAACGTGACGGGGACATTTTTAACCTCGAAACACGCGCTGCCGCTGTTGCGCAAAGGGGCTGCGTCGGGTGTCTCGGCTTCGATCATCAATTTCGGCAGCTATGACGGGTTCATCGCTGATCCCGGCCTTGCCGCCTATTGCGCAACAAAAGGGGCGATTCACGCTCTGACCCGAGCAATGGCGTGTGATCACGGGCCGGAAGGTATCCGTGTGAACGCAATCTGCCCCGGCTATGTCGACACCCCGATGTTGCAGAGTTTTTTCACCGGCGATGGATCGGGCGGCGGCGGCAAGACCATTGATCAGTTGCAACAGGCTGTGCGCGACGTACACCCGATGCGCAGTTATGGCACGCCGGACGATATCGCCAATCTGGTGAACTGGCTGGCCTCGGACGAGGCGCGCTATGCCAGCGGTCAACTTTGGGTTCTGGACGGAGGGCTGAGCGCGCAAGTTCAGCAGATGAAGCTATGAGCAAACCAGTTATCATCACCTGCGCCCCAACCGGCGGGAATCGTACGCCCACCGGGCGCGATATGTCTGTACATGCATTGGGTGCGTACATGTCAGCGCCTGACGCGAAGGTGGCTCACTGATGCGGTTGGCTGGGAAAAGAGCGCTGGTCACCGGCGGGCGGCAAGGCATCGGGCGCGGCATTGTTGACGCTTTCCGCCGTGAAGGCGCTGCGGTCACCACCTGCGGCCGCGGATCCCGACCCGAGGGGTTGGCCATGGACGTCGTGTGGTATCCTCTGGACGTCACCGATGTGGCTGCGGTTGAGGAGTTGGCATCGGTGATGGGCGGCACCGATATCCTTGTTAACAACGCCGGGGTTCAGGTCGAAAAGACCGTCACGGACAGTACGGACGCGGATTGGGATGCGGTGATCGGTACGAATTGCCGGGGCGTTTTCAATCTTTGCCGCGCGTTTATTCCCAGGATGTCAGAGGGCGGATCGATCATCAATTTAGGCTCTATTTCAGGGAAAGTCGCCGATCCATCGATGGCGCTTTACAATGCGTCAAAGGCGTTTGTGCATGGGTTGACGCGATCCATAGCCGTTGATCATGGCCCCAAGATTCGATGTAACGCGATCTGTCCGGGTTGGATCGAGACGGGGATGCTGGACGCCGGATTTGACTTGGCGACAAACCCCGAGGCCGCCCGAAACGACGCGCTTGCACGACATGCCGCGCGCCGGTTCGGCAAGCCCGAAGACATTGCCAGCATGGCGGTCTGGCTGGCTTCTGACGAAGCCGGGTTTGCCACCGGCCAGATGTTCACTGTGGATGGAGGCATGACGGCGGCTTCCCCTCTCAATCCGGGATTGTTCTGATGGAAATGCAACATACGGCATGTTTGGGCGGCGGTGTCATCGGTGCCAGCTGGGCGGCGTTGTTTCTGGCCTCGGGCCGGTCGGTGGCCATGTTCGATCCAGACCCTAATACAGAGAAAAACGTGCGAAGGTACGTTCAGGACGCGTGGCCAACGATGGAGGCGCTGGGCCTGACCGAAAGGGGCAACCCTAATGCGATCACCTTTCATCGCAGCGCTGCTGACGCTGTTGAAGGTGCGAGTTTCGTGCAGGAAAACGTACCGGAACGCTTGCCGATCAAACATGCGACCTTTGCCGAGATCGAACCGGCCTTATCCCCGGATGCAATCGTCGCAAGTTCGGCATCGGGCCTGACACTTGGGCAAATGCAACAGGGCTGGTCCGACCCGTCACGCTTTGTGCTGGGGCACCCGTTCAATCCGCCGCACCTGATCCCGCTGGTCGAGGTGATTGGCAACGAAAACACTGCCTATGACGTCGTGGACGCGGCGCAGGCGTTCTATGAAAGCGTTGGCAAGACCACGATCCGCGTCAAAAAAGAAGTGCGGGGCCATGTCGCAAACCGCCTGCAGGCCGCGTTGTGGCGCGAAGCGATCCACCTTGTGATTTCGGGTGTTGCCTCGGTCGAAGATGTGGACAAGGCCGTCTGGGCGGGTCCCGGTGTCAGATGGGCGGCGATGGGCCCGACCATGTTGTTCAACCTCGGGGCCGGAGAAGGGGGTATAAAGGCCTTTTGCGACCATTTTACGGATACGTTCAACGGATGGTGGGACGATCTGGGTCAGATTCATTTGACGGATGAGGTCGCGCAGAAACTGACAGATGGGGTCGCAGCCGAGGCAAGGGGCCAAACCCCGGCAGAACTGTCGCAAAGGCGGGATGCGCTGATTCTTGCGATGCAGAAATCGATCGCTGGGATGCGCTGACCTCAGCCGAGCAACTGCCCCAGCTTCATCGCCACGGCCATGTTGCCCGAGACTTTGAGCTTTCCAAGCGCCACACCGGTCATCGGGTTCAGCTTTCCGGTCAACAGTTTGGTCAGGTTATCCTGCGAAATGCGGATGGTGCAGTCCGTTTCCTGATCCTGTGTTGTGGCCTGATTGTCCGCCAAAACGATCACCCCGTCCGCACCACAATCAAATTTCAATGATCCGTCAAAGGTTTTGCCGTTCAGGCCTTTTTGAATTCCGTCGGCGATATCCTGAAGCATCCGGGGTCCTTTCGAAGTTTCCGAATGCGTAAAGCGTGAGGCCGCGAACAGGCAAGGCTGACCTCACTGGAACCACTGATCACGATGCCTTCAGGATCTGAACAGTTCGATCACAGGGTTGACCGTCATAGAACGCGTTCAGCACGGCCTGAAACTCGGCTGGAGCATCCGCAACAGATGAAAACAACGTCATGGACGACCGTAGTTTTTTCGCGTCGATCCCGCCCAGGATGTCGCTGGCCTCGCGCCCTTTGTGCAGCAGCATGAGCGAGGCCGCTTCCGATAGGCGACGGCGCAGCTCGGGGTGGTTCAGGTAGCGGGTCGCTTCGTCCAGATCCTCGATCCCGTAAAGCTGCGCCATATGGGACTGGCCCAGCTCGGCCAGTTGCGGAAACACGAACCACATCCAGTGGCTGGTTTTCTGCCCCTGTTCCAATTCACGCAGGACATCAGACCAAACCGTGTCCTGCGCCTCGATGAACATATCGAGTTCGTCGTCGTTATCGTCTTCGTCGATCACTTGGACAAACGCTTTTCGCGCGCGGCCAGCAGTTTCAGGCGCAGCGCGTTCAACTGGATGAAGCCTGCCGCGTCTGTCTGGTCATAAGCACCGGCGTCTTCCTCGAAGGTCACATGCGCCTCGGAATAGAGCGAGTGATCCGACCAGCGACCCACGGTCGAGGCCAGACCTTTGTACAGTTTCACGCGAACGGTGCCGGTGACATGCTCTTGGGACTTGTCGATGGCTGCCTGCAGCATTTCCCGTTCAGGCGAATACCAGAAGCCATTATAGATCAACTCTGCATATTGCGGCATCAGCTGGTCTTTCAGGTGCATTGCGCCACGGTCCATGGTGATGGACTCGATGCCACGGTGTGCTTCCAGCAGGATGGTGCCACCCGGCGTTTCGTAGATGCCGCGCGATTTCATGCCAACGAACCGGCCTTCGACCAGATCGAGACGGCCAATGCCGTGCTTGCCGCCATATTCGTTCAGCTTGGTCAGGATGGTGGCCGGGCTCATCGCCTCGCCATTGATGCTGACCGCGTCGCCTTTTTCAAAGCCGATCTCGATGAATTCCGGTTCGTTCGGCGCATCCTCGGGGTGGACGGTGCGCTGATAGACATAGTCGGGCGCCATATCGGCGGGGTCTTCCAGAACCTTGCCCTCGGACGAGGTGTGCAGCAGGTTGGCATCGACCGAGAAGGGGGCCTCGCCGCGTTTGTCCTTGGCAATCGGGATCTGGTTCTGTTCGGCGAATTCCAGCAGCTTGGTGCGGCTGGTCAGGTCCCACTCACGCCACGGCGCGATCACCTTGATATCGGGGTTAAGCGCGTAAGCGGCCAGTTCAAAACGAACCTGATCGTTGCCCTTGCCGGTCGCACCGTGGGCCACGGCGTCGGCACCGGTCGCTTCGGCAATTTCGACCAGACGTTTCGAGATCAGCGGGCGCGCGATCGAGGTACCCAGCAGGTACAAGCCTTCGTACTGCGCGTTGGCGCGGAACATCGGGAAGACGAAGTCGCGGACGAACTCTTCGCGGATATCCTCAATATAGATGTTCTCGGGCTTGATCCCCAGCAGCTCGGCCTTTTGGCGGGCGGGCTCCAGCTCTTCGCCCTGACCCAGATCGGCGGTGAAGGTGACGACCTCACACCCATACTCGGTCTGCAGCCATTTCAGGATGATCGAGGTATCAAGGCCACCGGAATAGGCCAGAACAACTTTCTTGGGCGCGGACATCTGATTTCCCTTTATGCGTAGAACGATTGGCCCCTAACGGGTTTTGGACGCGGGGGCAAGTTGGTGTGCGTTGACCTGAGGCGGGAATTGAGGTGAAACGGTTGGAAAGAGAACAAGGATTGGTTGAGAGGGCAGTTTTCATGTTGGGATTAGAGATTTTTGTGCATTCGGTGAAGATGGTTCTGAGGAACCTGAAGCAGGCACTGCAAATTTCAGTTGTACCGGCGCTGATCGGTGGCGTTCTGGCGATCGGCCTGTTTTTTCTGTTCGACATCCCATTCGAAGAATTCGACAGTGACACAACGGGCCTCCCCGAGGGTGTGGCCCCCCTATCTTTCGCCGGATTCTTGCTGAGCTTTATTGCCGTGGTATTTGGCGTCATGCTCTGGATTGTCGTGTCTTGGCATCGCTTTGTTCTGCTTGAAGAATATCCCAGCGGATTGGTCCCGCCTTTCAGGTTCGACCGCGTGCTCGCCTATTTTGGGCGCCTCCTTATGCTTGGCCTACTAGCTGTTATCATCATGATTCCAGCGACACTGATCATGAACATGATGGCGCAAGCTTCCGCAGTGTTGGGAGTTCTGTTTTGGTTTGGCTTGATCATCTTTCTCACTATCGGATTTTACCGGGCATCCCCAATTCTGCCCGGCGCAGCCATCGGACAACCGATAAAGCTCTCGGAAGCATGGAGGGCGACTTCAGGAGCGACCGGAGCAATCGCACTCTTGGTCGTACTGTCCATCCTCTTTCAGGTAATGCTTCAACTGTTGGCTTCGTTGCTACTATTCATCCCGATCATCGGTGTACTGATTGTTCTCTTTGCAACCATGCTGGTCGTCCCTTTGATCAACGTCAGCATCCTGACCACCATGTACGGCGTCTTCATCGAAAAACGCGAGCTGTCCTGAGCCCGTACACATATGTATTCCTTGCTCTTTTAGTCGGGATAGGCCAGTGAGGCGGGCATGACTGATTTCATGACCCGCGCCCGCGCTGCCGAACAGGCGATGCGCTCTGTTTTTCCGGCAACGCCGTTGCAGCGGAATGCCCATTTGTCCGACCGGTACGGCGCCGATATCTGGCTCAAGCGTGAAGACCTGAGCCCGGTGCGGTCGTACAAGCTTCGCGGTGCGTTCAATGCCATGCGCAAGCAGCAGGGGCAGGACCTGTTCGTTTGCGCCAGCGCGGGAAATCATGCGCAGGGTGTCGCGTTCATGTGCAAACATCTGGACGTGAAGGGGGTCATCTTCATGCCGGTGACGACGCCGCAACAGAAAATTCAGAAAACCCGCATCTTCGGTGGCGACAATATCGAGATTCATCTGACCGGCGACTATTTCGACGACACTCTGGCCGCCGCGCAGGACTGGTGTGCACAGAAGGGCGGGTACTTCCTGTCGCCCTTCGACGATGACGATGTGATCGAAGGGCAGGCGTCGCTGGCGGTCGAGATCGAAGCGCAGCTGGGCAGCGTGCCCGACCATGTCGTTCTGCCGGTAGGCGGTGGCGGCATGTCATCGGGTGTGGCGACCTGGTTCGGAGACCGGGCACATTGCCTGTTTGTCGAACCCAGCGGCGGGGCTTGTCTGCGTGCGGCTCTGGCGGCGGGGCATCCGGTATCGTTGGATCACATCGACAGCTTCGTCGATGGTGCGGCGGTTGGGCGGATCGGCGCGAAGCCCTTTGAACTGCTGAAATCACGCCATCTGTCCGATGTTCTGGTCCTTTCGGAAGACCGCATCTGCACCACGATGATCGAAATGCTGAATGTCGAAGGCATCGTTCTGGAGCCTGCCGGCGCGCTGGCAATCGAAGCGGTGGGCGATATCCAGAGCTTTGTGCGCGGCAAGACCGTGGTCTGCGTGACATCCGGCGGCAACTTTGATTTCGAACGCCTGCCCGAGGTCAAGGAACGGGCGCAGCGCTATTCCGGTGTGAAGAAGTACTTCATCCTGCGCCTGCCGCAGCGCCCAGGTGCGTTGAAAGAGTTTCTGGGCATCCTCGGACCCGAAGACGATATCGCCCGCTTTGAGTACATGAAGAAATCCGCGCGCAACTTCGGTTCGGTTCTGATCGGGATCGAAACCCGCAAGCCCGAGAATTTCATGCGTCTGTTTGCGCATCTGGACGAGGCCGGGTTCACCTATACCGATATCACCGAGGATGAGACGCTGGCGCAGTTCGTGATCTAGCCAAGGTTCTGGCGCAGTTCCGCTCCGAACTTGAGTTTCGAGCGTTTAAAGGCAGACAGGATCATGGGCAGATCGACATCGGCGCCCTGACCTGCGGCGGCCTGTCGTTCACCATCCTGACAGAGTTTTGAAAACTGGTCGAAGCCAAGGCTCAATGCACTGCCTTTCAGGAAATGCAGGTTCTGTTCCAGCTGGGTCCGATCCGTATCGTGATGCAGGCGAGTGATTACCTCCTGCACCTCTTCAAGGAAAATCTCGACCACCTCATCGAACTCATCCGGGCCAACTTCGTCTCGCAATTGCCTGACTCTGTCCCAGTGGATCATGCCAATTTACCTGCCGTTGAACGTATGGGTTTCTGGATACGGCACCTCCGGTAAAAGCCGGGTTAACGGCACAGCCCAACCGGGATTTTGGTCTTCACCGGATGTTAAATCTGTTGGCGCTAGGGTCGCCGTGTGTGAACGAACTCATCAGAGCAGAGGGTAAATGGTACCAGGGGCGAGTCTTGAGGACGCCAGATCAGATCTGGACTTCGGCGCGATCCGCAAGGTGCTGGTGGTGGATGACAGCCGTTTGCAGCGGCGCATTCTGGTGGCGTCACTCAGGAAATGGGGTTTTGAGGTGGTCGAGGCCGACACAGGTGACGCCGCCTTGGCGCATTGCAGAGACGACCCGCCCGATCTTGTTCTCAGTGATTGGGTCATGCCCGGGATGAGCGGCCTTGAATTCTGCACTGCGTTTCGCGCCTTGGACACAGATCAGTACAGTTACTTCATCCTCCTGACCTCCAAGAGCGAAAAGCAGGAGGTCGCGCGCGGTCTGGATGCCGGTGCAGACGATTTTCTGATCAAACCCCTGGAAGCTGACGAACTGCGCGCACGCATATCCGCCGGCGCGCGCATTCTGGATATGCAGAGAGAGCTGTCGCAGAAAAACCGCCTGATTGAAGCCGCGCTGGAAGAACTCAGGCTGGCGCATGATGCGATCGACAAGGACTTGATCCAGGCCAGAAAGATTCAGGAATCGCTGGTGCCGGAACTGACGCGGGAATTTGGGAACTCTCGGGTCAGCCTGTTGCTCAAACCCTGTGGCCACATTGGCGGGGACCTTGTTGGCATGTTCTCGCCCGGGGTCAACAGGCTGGGGTTTTACAGTATTGATGTGTCCGGGCATGGCATCACGTCGGCGATGATGACGGCCCGTTTGGGCGGGTATCTTTCAAGCAAGCATTTCGATCAGAATGTTGCTATGGAACAAAGGTTTAACAAGTTCTACGCGCTGTTGCCGCCGGAAGAGGTTGCGAAAACGCTCAACTCCCGCCTGATGGCGGATTCGGGGATCGAAGAGTATTTCACGATGGTCTACGCCATTGTGGATCTGCGCAACGGGCATCTGAAAATGGTGCAGGCCGGGCATCCGCACCCCCTTCTGCTGCGACAGGATGGCAACACCGAGTTTCTCGGCGACGGTGGCCTGCCGATCGGATTGATCGAAGACGCGTGCTTTCAGCAAATCGAGCTTCAGATGCAACCGGGCGACAAGTTGTTGTTGTATTCGGACGGGTTTACCGAATGCCATCTGGCTGATGGTGGTTTGCTGGAAGAAGACGGTCTGCGAGAGATGGCAAAACAGTGCGTATCGGAACGGGGCGGGTCGGAGTTTCTGGATGATATGTTCTGGCGTTTGACGCAGGTGATTTCGCCCAAAGACGGCATAGGGGATGACGTATCCGCCGTCTTCTTTGAATATAACGGGCCCTAAAGCGACCCGAGGTGCAGTTCGGCAAAGTGGCGGTCGCCATCATTGCCCAGTAATTCGACCGCGTCGGCTGAATCCATCCACAACGCTTCGTGGAACGCCTCGGTCGGCGGGCCCATACGGCGCACGGGGCGGGCGCGATAGATCAGGCAAACCTTTTCAGCCCACAGGTCATATTCTGGCATATAGGTAAATCGCCGAAACGCGCCGACGCGGCGCGGGTTGGCGACCTGCCAGCCGGTTTCTTCATAAACTTCGCGATGCAGGGCTGTGATTGGCGATTCGCCGGGATCAATGCCGCCACCCGGCAGTTGCAGATCCGGCCCGGGTTCGGTCTGACAGGTCAGCAACAAATGCGCGCCACGCGGCAGAAGCGCATAGACGCCAACCCTTCGGGTGTATTTCCGCCCCGGCTGAGGGGTTTCACCGAACCGTCTGATCATGTATGGCCCCTTACAACCCAATTTGTACGACCTATATGGTGCCGGTATGCCAACCCGTGGCGTGTAAGGAAACCCCATGTCTCTTGGAACCAAAATCGCGTGGGACGATACCGTCCTGCCCTTTCAACTTGATGCATCCGACATGCGCGGCCGCGTGGCCCGTCTGGACGGCGTGCTGGATGGCATCCTGAAGCAGCACGACTATCCGCAGCAGGTCGAAGCGCTGGTGGCTGAGATGGCCTTGCTGACCGCATTGATCGGCCAGACCGTTGCGCTGCGCTGGAAACTGTCGTTGCAGGTGCAGTCCAAAGGGGCTGTGCGCATGATCGCGACCGACTATTATGCGCCGCAGGAAGAGGGCCAGTCCGCCCAGATCCGCGCCTACGCCAGTTTTGACCGTGACCGGCTGACCGATGCCGCCCCGTTTGATCAGGTGGGCGAAGGGTATTTCGCGATCATGATCGATCAGGGCGAGGGCACGCAGCCCTACCAGGGTATCACCCCGCTGGCCGGCGGATCGCTCAGTGCCTGCGCCGAGGCGTATTTCGCGCAATCCGAGCAATTGCCGACGCGGTTCTCGCTGAGTTTCGGAAAATCGATCGAACCGGGCGTGAGCGAGCATTGGCGCGCGGGCGGTATCATGTTGCAGCACATGCCCAAAGCCTCGCCCTTTGCCGCTTCGGGCGAAGGAACCGGCGATATCCTGACGGCCAGCGATCTGGTGGATGGCGAAGAAGGTGAAAACTGGGGCCGGGTCAATATCCTGCTGGATACGGTCGAAGATCTGGAACTGATCGGCCCCGTGGTTGCCCCGACCGACCTTTTGGTTCGATTGTTCCACGAGGAACAACCGCGGGTTTACGACGCGCAGTCTGTGCAATTTGGCTGTACCTGTTCCGAAGATCGCGTGCGCCAGAGCCTGTCGATCTATTCGGCGAAGGACATCGAAAAGATGACAACGCCCGAAGGTCAGGTCACTGCCGATTGTCAGTTCTGCGGGGCACATTACGTGCTGGACCCCACAACTGTTGGGTTTGACGCCGAAGATTCCAAAGGTGCATGACCCTGTGGAACAGATCCGGGCGGCCCTGCGCCGCCCCGGTCACGGGTCCAGCGATTTTGACCTGAACCCTGAAACTGTTCTGCCGCCCGGACGACGGCTGCGCCCCGCCGGTGTTCTGGTGGCAATCTCGCTGGCAGGTGACACGCCGCAGGTGATCCTGACCAAAAGATCTTCGGCGCTGAAGCATCATCCGGGGCAGATCGCCTTTCCCGGCGGCAAACAGGAAGAAACCGATGCCGACGTTACGGCAGCGGCCTTGCGGGAAGCGCAGGAAGAGATCGGGCTGCCAGCCGAATTGCCAGAGGTTCTGGGGTTTCTGCCGACGCATGAAACCGTGACCTCTTTCTCCGTTACTCCCGTGGTCGCCATTCTGCGTGACAGCTTTCAACCGGTTCCGGAACCCGGCGAAGTCGATGAGGTTTTCTCGACCCCACTTGCCCATCTGTTGAATCCAGAGAATTATCTGGTTGAGTCGCGCCGCTGGCGGGGTCAGAAACGCAGGTATTACACGGTTCCCTTCGGCCCTTATTACATCTGGGGCGCGACGGCCCGGATATTGCGCGGGCTTGCAGCACGGGTGAATGAATGATGCAAATCAACGAACCCTGGGTCAGTGAACCGGCGACCCAAAAGGTTTGTTCGGCTTTGACCTTTTCCGGGGCACAGGCGCTTTTTGTGGGCGGATGTGTGCGCAACGCACTGCTGGGTGCGCCGGTATCGGATATCGACATCGCCACTGATGCCCGACCCAAACAGGTGGTCGAGATGGCGCAGGCCGTCGGGCTCAAGGCCATTCCAACCGGTATCGACCACGGTACGATCACAGTGGTCAGCGCAGGCATCCCGCATGAGGTCACGACGTTCCGCCGTGATGTGGAAACCGATGGTCGCAGGGCTGTCGTAGCGTTTTCCGATCACGTCGAAGAAGACGCCGCGCGGCGCGATTTTACTATGAACGCGATCTACGCAAGGCCCGATGGCACCGTGTTAGACCCGCTTGGTGGTCTTCCCGACCTTGAGGCCCGGTTGGTGCGGTTCATAGGAACGGCCGAGAATCGCATCCGCGAAGACTACCTGCGGTCGCTGCGCTATTTCCGCTTTCACGCCTGGTACGGTGATCCAAACGCCGGGTTTGACCCCGACGCGCTGGCCGCCATCGGTGCCAATCTTGAAGGTCTTGAATCGCTGTCGCGCGAACGGGTCGGGGCCGAGCTGCTGAAACTCCTGGGCGCGCCTGATCCAGCCCCTGCCGTTGCAACCATGCGCAGCACCGGCGTACTGGCCCGGTTGTTGCCGGGTGCAGAGGATCGATCCCTGTCAGTTTTGGTCGCGCTGGAGCAAGCGGCTGGGGCCGATCCCGATGCGGTGCGACGTCTGGCCTCCATTGCTACGCCCGAGGATGCGGCGACATTGCGGTTGAGCCGCTCGCAACTGCAACGTCTGACCCGGATGCGGGAAGAGGCACAGGCCTCCACCAGCGTGGCCGAGCTGGGGTATCGTTATGGCGACGAGGGCGGGTTGCACGAAACTCTTCTGCGCTGCGCTTTTCTGGAACAACCATGGTCCGAAGACCTCAGGCGCGATTTGCACACAGGGGCCGCAGCACGTTTCCCGATTCAGGCCAAGGACCTTATCCCCACCTTCACCGGACCGGCGCTGGGCAAAAAGCTGGCCGAGCTTGAAAGCCGCTGGATCGCATCCGGCTTTGCCTTGTCGCGCGAGGAATTGCTGGCAACCTAGCGCGAAGTCTCAAAAGGGGATGACAAGTTGGATCCTTTGTGTTTACTTGCACCTGTCACATGGATGGAGGAATGCGAATGTATTACGGGATCTGGTTCGGCTAAAGCCGGGACACTCGCCCCGTAAAGGGTGGTGTTCAGGCGCCATCTTTCTTCGCACGTCTATTTTATCGCTCAATCGGAGCACTCTCCATGTTTCGCTATTTCGAAAACCTTGTTGACCCTTTTGTCGCCTATCGTGAAGCCGACACACCGCCGACGCGGTTGTGGCCTTTCATGCTGGATTATTCTCGACCCTTCTTCCGGGTGTTTTTCTGGGCGGCGCTGATTTCCGTCCTCGTGGCCGGTGTTGAGATCGGGTTGATCTACTACATGGGCCGCGTGGTTGACCTGTTGGGCGGGACCCCTGTAGAGGTTTGGCAGAACCACGGGACAGAGCTGTTGCTGATGGCAGCCTTTGTCCTTTTGCTGCGCCCGTTGCTGCATCTGATCGACGTGCTGTTGTTGAACAACACGATCCTGCCGAACTTTGGCACGCTGATCCGCTGGCGCGCGCATAAACATGTACTGCGTCAGTCGGTGGGCTGGTTCGAAAACGATTTTGCCGGGCGGATTGCAAACCGGATCATGCAAACCCCACCCGCGGCGGGTGAGGTGATCTTTCAGGTTTTTGACGCGATTTCTTTCTCGCTGGCCTATCTGATCGGTGCGGCAATCCTGCTTTATGCGGCGGATCCGCGGCTTCTGATTCCGATGCTGATCTGGTTCGCGCTTTATGCGGTGCTGGTGCGCTGGACGGTGCAGCGTGTTGGCCCGGCGTCCAAGGCGGCGTCAGACGCGCGCTCGACCGTGACCGGTCGGGTGGTGGACAGCTATACAAACATTCATTCGGTTAAAATGTTCGCACATGGCCCACAAGAGCTGGATTATGCCCGTGAAGCGATTCAGGAAACCCGCCGGACCTTTCAGATCGAGATGCGGATTTTCACCATCATGGATGCGGTTCTGGTTACACTGAACGGTATGCTGATTGTGGGCGTAGTCGGCTGGGCCATTGCATTGTGGATGCAAGGCACCGCTTCGGTCGGTGTTGTTGCGGCGGCCACGGCGCTGACCCTGCGTCTGAACGCCATGACCGGATGGATCATGTGGGCGCTGACCAGCTTTTTCCGCCAGCTGGGTATCGTGGCCGAGGGGATGGAGACCATCGCCCAACCCATCGATCTGCTGGACGCACCGACTTCGAAACCACTGCAACTCAGCAAGGGTGAGATCCAGATCCGCGATCTCTCGCATCATTACGGACGCGAGGCCGGGGGTCTGGACCATATCAACCTGACCATCCAGCCCGGTGAAAAGATCGGATTGATCGGGCGGTCTGGCGCGGGAAAATCGACCCTAGTAAAGCTGCTTTTGCGGTTTTACGACGTTGAGCGTGGCGCAATTCTGATTGACGATCAGAACATTGCGGATGTCACGCAGGACAGCCTGCGCGGCCATATCGGCATGGTTCAGCAAGATAGCGCGTTGCTGCACCGGTCGGTGCGCGACAACATCCTCTATGGCCGTCCGGATGCGACCGAGGCGCAGATGATTGCCGCCGCCAAACAGGCCGAAGCGCATGAGTTCATCCTCGACCTGCAAGATCCGCAGGGGCGCACCGGGTATGACGCGCATGTCGGCGAACGGGGCGTGAAACTGTCCGGTGGTCAGCGGCAGCGCGTGACGCTGGCGCGGGTGATCCTAAAGGACGCGCCGATCTTGTTGTTGGATGAGGCGACATCTGCCCTAGATTCCGAGGTTGAAGCCTCAATTCAGGAAACTCTCTACGGCATGATGCAAGGAAAAACCGTGATCGCCATCGCCCACAGGCTCAGCACCATAGCGCAGATGGACCGTATTCTGGTGATGGATGCAGGTCGGATCGTCGAGGAAGGCGCGCATTCTGACCTGTTGGCGCAAGGTGGCCTTTACGCGCAGTTCTGGGCACGGCAGTCTGGCGGCTTCATGAATCCGGAGGCCGCTGAATGAGGATTGCCGACCTCATCTACCCGTTCAAGAACATCGAAACGCCCCCACCGCAGACCTTGGGGGCGTTCATTCGCTGGAGCCTGTCCGGCGCGTGGCCGATGCTGTTTGTCGCGGCCTTCTTCTCGGCCGTCGCTGGCGCGATGGAGGCGGTCACGGCCTGGATTTTGGGCCGTGTGATTGATGTGGCCTCCGCCAGCGGGCCCGAGAACTTTCTGACCGCAGAAAACATGTGGATGATTCTCAGCGCAGTTGCTTTTTTCATGCTGCTGCGTCCGGTGTTGTTTGGGCTGTCGTCCCTGTCGAACAACTACATCGTCATGCCCAACATCACACCTTTGGTGCTGGCCAAATTGAACCGTTGGACGCTGGGCCAGTCGGTGACCTATTTCGACGACGATTTCGCCGGGCGGATTGCGCAGAAGCAGATGCAGACGTCGAATGCCATGGCGTCGGTCGTGTCGGAAACGATCAGCGCGATTGTGTTTGCTCTGGCGTCTCTTGCTGGATCTTTGCTTTTGTTAGGGTCTATTCATCCTCTGGTGATGCTGCCCTTTGCCGCTTGGCTGGTGGTTTATTTCCTGCTTGTGCGCTGGTATTTGCCGCGTGTCCGTAAGCGCTCTGCCGCGCGGGCCGGGGCGCGGGCGATGGTATCGGGACAGGTGGTCGATACGATTACCAATATCAAAACCGTCAAGCTGTTTGCTCATTCCGATTTCGAAGATCAGGCTGCGCGCGAGTCGATGGTCGAGCTGCGGGAAAAATCGCTGGATTTTGGGAAATTGTCGGCCAGTTTCCGGTTCATCCTGATGACATTGGCCGGGGTGCTGCCCGTGTTGTTGTTGGGCGCAACGCTGTGGCTGTGGCAGTTCGGCATGGCAACCGCAGGGGACATCGTTGCCGCCGGGGCTGTTTCGATCCGCATTGCCCAGATGACCGGCTGGGTCAGTTTCACGCTTATGGGCCTGTACGCCAATGTGGGTGAGATTGAAAACGGGATGAAGACGCTGGCCAAACGGGACCGGGTCGAAGACGCCGGGAACGCACAAGACCTTGATGTGACGGATGGGTCGATCTCATTCGAAGGCGTCAGTTTTGCCTATGGTCGGGATGTCGGCGGGGTTGCGGATCTGACTCTGACTGTAAAACAGGGCGAAAAATTGGGCATCGTCGGTGCGTCGGGCGCGGGGAAATCCACCCTCGTGTCGCTGCTGCTCAGGCTCTATGACAGGGAAAGTGGCGCCATTCGCATTGACGGGCAGGACGTGTCGCAGGTGACGCAAGACAGTTTGCGCCGCCAGATTGGTATGGTCACGCAGGAAACGGCGATGTTCAACCGGTCCGCGCGCGAAAACATTCTGTACGGCCGCCCGGACGCATCGGAAAACGAAATGATCACCGCAGCCAAAAAGGCGGAGGCGCATGAGTTCATTCTCAGCCTCGAGGATGCGCATGGTCGCAAAGGCTATGATGCGCATCTGGGTGAGCGTGGCGTAAAGCTCAGCGGTGGGCAGCGGCAGCGGATCGCGTTGGCCCGTGCCATTTTGAAGGACGCTCCGATCCTGGTTCTGGATGAGGCAACGTCCGCGCTGGATTCCGAAGTTGAGGCTTCGATTCAGACCGCGTTGCATCGCGTGATGCAGGGTAAAACCGTTCTGGCCATCGCGCATCGCCTGTCCACGCTTAGCGAGATGGACCGGATCGTTGTTCTGGACCAAGGGCGGATTGTGGAATCCGGAACACATGAGGCGTTGTTGGACCAAGGCGGTCTCTATGCGCGGTTCTGGCACCGTCAATCGGGCGGCTTCATTCAGGCAGAAGCTGCGGAATAAGGGTTTTGTTGCCGTCAAAGCCCGGCTATCAGGCCCCTCATGACGCAGCAATTCACAATCACACGGCTTGGGCATCAGGGCGATGGCATTGCCGACGGCCCTGTCTATGCCCCGCGCACCTTGCCGGGCGAAGTTGTCAGCGGCACCCTTGATGGCCAATCACTGACCGATATCCGGGTCGAGACCCCGTCAGAGGATCGGGTAAAGGCCCCGTGTCGCCACTACAAAGCTTGTGGTGGGTGTCAGCTGCAGCACGCATCCGATGGGTTCGTTGCCGATTGGAAAGTGGACATCGTTCGCAACGCGCTGACGGCGCAGGGGCTTGAGGCGCCAATGCGACCGATACACACCTCGCCCGCCCAATCGCGCCGGCGCGCGACGATTGCGGTCAGGCGGACGAAAAAAGGCACATTGGCTGGATTTCACGGACGCGCGTCGGACACGATCACGGAAATCCCGGACTGTCGGTTGCTGGACCCGGCGCTGATCTCGGCCATTCCCGTGGCCGAGGCGCTGGCCGTTCTGGGTGGAAGCCGCAAGGGAGTATTGGCTGTCACGCTCACCTTATCCGAAGGCGGATTGGATGTGGCTGTCAAAGGCGGCAAATCGCTGGATGGGCCCTTGGAGTTGGCCTTGGCGCAAGCGACCGAAAGATATGGACTGGCCCGACTCAGCTGGGATGGTGAAGTAATTGCCATGCGCCACGCTCCGGTTCAGCGTTTTGGATGCGCTGCTGTCACACCACCACCCGGAGCCTTTCTGCAAGCGACCAAGGACGGAGAACAGGCTCTGTTACAGGCAGTATTGCAGGCAACGCAGGGCGCGAAACGCATCATCGACCTGTTTGCAGGCAGCGGGACATTCTCTCTGCCGTTGGCGGAAAACGCCGAAGTTCATGCTGTCGAAGGTGAAGCCGCGATGGTTCAGGCACTGGATCAGGGTTGGCGCCGGGCGCAAGGGCTGAAACGCGTGACGACCGAGGCGCGCGACCTGTTCCGCCGCCCGCTGATGCCGGATGAGTTGAAAACTTTCGACGCAGTCGTCCTGGACCCGCCCCGTGCCGGGGCAGAGGCGCAGGTCGAAGAACTGGCGCAGGCCAGACGCCCGGTGATTGCCTATGTCTCATGCAACCCTGTGACCTTCGCGCGTGATGCAAAAACGCTGGTTAACGCGGGTTACACCCTTGAATGGGTACAGGTCGTTGACCAATTTCGATGGTCGTCACATACGGAACTTGCCGCGCGGTTTGTGCTGAGCGCCGCATCTTGATCAGACAGGAGAAGCTGACACATGGGGTCTAATGAGCGTTTGCTGAACATTGTCGAAGCGCCCGCATTCGGGCGTTTCATCACGGCTGTCATCATTTTCAACGCGATCCTTCTGGGGATGGAAACGTCGCCGACCCTGATGGAGATTGCAGGGCCGGTGATCGTTACGCTGGACAAGCTGTGTCTTGCGATCTTTGTGGCTGAAATCGCCATGAAGCTGATCGCCACCGGGCGCAGGTTCTTCACAAATGGCTGGAATATCTTTGATTTCCTGATCGTGGGCATCGCCCTTGTTCCCAGCGCCGGAAGTCTGTCGGTGCTTCGTGCCCTGCGGATTCTGCGGGTATTGCGTGTGATTTCCGTGGCCCCTCGACTGCGTCGCGTGGTCGAAGGGTTCATCTCGGCCCTGCCGGGCATGGCCAGTGTGTTCCTGCTGATGGCGATCCTGTTCTATATCGGGGCCGTGATCTCGACCAAATTGTTCTCGACGTCGTTCCCCGGCTGGTTCGGTGATCTGGGCCTGTCGGCTTACACGTTGTTCCAGATCATGACGTTGGAAAGCTGGTCGATGGGAATCGTGCGCCCGGTGATGGAAATTTATCCCTATGCCTGGGTCTTCTTTGTTCCTTTCATCATGGTCACCACATTTGCGGTGGTGAACCTGCTGGTGGGTCTGATCGTCAA
The DNA here is from genome assembly GCF_056533985.1 of Ruegeria sp. E8. Lineage (NCBI taxonomy): Bacteria > Pseudomonadati > Pseudomonadota > Alphaproteobacteria > Rhodobacterales > Roseobacteraceae > Ruegeria > Ruegeria sp. E8. Next base: position 79,309 of record NZ_JBQFOY010000019.1, read on the forward strand.
CTCGATGCAGGATGCCCATCACGCCGAGGACGAGGTCAAAACCGACGCCTATCGTGACGAAGTTCTGGAACGGCTGGAAAGCATTGAACGCCGACTGACGGAACAATCGAACATCAAAAAGTGATTTCAGTTTTTTCTTTTTTTGGCATAATGGTCGCAAAAAAGCAGAGCAGGCAGTGAAACATGGATCGTCGAGCATTCGGATTGGGGGCGATGGCAACGCTGAGCCTTACGGCTTGTGCCTCAGCCAACCCTAGATTTCTGACATATAACGGGCCCGAAGTGACCTCTTTGGTGGTCAACAAGGGCGCGCGCAAACTCTACTTGCTGCACAACGAAAAGATCCTCAAGGAATATGAAGTGGATCTGGGATTTGCGCCGCATGGGACAAAGAACCAGCGCGGTGATGGGCGTACGCCTGAAGGCACCTATCTGATCGACCGGCGCAACCCCAGAAGCCGGTATCATCTGTCCCTTGGCATTTCCTATCCCAATTCGCAGGATGTCGCCAAAGCCAAGGCTGCGGGCGTAGATCCGGGTGGTGATATCTTTATCCATGGTCAACCGAACCTGCGATCTGAACTGCGACGCGCCAAAAAGACGCCGGATTGGACAGCAGGATGCATCGCGGTCAAAAATGACGAGATCGAAGAAATCTATTCGATGGTCAATCAGGGTACGCTGATCACTCTGCGCCCCTAGGCTCTACTGGCATCCAGTCACCGAACCCGAACGCCTCATAGTCGCGCTGGTATGCTTCACGCGCCAGCGCTTCCAATTGCGCGTCGTAGATCTGGTCGAGAGAGTACGGCTCATCCTGTGTAAGACGACCAGGCAGAGGCGGGTTTGAATGCCCCATGTTTCGTGCCAAATCCGGCAGAGCGGTCATTAGGTCTTCTTCCCGCAAGATCAGGTCCGGCATGGCGAAGGACGCGATGCCTTCCAGTGTTCTGGATTGGCTGCACCATGTCCCATCCACGCGGATCGGCGTCTGACCGTTCAGGTTGAAGCGTAAAAAGCCCAGAAAACCCGAAAACGCCTCATGGTGCTGCTCTACGGAATAATTGTCGTCCCGTATTTGCCCGGGAAGCGGCAGCTTGAGCCGGTTGCGCAGGTAGTTTCGCACCATCTTATAGCTGCCAGGTCCGGTGCTTAGAATGTGTTGACAAAATGCCGTATGTGCCCGAGCCAAGGGGTGGCGCAGAACCGTGAATTGCCGGTGCCCAGGGTGGTTCTGCATCCACAACCGGACCTGTTTGCGTTTCTGATCGGTGATCAGATCCTCCGTCGGACATCCGTCAAGATCGGCCAGCCATTGCGCAATAGCAGGCTCTAATCCGCAACGAATGGGCAAATACATCAACGCGGACTTTGCTGCTGCGATGTAAAGCGGCACTGCCGCGCCGCGCTGTGGTTCGAAACTGATCGACCGATGCAGTCCGAACCGATCCTGATCTGACAAGGCTTGCGTCATCTCATCAGGGTTGGTGACCTTGGACAAAGCGGGGGCCGGATTCTGTGGTTTCAGCGTATCGTCCAGCCGGGTCAACCGCGCCTCAACCCCCAGCCATGCGGCCAGCCCGTTCAGAACGTCCAATTCGGTCAGGTCGTCATAGTTTATGAAAAACCCGGTTTGGCCTGTTTTCTGCAAATGTCGCTGTACCATCTGCTGATGGTTTTGCATCTGATCCAGATAATCGGAAAACTCATTTGCGTCGAAATCGACCTGCGCATCAACGCGGCGTTTGATGTTCTTCAACTGCCATTGCTGTGTGGTTCGCGCGATTTTCAGCGACAGATAGCTGTCCAACGGATTGCGGGTCAGAATGATCTTGGCGCATCGCGGATCGTTCAGAATGGGTTTCAGGACACGCGGGTCATGATCCTCGAAGTAGCGGAAACCGTTTATGCCGCCGGGGGCTGAACGGATCGCCTTTAGCAATTGCATGGGATCCGCGTCGCGGTCTTCCTGCGAGACACCCAAAAGACTGTCAGAAGTCCGGGCGCCGACAAATTGCGCGTTGAACGCCTCGCCGAAGCAGGTGACCCCTTCCAGCGCGTTCAGATTGGCCTCGAGCAGGTTCGATCCGGTGCGCATCGCCGCCAGAACAACAAAATAATCAAACTTGGCTGACATGTGAAATCACTGCACCAGATAGGGTTTGCGGTAGGGTTTCGTCTGCCGACCAAACACGTCATCCGCAGGGAAATCGCCCATCAGATACGGGTGCATTCCCTGATTCTTGAGGTTTTGCAGAAACTTCCCAAACCCGGACAGATCGACCATTGTTGGCACTTCGTTCAAATGGCTGGCCTGCTGCACGCCGATCGCTTCGAGGACGGTTTGCAAAGCATCCATCGGCGATTCAATAAAATCAGCCAAGGACCAGCTGTGCATCCGCGCCTTGGTCCAGACCGAGGTCAGAACCTCAAGCTGCTTGGTTTCAATCTGTTGCAGACGCGCCGCCTCGCATCTGATTTCCGAGAAGTTCATATTCGACCGGAACAAGGGAATCGCCCATGCTCCGGTAATGATCGAAATCTGGGCGTTCTTGTCTCGCGCCAGAAACCAGTTGATTTCCTGGTTGTCCCTAGGGCCGAACTGAAAACACTGCCGCTCACCCCGCGTGTTCCAGATCAGGTTCGACAGAAAGGCCGTCGGATTATAATCCCGCAACGCGGCACAATCGCTGAGCGCGCCGTTCGTGATGGTTTCGCCCTGCGCAAATTCGGCGCGCTCAGGTCCGAAGAGATGGCCGTGCACTTTGTTGCCGGTGGTTGCGGCCAGCCACGTTTCGAAATCCTCAAACAGTTCGGAAAAACCTTGAAACACCGAGTAAGGTGATGATGTCAGGCCGTTTTCGCTGCCATGCCGGGGAAACCGGCTTTGCATGTACAGGCCATCGCGCCCCCGTGTACGCCGCTCCACCGCTTTCGAAAAGACGCGGTCGATCTTGCCCGGGTTCGGCTCTGCCGGTTTCATCGCACTGGCCTGGTCGGTCAAGAAGGCCTGATACAGCCGTTCGGCCCGAGGCCAGATCTTGCGGGCAACAAAGCAATCCGACCGGCGCAGCAATTGTAGGTGATCATCATAGAAGATGTGCGGCCGACCCTGATAGTCGAACTTGGACAGGGTCAGAGAGCGGCTTTCGATATGAGTCGAGTATTGACGCGCCAGTGTCTGAAAATAGCTTTCATCCGGAATCCACACATGGCGGAAATAGGTGTCGTATTGCTTGCGTTTGGGGTCCTGGAGAATGGCGGACAAGGTCTGACGGGTCAGGCACCACCATTGGCTGCCCATATGTGGAACCAGCCCGTCGGGGATTTTCCTTCGAAAGCCCACGGCGCGTTGAAGTTTCACATAGGCGTCGAACAACTTGCGCTGCTTGCGCCATGAAAATGGAAACCGCAGGACGAAGCGTTCGTGATCCAGCCCGCCGATCGTCCAGCTGACATCCGACGTCGTCGCGCTTTCGATAAAGTCGACGCGGGGCCGGTCTGACAGGTAATCGATCAGCTCCTGTACCGGTCGCAAGGGCAGGCAGGCCCCCGAGGCAAGAAACACATGCCGTACCTCGGGAAATTTCTCCAGCATCAGCTCGGATGCTTGCTGTGAGGCGGCAACAATACCCCAGCCACCCCAATCGCAGCGGTGCCGATCTGAAAACACAATCCGGGGTTCGTTCGAACAGGATGCCACAAATCGCGCATAAACACCGTCGGGCACCTTGCGGTCCACATGTATGACGACCGGGCATCCCGCTGCCGTCCAATGGCGCGCCACCTGTTCGGCCCGGTCCAGCGAGGTATGGACCAGCATGATAACACCAAGACCGCTCATGCCCAGTTTCCTTTCGACATGAGGCCCAGAATCTCAAGCTGCCGCCAGTTGATATACGCCTCGGACCACTCGCACCAGAAAACGGGCTTGTCCTCAAGCTGAGTGGCATAGGCCTTGTATTCCCCCGATCCTCGATAATGCTGGCCCCGCTGCAATTCTTCGCGCGCCTTGTCGCCAATCGTGTTGATCAGCTTGGCGTGAAGCAGCGACCCGCTGGCCTTTTCGCCGCCCCATTCATCGTAGACCTGATTGAGCCCGCGCGGCAAAAGCGAATGTGTCGAGCTGACATAGACATAGCGACGATCCCATTTCACCAGCGGGATCTTGTTCAGCGCCGGCGCTTTGGAGGGGTTGTCCCGAAAGAACACACGCGCCCGCGGGCCGCCTTGAATCCACAGGTTCCTGTAGTCCGGGTTCTTGGTGATCATGTAGTTGCCGGGATCGAACCAGCGCGCAATTTCAAACGGATCCTGTCCTTCTTGATAAGGTTCGGCATCGATCGCCCCCTCTGGGTACATGTCGATCAGCATGGTGCCGAAGCTGCGCACGGCACAGCCATCCAGCCAATCCGTCAACGCGCGGATCGGGCGGGTGTCGCAGAACGGGTAGATGAAGAATTCATCCGGATCGACCGACAGGACCCAATGCCCATGCGCGTATTTGCGCAGGATATAGTTTGACCAGTCCAGACCATAGCTTGCGCGTTTGTAACTGGTCGTCGTGCGCCAGACCGATACATCCGCTTGCTCTTTCAGGAATTCAAAACTGCCGTCATCGCTGTCGTTGTCGATGAACAGAAAGTGGTTGATGCCCAGCTTGCGGTAATATTCCAGAAAGAACGGCAGGCGAATTTTCTCGTTTCGCACCACGCTCATCAACAGGATATCGCCGCGACGGATCGCCGATGTGTTGATGCTGGCGGGCTTGAGTTCACGGCGTCGTCTGAGACAGCGCAGAATACGGCGCTTGCGCCGCAATCTCATTTTGTAGGACTCAAACAGGCTCACGTGACTGCCCAACCTTTGTTATGACGCGAGCTTTCCCCGAACCCGCCGCGACCATTGGCGCGACAAGGCATTACCGGTTTATGCCACCTTTGCATCTTCCGAAGCAACGGTTTTAAAACCCGAAAGTGGTAAATGAACCGTTGATCTTCCTGTTTTCATTTTCAATCCCACGTCTCGCTGGTCATCAGATTCATCTGTTGCAACTGCGCCCAACCGGTGTATCGCACCGATTGTGAGGTCCACATGTCCGGCTGGTTAATGATGCCATCGTAGTATGGCCCGAATTGGTCCGGATCATGAAAATGCTGGCGCCGCTGCTTTTCGCATTTGGATTTCTCAACAACGTCCGGCAGGAATTTCGTGTGCAGCAACACTCCGGACGGGGTTTCGCCGCCCGGCCCGTCATAGGCAGTGTTCAGATGGCGTGGCAGGGCGGAATGGCATGAGTTCACATACGCATAGCGCCGCGACCAGCGCATCAGCGGGATCTTGTTCAGCGTGGGTGATCTCTGCCGTGTCTGCGCAAAAAACATCCGTTCCCGCGCCCCCCCCTGCACCCACAGATTTCCCATCGGGCTTTGCCGTTGCGAGCGATAGGGCCCGGCGTCAAACCAACCCAGCAGGTCGGTCGGATCGGTTTCGGGGTCATAAGCGGCAATGCCCAAAGGGCCTTTGGGATACAGGTCCAGCATCATCGCCCCAAACCCGACCCGCCCCTGTCGATCCAGCCAAGCCGTCAGGTCATGCAGAGATCGCGTGTCGCAATGGGCATAGATCAAAAGCTCATCCGCATCGGCCATCAGGCACCAGTGGCGATGGCCATAGCGCATCTGCAACCAGGTCAGCCAATCCAGACCAAAGCGCGACCCGCGATAGCTGGAATGGGTTTTCCACAAAGAGACGTCCGGTTGATCCTGAAGATACTCGGCCGATCCGTCGTCGCTGCCGTTGTCGACGACCAGAAAATGGTCGACCCCCAACCCCCGATAGTGACGAAGAAACCAGGGCAGGCGGATGATCTCATTGCGTAAGGTCGTAAAGGCCAGGATGTCGCCGCGCTGAATCCGGTCTGTCTGATCCTTCAGGGGTGTCAGTTGATGTCGGCTGCGTAGCGACCGCCAAAGCAGCCCTCGGCGTTTCCAGCGTAACCGGTACTTCTGTGCCCATCCGATCCGGGGAAGTGTCAAAGCTGCGCTGGACGTCACCGGGCCCTCATTTCTCGTAGTGGCCGTTCTGATGCCAGCGCCAGGCATCTGCGATCATCGTCTCTAACGTTGATCTTTTTGGCTTCCATCCCAGTTCAGTTTCGGCCCGCACAGAGCCAGAGACCAGCTTGGTGCAATCCCCCGCACGGCGAGGTCCTATAGAATAGGGAACCGGGCGGTTGGTGACGGATTTGGATTGTTCGATCACCTCAAGCACGGAAAAGCCGGACCCGGTGCCCAGATTGAAGACACGGCTGTCTTTGCCCTGTTCCAGCCAATCCAGCCCCAGAACATGGGCATCCACCAGGTCGCAGACATGCACATAGTCGCGGATGCAGGTGCCGTCGGGTGTGTCGTAATCGGTGCCAAAAACGGTCAAGCCATCGCGCTTGCCGTCGATCGCATCCAGCATCAGCGGGATCAGGTGGGTTTCGGGCCGGTGAAACTCACCGACCTCCCCTTCAGGATCAGCCCCGGCGACGTTGAAATAACGGAAAATGACATGGCGCAGACCATGAGCCGCCTCGAAATCCTTGAGGATATCCTCAATTGCGCGTTTCGATGCGCCATAAGCGTTCAGGGGATATTGCGCTGTGGATTCATCCAGAACCACATTGTCATGCTCGCCATATGTGGCGCATGTGGATGAGAACACGAATTCCAGACACCCGGCGGCAACGGCAGCTTCGATCAGCGTCAGCGAACCCGTAACATTGTTCGACCAGTACAACCCGGGCTCGCGCATCGCGTCGCCCACCTGACTGAGCGCCGCAAAATGCATCACCGCAGCCGGTTGATGCTTTGCGAATACCGCGTCCAGCCGTTCCCGATCCAACAGGTCGCCCTGTTCGAAGGGTCCGTATTTCACCGCATCCTGCCAACCGGTCACCAGATTATCGTAGGTCACAGGAACATACCCTGCCTGCGCAAGCGCCTTGCAGGCATGTGACCCGATATATCCGGCACCACCGGTGACAAGAACTGTCTTCATGACCTATCCACTGAAACTGGTTGCAACGCAGCTACGCCCAGGGCGCTGTCAAAGTCATGGGGAAAAGAGATCACTCAAGCCCCATAGCTGCCATCATTTCTTCGATCTTGGGCACGTCCTGCGGGTTGTTCAGCTCCCAGAACTGGCGGCCCTTGGCTTCGACCTCGACGCACAAGACCTTTCGCCCGTTTTCCATGAACCTGAGTTGTTCCAGGCCTTCCAACTGTTCCAGCGGGCCGGTTGGCCAACCCGGATAAGCTGCCAACGCGTCGGGTCTATACGCATAAACGCCGACATGGTGAAACACCGGGGTCGGCTCGTCGCCCGCATAGGCCTGAGAGGTGAAGGGAACGACCTCTTTCGAAAAATACATCGCGCTGTGGTCAGCAGCGAAAACGGCCGTGGTGCCGCCAACGCGGTCATGTTTGCGGTCGTTCAGCAAACTGTTCAGCGCGTCGCCATCGCAACGCAGTACAGGGGTGGCAACGCCAGCCTCGGGGGCCGCGCGCAGGCCCGCGATCAGGTCTTCGACAAACCAATGTGGAGTCAACGGGGCATCACCCTGCAAGTTGACCACAATGTCATATCCGTTGCCCAGAACCTCATGTGCTTCGGCACAGCGTTCGGTGCCATTCTGGCAATTCTCCGACGTCATTACGACCTCGGCCCCAAACGCCTCGGATACCTCGCGAATGCGATCATCATCGGTGGCGACAACAACCCGGTCGACCCCCGAAACGGACTTGGCCGCCCGCCAGGACCGTTCGATCAATGTCATCGCAGCGCCAGTCGCACCGGTCAGCGGCACCAAGGGCTTGCCCGGATACCGGGTCGAGGCATAGCGGGCGGGGATGGCGATCAGAACAGACATCAGGCTTCCTTCAGTTCAACACCCGGAGCGTAAGCGATAAAAAACGGGTTTGCATAGCCGTCCTTGCCATAAGCCAGCGATGAATGATCGTCAAAACGCACCACCTTGCCGCCGGCCCCGGTCAGAACTGCGTGGCCTGCCGCCGTATCCCACTCCATGGTGCGACCGACACGGGGATAGATATCCGCCTCACCCGTGGCAACCAGACAGAACTTGAGCGAGGACCCCGCGCTTTTGCTGTCTTTCACCTGATATTTGTTGATGTAATCCTCGGTGGCCTGGTCCCGGTGTGATTTCGAAGCCACGACCAAAAGCGCTGAATTGTCCGGCTCAGAGACTGATATCGCCGTCAATGCACCGGGTGTTTCCTTGTCGAAAGCGCCCGTTTCCTCAACCGATTGACCGTCCGCCTGCGTGTAAAACATACGCCCCCGTGCCGGGGCATAGACGACGCCTCGGGTCGGCACTCCGTTTTCGACTAGCGCGATGTTGACGGTGAAATCACCGCGGCGGTTGATGAATTCCTTGGTGCCGTCCAACGGGTCAACAATCAGAAAAGTATCACCTTTTTCCAGATGCGACGCAGCTTGTTCCTCGGTGACCAGCAAGATATCCGGGAATGCCGCACGCAACCCTGCCGAAATCAATGCGTCGGCGGCTTCGTCCGCTTCGGTCACGGGGCTGGAATCGGATTTGACTTTGACGTCGAAATCATCCGCCTCGTAGATACCCATGATCTTGTCACCTGCCTCCAGGGCCAGCCGCCGGATGACTGGAATTAGTGCGTCGTAGGTCACAAAAATGCTCCGTTCCTGTGGTTTGTTGATCCAAACTCGCGCTCGACTTATGATGTGGCGGTTACGGAACGGCAAGATATTCATGCCAGTTTAGAGGCAACGACTTAGAAAAGACCCTTCGAATGTTCTATTTCAAGCGCAATCAAACGCTGCTGGGCGGCGCCTTTACGACGGCTGAACTGGTGTTCCACGCCGCCGTGCGAAAAGTGCGTTCGCAACATCCGAATGCGGTGGTTGCCATCCTGATAAACATCTTGCAACTGGCGGTCATGGGGCTGACGTTTTACCTGCTGATGACGTTGATGGGGCGGGGTGGTATCCCCAAGATCAGGGGCGAATTTCTGCTATATGTCCTGTCCGGCGTGTTCCCCTTCATGCTGCACATCCAGTCGATTGGCGCGATGTCTGCGGTGGGTTCGGCCAACAATCCGATGATGCTGCATTCACCGATGAATGTGATGGTTACGATCCTCTCTTCGGCGCTCAGCATTCTTTACAAGCAATTGCTGGCCATGTTTATCATCCTGTTCGTCTACAGCGTTGCTGTCGCGCCGCTTGAGATTCAGGATCCCGGCGGTGCTTTTGCAATGCTGATGCTGGCATGGTTCACCGGATGTGCTGTGGGTTTGGTGTTTATGGCACTGAAACCGTGGTTTCCCACAACGGTTGGGATGGTCACCAATGTCTATCGTCGTCTGAACATGGTGTTTTCCGGTAAGATGTTCGTTGCAAACACGCTGGGTGGCGGGTTGCTGATGATGTTCGCCTGGAACCCGTTGTTTCACATAATAGACCAGTGTCGCGGCTTTGTTTTCCGCAACTACTTTCCGCGAAATACAAGTTGGGAATATGCGCTTTGGGTCGGCATCGCCCTGCTGATGATCGGCCTGATGGGTGAGTTTTTCACTCGCCAGCACGTCTCGCAAAGCTGGAATGCCCGCCGTTAACGCGCGACCCGCAAGGTCAGGTTGATCCGCCCACCTTTGGGCAACAACCGGGATGACCCAAATCTGATCCGATCGATCCCGTGATAGGCCAGCCGCGCGGGCCCGCCCATAATCACGACGTCGCCGGACCCAAGCCAGATCGACTCGGTCTTGCCGCCGCGCGTCGTGTTGCCGATCCGAAACAGGGCGTCATCGCCCAGAGACACCGACAGAACCGGCCAGGAAAAATCTGCCTCGTCCTTATCCTGATGCAGACCCATTTTGGCGCCTTCGCCATAGTAGTTGATCAAACAGCAATCCGGTGCCCGCTCGGCGCTGACCAGTTCCCGCCAGATATTTAGTATGACAGGCGGGATGCCGGGCCAGTGCCCGCCTTTGGGATGCTCGTCCTGATAGCGGTAGCCCGCTTTGTCGGTCACCCACCCCAGATCCCCGGCCGAAGTCATCCGCACCGACATCTCTTTGCCCGAAGGCGTGACAGGCCTGTATAAAGGCGCGGCTTTCAGAATCGGTCGCAAAGCTGCGATCACCTGTGTCTGGGCAGCAGGATCGAGATAGCCTTTTCTGATTTCGAACCCTCGCAAAATCAGCCGCGTCATTCCGGAAACCTCAATCCTTTCCAATTCCTTGCCAAAAAAGGCCTCAGATTCCCGAAAACCTGCGTTTTACGGTGCTTGCAGGCCTCTGGTCTCGCCCTTATATACGCCGGGACGCGCGATGGTAGTGCTGTCGCGCACATCAGATCGGGGGCGGGATGCCGTAACGGGTCCGGTCCTCGGGACATCGCCTTGAAGAGAAAGGGATTGCAAAAATGGGAAAAGTAATCGGGATTGACCTCGGCACCACAAACTCGTGCGTTGCCATCATGGACGGCTCGCAGCCGAAGGTCATCGAAAACGCAGAAGGGGCGCGGACCACGCCCTCGATCGTCGCCTTCACCGAAGATGAGCGACTGGTCGGTCAGCCTGCAAAGCGTCAGGCGGTCACCAACCCCGACAACACGATTTTCGGCGTCAAGCGTCTGATCGGTCGTCGTGTGGATGATGCCGAAGTCGAAAAAGACAAGAAAATGGTGCCGTATGCCATCGTAAATGGCGGCAACGGCGACGCGTGGGTCGAAGCCCGCGGTGAAAAGTACTCCCCAAGCCAGATCTCGGCCTTCACTCTGGGCAAGATGAAGGAAACCGCCGAGAGCTATCTGGGTGAGGAAGTCACGCAGGCGGTTATCACCGTTCCGGCATACTTCAACGACGCACAGCGTCAGGCCACCAAAGACGCCGGTAAAATCGCCGGTCTGGAAGTGTTGCGGATCATCAACGAGCCGACAGCCGCCGCTCTGGCCTATGGTCTGGACAAGGAAGAAACCCAAACCATCGCGGTCTATGACCTTGGTGGCGGTACCTTCGACGTGACCATTCTGGAAATCGACGACGGCCTGTTCGAGGTCAAATCGACCAACGGTGACACCTTCCTGGGTGGTGAAGACTTTGACATGCGCATCGTCAACTACCTGGCGGACGAGTTCAAAAAGGAACACGGCGTCGACCTGTCTGCCGACAAGATGGCCCTGCAGCGTCTGAAAGAAGCCGCTGAAAAAGCCAAGATCGAGCTGTCCTCGACTTCGCAGACCGAGATTAACCAGCCGTTCATCTCGATGGGCTCGAACGGTCAGCCGCTGCACATGGTCATGAAACTGACCCGTGCCAAGCTGGAATCGCTGGTATCGGACCTGATCAAGAAGTCGATGAAGCCTTGTGCGGCTGCTCTGAAAGACGCCGGCCTGTCGGCTGCTGACGTGGACGAAGTTGTTCTGGTCGGTGGTATGACCCGGATGCCGAAAGTGATCGAAGAGGTCACCAAATTCTTCGGTAAAGAGCCGCACAAAGGTGTGAACCCGGACGAAGTGGTTGCTATGGGCGCTGCCATTCAGGCCGGTGTTCTGCAAGGCGACGTCAAAGACGTGGTTCTGCTGGACGTGACCCCGCTGTCGCTGGGCATCGAGACGCTGGGTGGCGTGTTCACCCGCCTGATCGACCGCAACACCACGATCCCGACCAAGAAGTCTCAGGTTTTCTCGACCGCCGAGGACAACCAGAACGCCGTGACCATCCGCGTGTTCCAGGGTGAGCGTGAAATGGCTGCGGACAACAAGATCCTGGGTCAGTTCAACCTCGAAGATATCCCGCCCGCACCGCGTGGTATGCCTCAGATCGAAGTGACTTTTGACATCGACGCCAACGGTATTGTCTCGGTTTCGGCCAAGGACAAAGGCACCGGCAAAGAGCAGAAGATCACTATCCAGGCATCTGGCGGTCTGTCCGACGAGGACATCGAAAAGATGGTCAAGGACGCCGAAGAGAACGCCGAAGCCGACAAGGAGCGCCGCGAATTGGTCGACGCCAAGAACCAGGCGGAAAGCCTCATCCATTCGACCGAAAAGTCGATGGAAGAGCATGCCGACAAGGTCGACCCGACCACCATCGAAGCCATTGAACTGGCGATTGCCGCGCTGAAGGACGAACTGGAAACCGAGAACGCCGACAAGATCAAGTCGGGTATCCAGAACGTGACCGAAGCCGCCATGAAGCTGGGCGAAGCCATCTATAAGGCGCAGGCCGAAGAAGGCGAAGATGAGCCTGCCGCGGCGGATGCAGCACCGGGTGACGATGACATTGTCGACGCCGAGTTCGAAGATCTGGACGACGACAAGCGTAACTAACGGGTAACCGGGCCAATTCGGGCCGGTCCGGTTGCCGGGCCGGCCCGATTACGTTGAGGCAGAAGGAAAAACTGATGTCAAAACGCGACTACTACGATGTGCTCGGCGTTTCCAAGGGCGCATCATCGGACGAGATCAAGAAGGGTTTTCGCAAGAAAGCCAAAGAGTTGCATCCCGACCGCAACAAGGACAACCCGGATGCCGAGGCGCAGTTCAAGGAAGCGAACGAAGCCTACGACGTTTTGAAGGACGCCGAGCGTAAGGCCGCCTATGACCGCTTTGGCCACGCTGCCTTTGAAAACGGCATGGGCGGTGGTGGCCGTCCCGGTGGCGGTTTCGGTCAGGGTGATTTCTCCAGCGCGTTCTCGGATGTGTTCGACGATCTGTTCGGCGATTTCATGGGTGGCCAGCGTGGCGGCGGTGGCCGTCGCGCCGCGCGCGGTTCCGACCTGCGCTACAACCTGCGTGTATCTCTGGAAGACGCGTTTTCCGGCCTTCAGAAAACCATCAATGTGCCCGCCGCCGTGGCCTGTTCGGCCTGTGACGGTTCCGGCGCCGAAGGCGGCGTCGAGCCGACAACCTGCCCGACCTGTTCCGGCATGGGCAAAGTTCGGGCTCAGCAAGGCTTCTTCACCGTTGAGCGGACGTGCCCGACCTGTTCGGGCCTGGGCCAGATCATCAAGAACCCCTGCAAATCCTGCCAGGGCGCAGGCCGCGTGGAAAAAGAACGCGCCCTGTCCGTCAACATCCCTGCTGGTGTCGAAACCGGCACCCGCATCCGTCTCGCGGGCGAGGGTGAGGCCGGAATGCGCGGCGGCCCTCCGGGTGATCTCTATATCTTCGTCGAGGTGTCCGATCACAAACTGTTCGAACGCGACAGCGTGAACCTCTATTGCCGCGTGCCGGTCAGTATGGCCAAGGCGGCGCTGGGTGGGTCTATCGAGGTCCCGACCATCGATGGGGGTCGCGGACGCGTTCAGATTCCGGCAGGCAGCCAGTCGGGCCGCCAAATGCGCCTGCGCGGCAAAGGTATGCCCGCCCTGCGGGGCGGTAGCGTTGGCGACATGTTCATTGAACTGGCCGTTGAAACGCCGGTCAATCTGACAAGTCGGCAAAAGGAACTGCTGCGCGAATTTGACGATCTGGGTGAAGATAATCACCCGGAGTCAAAAAGCTTTTTCTCTTCCGTCAAATCTTTCTGGGACGGTATGAAAGGCTGAACGACCGGGAACGGGGGCTCTGCCCCCGCCGCCCTTCGGGCGACTCCCCCAGGATAATTTCAGCCAGATGAAGCAAGGGATCCTGTATTCATCTGGCCCTAAATATCCCGGAGCGCGAGGCAGAGCCTCGCAAACTCCCTCATCTTCCACCTGCGACTTGGCCGTTTTTATGCGGTCTGGCTGGC
>NZ_JBQFOY010000020.1:0-80034 GCF_056533985.1 Ruegeria sp. E8
GTGCGCGACGCGCGCCGACGAGTTGCGGGTGAACGGACGAATGCGAATTCATAACGGGCCTCCAAAAATTATGTCTGTCGGAAATACGTGGGAGCCCGCAAAGAAAGCCCCAAGGCTTTGTCACACTTTGATTCAATTGGCTTTTCTGCCCTTAGCGGGGCGAAGGGACTGAACCGCACGCTCAGCCATGTTCTGGGCCAGGGCCCAGACCCCAAACATCCTCCGCTGCACCAAAGATGCAATTTCCGCTTGGGAGAGCAGGCGAATTTGAACTAGCGTCCAATCTAAGGGGATGGGACAGGAACGTAGATGCGATGCGCTGGAATGATCTGACACTTCGAACACAGGTTATGAGCATTGTGCTCATCAGTTGGGCGATAGTTGGCGTTTTCTCGGTTGTCACCGACTTGGTTCAGATCCGCAGTTCTCGCGCTGAAGAGATCCGAAATCGGGGCGATGCCTTTCTTGCTCAGGTCGTTTCGACCCTGGCCCGCGTGCCGCCTGACAGCCGCGCCGAAGCAGCGCTTGGATTCTTTCCCGCAGAATGGAGCGTCAGAGTAGGTACGCAGGATGCAGCAACCGCTCTGGCAAATGGCCGCCAACGCCCGGATATGGCAGACTGGCTGGCGGTGCGACTGGAACACCGAGGGATCGCTGTCGCGGAACTGTCCGTGGCGGAGACGGTCATTGACGCCAGACACGACCAAAGCGCGCTGCTTCAACTGTTCATGAGCCACGCGGGCGAACCCCTCGACGCAGAAAGCGTTGACGCGTTTCTGGTAAGCGTTTTCTCGGTACGGCTCAAAGATGACGAGGAGTGGCTGAACTGCTATTTGCTGATGCAAAACAAAAGCATCGCGCCTTTGGTCGTTGTTGGCTCTATCGACAGTCTTGTCGCACTTACCCTGCTCTGTATTCTCGCGTTTCTCATCCAGAAAGTCATGCGTCCGCTTAGCGCCATGGCCGTCAATGCCGAGTTGATTGGCCGGGGTGAAGAGGTCGGTCCGCTGATTGAGACAGGTGCCATCGATATCCGCCATACGATCATCGCGTTCAACCGTATGGAAGCCCGGATTGTTCTGGCGCTTGAATACAAGACCACCTTGCTTCGCAGCTTAGGGCATGACCTGAAAGGGCCGATTGCCCGGATGCACGACGCCATCGAGAAATTGGAGCCAACGGCCCCCAAAGAGCAGCTTCTCAAGCGGTTGGATGCCCTCAGCGAGATTGTGAACTCTGTCACCGACCTCAATCGCGAGACCCACCACGATGGAGACCTTGCGCGATTGGATCTGCGCTCATTGATCGAAGCTCTGGTCGAAGAGCAGGTGGATGCGGGCCGCGATGTGACCTACACCATCGAGCAATCTGCCATAGTTAACGGGCGCCACAATGCGCTCACCCGTGTTCTGAGAAACCTTCTGGAGAACGCGGTCAAATATGGCGGCCGTACAAATGTTACTCTGACTAGAGTAGAAGACATGGCCGCAATTCACATCGACGATGAAGGACCGGGCATCCCGGCCGAACAGTTAGAGACCGCATTCGAGCCATTCCAAAGGCTTGGCGCTGAGGGGCCCGGCAGTGGGCTTGGACTGGCGATTGTCAGAACCATTGTTGTTGATCAAGGCGGTACAGTGTCGTTGGAAAACCGCGCAGGCGGTGGTCTTAGAGCGAGCGTCTTTCTACCGATCGATAAGCACAATTAGCCGGGACGGAAAATGTAACCCTGCCCCCAGACAGTGCGGATATGTTCAGGATTGGCAGGGTCGCTTTCGATCTTGGACCGTAGCCGCTTGATCAAGGCGTCGACACTGCGGTCCCCTGCCCCACCGTGCTGCCGTGTGCGCGCAACGGCCAAAAGGTCTTCCCGCGTGCAAAGAACATCCGAATTCTCGACGAAAAATCGCATGACCCGCGCCTCACTCGAAGTCAAGGTGATCACGCGCCCATCTTCGTGTTTGAGGTGTCGCTCGTTCTCGACAAGCTCCCAAGGTCCAAATCGGGTCAGGCGTTTTTGACTTTTCTGACCCGTTTGCCGACGTCTCATAAGCGCCCGAATACGCGCCAAAAGCTCAAGATCATTGAAGGGTTTGATAATGTAGTCGTCCGCGCCCAGCTCGAGCAACGAGATACGTTCGGCATCGTCGTCGACCGAACTGATCATGATGATCCCGGCATCAAGCCGCGAGGCAATCTCTCGACACAGCACTTTGCCGCTTGTGCCTGGCATCACGAGATCCAACAGGAAAAGATCATAATCCTCGGTTTCTAACTTTTCCCGGGCCGCCGGAACACTTGGCGCGTGATCAATGTGGTAGCCTTTGTTTCTCAGGAAAACACAGACATTCTCGGCAAATTCCACGTCGTCGTCACAGATTAGAATCCGTTCGTCGATAACACTAGACCCGTCCGCGGCCTCATTCATTCTGTATGCTCCTCCGGAGAAGTTTTCCGCTTTGATAACAGCATCGGGCGTCGCACAGTGTCAACGACGCAGCCAACAAACGTTGCACGGCTCAAAACCGATCTATCAGGAATGCCGGCAACGGTTTGACCTGACAAGACGCTTCCAGACCCGTAGTGTTTCGTCATTTGATAGTCGGTATCGCGTTGAGGACCAGCACATGGTGGAACAACAAATCCAATCGGGAAAATCGACCGAAGGCATGGTTGATTACAACGAGAACTCCTCTGCGCAGCTGCAATTGGTACGACTGCTGAGCCCACTTGTTCGCAGTTTGGTTTCCTCAATGGACGAGCCTGAAACCGAGTTCAAAATCGTGGACTATGGGTGTGGGCCGGGTGTGAACTCCATTGAGATGGTCAGACCAGCTATTGAGGCGTGTTTGGAGACGTTCGGCAACTCACCAATCGTTGTTTGCCATTCCGATCAGGTTGGCAACGACTGGAACACCTTGTTTGAAATGGTCGAAGGTCCGACAGGATATACAAATATCTCCAAGAATATCCGCACTGAAGCAGCTATTGGATCGTTTTATGATCGGGTGGCATCCCCGGCGTCGGTGTCGATCGGGTCATGTATTTTTGCAAGCCATTGGTTGAGCCAGGGCATTCAACTGAACTCACCAGGGACCTTCTGGTTCGCTGATCTGGAAGGCGATGCATGGCAGGCCGTCAACCGGATCGCGCAAAAGGATTGGACCCAATTCCTGCTTCAACGATCACAAGAAATGTGCGCGGGAGGATATCTTGTCGTCGGAACACTTGGTTCAATTCCCGACCCATCCGAGCACAACGGCATCGCCGCATCGGGGCGTGGTATCTATCGAGCGATTCAAGTTGTAGCTCAGACGACGGCCGACGATGGCCTCATCAACCCCGAAAGTCTCGATTCATTTTTGTTCTCGCTTTGGTTTATGACAGAGGCAGAGGCACGCAATGCTCTCGAGCACGACGCCGACGTGAGGGCTGCGTTCGAAATATGCAAGATCAGTGTGGAACCTGCCCCGATCAAAGCTGACGACATCTTCAAGGAGTACATCGATGATCCTGGCACCTATGCCGAGAAATACGTTGGATACACCCGGGCCTTTGCCGATTCCACTTTGAGAACGCAACTGTTCGGTCCCAACTGCGACAGCGCTGAAATGCTCGACCAGCTTATGGCCGAGTTTTACAGCCGTCTCGCGCGGCTCTATGAGGCTAAAACGAGCAAGTACGCATGCGAAGTCTGGCACCTCGTTGTTGTTCTCCGCAGAAAGTAACAAGAGACGGACATTCGCACTACAAGCATCTGTGGAGTGTTTCGGCTGAAACCTACTCTAGCAGCACTCCGTATTTTGATGGGAAATCGGCCCATCCCAGTCACTCATCTCACTGGTTCGCGTCGTGGCGCAGCTTATCCGAACGTGTCATTCGCTGCAGGTGCAAAAACTAAGGAAGGGCGATTTCACAGTTTGCGCTGAAGACGGATTTTGCATCGCGCAGCACACTGCCTCAGAGCAGAAATGACTGGCCCGCAGTCCGGGCGGGTTGGTTCATCAAGGCAGGCGCTGTTGATACGGTGTGGGTTCAAACTTGGTCGCAGGCGGAATTAAGCGCCTGGACCTAGTGAACAAGCAATTGGTATCAACGTTCGAACATCTGCAGGTTTGCCGTTCTGTTTCGCAGACATAGGCAAGTGCCTTATGCGTAGAAGTACACCCAAATTCTAAACTACGTCAGGTTGCGACGTGCGAAACATCCCTGTCTGGCGAATAGATGTCGAGGATGTTCCAATGCCCGGTAGTTGGCGTCGGATTGTTGATCATCGGGACATCAAGGACAGTTGGTTTGCCGCTGGCGATTGCCGCTTCCAATGCCGGCAACAATTCATCAGCAGCACTGAGCCTGTGCCCTTCCGCTCCGTAGGCTCGCGCTATGTCTGCATAACCCGGTCCGTTTGCTGGTGCTGCGGCTGATCCGGGGAACGTGGTTCCATAGGTCAAACCGTAATGCGCTTTTTGAAGACCTGCGATGGTGCCGAAAGCGTTGTTGTTCATAACCAGCCAGATGATGCCCAGATCAAGTTCGACGGCCGTTGCCAGCATTGACGGGTTCTGACCGAAACCGCCATCGCCAACCAGACTGATCACCACGCGATCTGGCGCTGCTAGTTTCGCACCGATCGCTCCCGGCGGACCAAAACCCATCGTCGCGAACCCGCCTGGGGTCAGGATTGAACCCGGTGTCAAAATGTCGAACTGTTGCCCGACACCGTTCTTGTTCCACCCGACGTCCGTGGTGATGATGGCATCCTCGGGCAGAGCCTTGCGGGTATCTGCCAGAATGCGCTCGGGCATCATCGGAAAGGCCGATGAGGTCGCCATTTCCACGTTGCGCGCTTTGAAGTCCGTCCGGAAGTCAGCGATCTTCTGCTCCAGCGCGGGGCGCTTGAAGCCGTCCGGATACATCTCGCGGGCGACCCGGTTGAGGACGCGCAATGCGGCCTTGGCATCCGCGACGACGCCGATCTCGGTGGGATAGTTCCGACCGATCTCCTGCGGCTCAATGTCGATATGAATGACCTTCGATCCGGGAATGTTGAACGTGTAGCCAGGGTACCAGCTGGAACAATCGGCCTCTTTGAACCGTGTTCCCACCGCAAAGATGTAGTCCGCATTCAGGCAGGATTGGTTGACCAGCTCGGTCCCCCAAAACCCGGTCATTCCCAACACAAGCGGATGGTCGTCCCGCAACGCACCTTTACCCATCAGGGAATGCGCGACCGGCAGCCCCATATGATCAACGAAGTCGCGCAACTCCTCGCTGGCTTGCGCCAATAGGATGCCGCCGCCGACATAGGCAACCGGGTTTTCGGCTTGCGCCAAGGCCTCGACAATCACGCGCGCGGTTTCATCGTCTATCGACGGTTTCTTCAGCGCGCGCGTGTTGCCGAGAATGCGGTCGAAGCTGTCCGAGGGGATGACTTCCGAGAAGATGTCCATCGGCACATTGACCAGCACCGGCCCTGGCTGACCACTTTCAGCGAGATGAAACGCCTTTTCCAGAATCTCGGCCATCAAGTCTGCACGGTCTACCCGCCAGGCACGTTTGACGAAGGGGCGATAGATCTCCCACTGGGCAGCGTCCGCGTGCAGGTTCACCTCTTGATGCGGGTGTTTCCCGTAGTAATGCGTGGGAATGTCACCGGCGATCACGACCATCGGGATACAGTCCAGTGCGGCGTTAGCGACCCCGGTGGCGCAGTTTGTCAAACCTGGGGAGAGGTGAGACAAGACCACCGAGGCCTTGCCCGTCACGCGGGCATATGCGTCCGCCGCGTGGCTGGCGATTTGTTCGTGTCGTACTGTGACGAAATCAATCGGGCTTTCCGCCAACGCGGCCAGAACCGCGATGTTCGTGTGGCCACACAGGCCGAACACATGTTTGACCTCACGACGTTCCAGGAAATCAACGATGTGTTCGGCGACGGTTTTACCGTCCAGTTTGCTTGCGTCCATCACGCGACCTCCTGTCCGTAGAACTCACCGAACAGGTCCGGTTCCGAGGGGCGATCCTCAGGGATCGGGCGGCTGACCCAAGTGTAGTTCATCATATGTTTCATGGTGACGTTTTCGTTGGTGATGTTGCCGCCCCAGATGCCGCAGCCCAGGCTGCTGGTCATAGGCATGCCATTGGTCCAGGCACCCGCATTGGCCTTGGACTGAGGCTGTCGAACCATCATGCGGCTGACCGGAGCCAGACGCGCGAGCCGGTCGATGTGATCGTCATTGTGGCTGTAGATGCCGCAGGAATGGCCCTTGCCCCCGGTGTTGTAGATCTGGCTGACCGTTTCCAGCGCGTCATCGAATGTGTCGAAGTGATAAAGCGCCATCAGCGTGGTCAGTTTTTCCTTGGAGAACTTGTGCTGCGGGCCGATTTGCCCCTGATTTTCGACCATCAGGAATTTGCGATCTTCGGGGATCGAGAAACCAGCGACCTTGGCCGTTTGCTGCGGCGGACAGGCAATGGTCGGAAACGTACGGTTTCCCTTTTCATCCCACATGGCCGCTTCGAGCATGGCCTTTTCTTCGTCCGAACACAGGTATCCACCTTCGGCCTCCAGCGCCTTGACCATATCGTCATAAACCGAGCGCTGGATGATGATGTTGCCGTCGGCCGAGCAGCCCGACCCAAAGTCGGAGGTCTTTGAAACACGAGTGTTCTGCGCGGCAATGTCCAGATCAGCCGTTTCATCGATGACGATGGACGAATTGCCCGCGCCGACACCATAGGCCGGTCGCCCTGAACTGTACGCCGCTTTGACCATCGGCTTGCCTCCCGTCGCCAAAGTCAGGTCGCAGATCTCCATCAGATGTTGCGTCAATGGGATCGACGGTTTGCGGATCGACTGGAACAGGTCTTCGGGTGCGCCTGCTGCTCGACAAGCTGCGCGCATGACCTCGACCATCTCAAAGGTGGTATGTGCGGTTCGAGGGTGCGGGCTGAAGATAACCGCATTTCGGGCGTTGGCGGCGGACACGCCAGTCACCGGCGGTGTCATCGCCGGGTTGGTCATCGGGATCAGCGACGCGATCACACCGGCGGGCTTGGCATATTTCACCAGACCTTTTGCCTCATCCACCTCGACGATACCGGTCGATGGCGTGCGCAGGACATCGCGCAGCACCATATGAATCTTGAACCGTTTCGCAGGACGCCCTTCGCGATCTCCGATACCGCTTTCATCCACACCCTGCTGTGCCAGACGGGTGAAGGTTTTCTCGTTCCCTGCGTACCACGCGATGGCCTGAGACAGGCGATCCAGCCTGTCCTGATCCCAATCCTCGATCTCGGCCATGGCAGCGCGGGCGCGTGCCAGCATATCGGCCGCCATGTTGCGGTCGTTTTCAGTGAGCTCTTTGCCCATGATAATCCTCTTGGTGTTTTGGAATTGCTGCATCGGGCATACGACGCTGTGACCGCGCCTCGCCGAATGTTCGTTTGGCGTGGCTGAGACAGCGACGCGCGTGTTCTTCATATCCCAACTCGGCAACGCGGCTTTGGTTGGGCAGCTCAATAGAATAGTCGACGGGCGGCATCCGTTCGATGATGCCGGTGAAATCGATCCAGCCTTCGCCGGGGTACAACCTTGCGTCACGGGCCAGCTGGATCATGCCCTCGCGCGTATCGGCGATGCCGGGCAGGCAGTCAGAGATATGCAAGAAGTGAAAGAGGTCCGAGGGGACGTGCAGAAGCTCTCCGAGATCAACGCGACTGAGGTGCAGATAAAGCGTATCGACCAGAATACCGCCGTTGGGCTGATCGGAGGCACGCACGATATCAAGCGCCTCATCCAGAGTACGCAAGCGAGAGAAGCTTGGGAATTCCAAGTCCACTGTTAGCCCGTAGGGCGCCGCCAGTTCGCAGGTCTCGGAATAGACGTCGATCAGGAAGTTACGATCATCGCGGGTATTGGTCCACGCGCTCATGATCATGCGTTTAGCGCCCAATTCTCCACCGATTTCAAGAGAAGGTTCAAAACTGCGCGGATCGACATCTTCGGTGATACGCGCAAGCTCGACATCAAGGACCTTCAAACCGGTAGTAGACAGAGCCGTTTTAGTCGCCTGCACCTGTGCCTTGTCGATCGGGGATTGAGTGAATTCACCGGGCACATGCATCGGAATGAACCGGGGGCTGACGGCATCGTACCCAGCCCGCGCGGCGATATAGACCAGCTCGGGCGGCGTGCAGCCGATCAGCGTCAGATGCGCCAAGGAATAGAGAGAGTGGCTTGCGCCAGCCTCTTCGGGTTTCACCATGAACGACAACTCCACGTGTCTGCGAATCTCAATTTCATCACATGTAGTAAAAAATATCTGGTATTTTTAAAAATATCAACTTTTAATGGTGAGCCGAAAATGAAAGCGCCCAGGCAACGGCCCGGGCGTGTTTTTCAATCGTGTTGGCAGAGCCTTAGAGAGTGACCCAGCCCCCTCCGGACTGGTGAGATCGCACAGAGGCATCAATGAAGCGAACACCGTCTGCGCCTTGATCGACACTGGGATAAGAGAGCCAATCGGCAGGAACGGTAACGCCATCCCGACGCGCGGCTACGGCCATGGCAAATTCCGTATAGAGGTTGGCCCAGGCTTCAATAATCCCTTCGGGGAAGCCGCGCGCGGTACGGATCAGACGTTCTGCACCGAGGCCGATGCCATGTCCGTGACCTCGACTGATGATACGATCCGACTCACCAAACCGATTGAACTTCAGCTGCTCCGAATTCTCCAAGTCCCACTCGAGACCTCCTTCGCTCCCGAATATGCGCAACCGCAAACCGCCTCGATTTCCCGGGGCAAGGCGTGTTGCCATGAGGGTGCCTGGAACCTCATTTTGGTAACGAGTGAACATGAACACCGTGTCTTCCAACGGCTTGGGCGCGCCGCAGACGTGAAACTCGGCCCGCAGATCGGTCATGGGCAGGCCCGAGACAAAGCTGGCAAGATGCGCGGCATGGGTGCCGATATCGCCGACACAACTGGTCGGACCAGAAATCTTTGGGTCCAGCCGCCATTTGACATGGGGCGCATCAGCCACATCATCGGGCGTCATCCAGTCTTGCATGAACTCGACGTGGATTTGGTTGATTTTACCGATGCCGCCTTCCGCCACGATCTGCTTGGCCTGACGGATTACTGGAAAACACGACATCGCATAGCCGACAGCAAAGACCTGCCCCGTGTGCGCGGTGGCCTTTTCCAGCCCTTCGGCCTCGGCGACTTCGTTCGTCAGCGGCTTATCACACAGCACGTCAATGCCCGCCTCTAGAAACGCTTTGGCCGCTTCGAAATGAACGTGGTTCGGGGTAGTGATCATAACGGCATCTACGCCATCCGGGCGCGCCGCCTCTGCCTGTGCCATCTCGTCGAACGACGCATAGCACCTGTCTGCTGGCAGAAACCACTCAGCCCCACGCGCCTTGCTGCGCACAGCGTCAGAGCTGAGCGCGCCTGCGGCGACCTCCCACCGATCGGTCATCCGCGCAGCCGTTGCCTGCGTAACAGAGATACGTCCTCCGCCAACAACTCCCAGCCGCAAACGACGAGACAGGCGGGGGAAAGGACCATCAAAGTTCAGGTCTTCGGGTAATAGTCTCTCAGCCATTCTGAACCTCCATTTCCGGGACGCGTACGCCATCTGGCAGCATCTCCACCGCCATGAAAATGCTGGGGGTAATCGTCTCGTATTGATGCCAGGGATAATTGCCTTCAGCGTCATACATCGGCCTGTGCGTCGTGCCGGGGGCCATGAATTCTTCGAGGTAAAGGGTTTCAACGTCCCGTTCGCGGCATTGCTGCATTTTGCCAAAGCCAACGATTTGCGTATGCACTTCGCGAAACCCCGGTACCGGGCAGAACGGATGATCCTTGTGCAATCCGACGTTCAAAGGGACCGAGCCGGAATGGTACATGGTCAGCCCAACGTTACCCACGAAGACCTTGGGCGACATGTAATGACTGACACCGCGCAGACGCTCCTCTTGGCGAACATCAAAAGCAGATGGCCATGTATCTTTCACCCATGCGAACAACTCGTTTTCATCGGCATGGGCGTCGAAACCGTGGACAATGACTGCACGTTTCACGCCGCTAAGCGTGCTGTCTTGCACGATCACGGAGGAAAGCGGTGCAACGGTTTGATCCTCGACAGAGAGGCCCCTCTCCCCGAGATTCAGAACAATGGCGCGACCCTCGACAGATATTCTGTCTTCATCAGTGATGTGCTGAACACGAAAGAATGGCTGGGCAAAGTCGAGTGTCTCAATCGGCATGGACCAACTCCTTCCTCTCATCGTTCAGGAAATCGACCGGCAGAGGTTCCGGTGCTACGCACCGGCTTTCTATTGTCTGATAGGCGCCGAATTTCGGCGCTCGTTCAATCGCGTCCATGACCTCGAAAACGTGGTAGGCAAGCGCTCCACTTGCACGGGGTTGGCGTCCTTCTTGTGCCGCCAGGGCCAGATCCAAAAGGCCGAGCCCGCGGCTGTCTTCGTTGAACCCGTGTTTGTTTTCGACCACCTGCCAGTCTTCGCGGCCGGCTGGACGAGGCTGATGAGACCAGCGCGAGGTGTCCCGCGTTTTCAGCCAGACATCCCCTTGAAAGATATTGGCACCGTGAACCGGGTCAGGATCAGGAATGCTGATGGTTCCGTTTTCACCGTAGATCTCGAACCGCGGAGTTTCGCTGTCCCAGACGTCGAAGCTCATGGTCATCGATCCTATAGCTCCTGAAGAGAACTGCAGCAGGCTTAAGGAGTGTGTGTCGACCTCGACATCCATCCATTCGCCGTTGCGAGGACCGTTTTCGATCATCCTATTGTCGAACGTGCGCCGGGCCATTCCGGCGACCCGGTCAACGGGACCAAGGCAGCAGATCATGGCGGTCAGGTAGTATGGCCCAAGGTCCAGCAAGGGCCCACCACCTGCCTTATAGTAGAAATCCGGGTTGGGATGGTGGCGTTCCGTCCCGTGGGTCCCGACATGGGCAAAAACCCCTGTTGGTTTTCCGATAGCGCCTTCATCGATCAAGCGCCGAACGGTCTGCCAGCGACCGCCCAGAAACGTGTCGGGCGCACATCCGACCAGCAGCCCCATCTCGGAGGCCATGTGCAAGATCGCCTTACCATCCGTTCGGTTCATAACCAGTGGCTTTTCGGAATAGACGTGCTTGCCCGCCTCTAACGCACGTAGGCTGACTTCGGCATGCGCCGCCGGAATTGTCAGGTTCAGAACGCAGTCAATTGTCGGATCGTCAAACACGTCATCTGGCGTGCAGGCCGTGGCGATTCCGTATTGATCCGCCTTGGCGCGGCTTTCCGAAGGATCAAGGCTTGCGCAAGCCACGACCTCGACGTTTGAGAATTTGGATAGTGTCTTTAGATAGATATCGCTGATACGACCACAGCCTATAAGGCCGACCCGGAAGGATTTCGATGTCTCACGTGTCATCATTCCTGTCTTCGTAGAGGGGTAAGTAATTCGGGGGCATCGGCCCTTTGTTCCGCCCCCCCTGGTTCATCTGCTCCCAGGCGTGTGCAAGTATTCCAACCGAGCGGGACAGGCAAAACAGCCCCCGCGACAAGGGCGCAGGAAAGCCAAGCTCGCAGAAGATCACAGCTGTCGCGCCATCGATATTCATGGCAATTGGCCGACCGCCTCGTTGACGACCGAGTTCGGCCTGAACCTCTTCTCCGATATCGGCAAACCGGCCAGAAACTGTGCCTTCTACCGCCGCATCACGAACAAGTTGCATCAATCGTGGTGCGCGTGGATCGACGGGCTTGTGAAACCTGTGACCAAAGCCCGATACGATCTTGCCGTAGGTCTCGCGCCAACTGTCCAAGCCATCCCGAACAGCGTCATTCAGCGAAGCTCCCGCATCCATGCGGGCCGCGATATCATAGTACAGCTCTGCACACTGCTCGCCTGCCCCGCCGTGCACGTCGCCCAGCATGTTCACCGCAGTCGCCATCGCGTTGTTAAGACCCACACCGCAGGTCGCGGCCATACGCGCCGCCGCGATCGAGGGGGCTTGCGGACCATGATCCACGCCTGCGACCAAAGCCGCCTCGAACAGGCGCGCTTGCGCGTCGCTGGGCAGATCGCCCCGCACCATCAGCCAGATCATTTGCGGGAAAGATACGTTCCCGATCAGGTCCTCAATGGCGTTGCCTCGAAAGGCGATCTGGCCGGGTTTCATGTCGATTATGGAGGTACGCCACCATTGGCGAACGGCACGCTCATCGCTTGTCATCTGCGCGGTCATTGCGTTTGCACCTCTTTCACCGCCTGTGTTTTGCTTTGTGCGGCGAGGCGAATGGGCGCGTTACGCGCACCGTAACCGGCATAGCCCATGCGGCGTTCAACAATTTCGAAAAAGAAGCCGTTAAAGATGGGGCGGCTGTATATCTGAAAATACTCAGCACCCGCTGCCCGATCGTAGAGTATGTTACCCCGGCGCATTTGGGCGATCAGATCGTCATCCAATCCGAAATTCGCTTGCAGATCAGCGTAGTAGTTTTCAGGGATGGCCAGGCTGGGAAAGCCGGACTTGAGCAATTGAGCTGAGGTCTCAAAAATATCATCCGACTGGAAGGCGATGTGCTGAACACCAGCCCCAAACCCATCTTCAAGGAACGAAGCCGCCAGTGTTCGACGCCCAACTGCCCCATTCAGGTTTAAGCGCACTTCCCCTTCGGGGCTTTCGATAGCCTGGCTTTGCACGACACCGGACGGGTCGGCGACGTTCACGATCGGCGATTTCGCCATCTCGAAAGTCGAAATGTAGTAGAGCAGCCAGCTTTGCATCTCATCGTGACGCATCGTCTGGGCCAGATGGTCGATACGACGCAGACCGGCAGGTTGGGTGGCTTTGGTTTTCGCAACCGGCTCGAACTCGATGTCCCATACCCGATGGAGATCGGATTTCTCATCGATGAAATGGACGACATTGCCGCCGACGCCCCGAATGGCCGGGATATCCAGTTCCCCTGTTCCCACCGGCTGTGAGAAATTCGGTGCGCCCAATGCGGTCGCCCTCTGAACCGTCTGATCCGCATCTTTGACACGCAACCCCATGTCACAAACGGAGGGGCCGTGACCCAGGAACGCCGAATGGGCAAAACCTTCCTTTTCGGTATTCACAACGATGTTTATCGCGCCCTGCCGCCACAGCTCGACGGACTTGGTGACGTGTTTTCGCTCCATTCGAAAGCACATTGCTGACAGAATGTCTGCCAACTGCGCGCCGCTTAATTCATCGGCTGTAAATTCGACGAACTCAAAGCCTGACGCATAGACGCGCTCCGGCAGTTCCGGGATGCCAAAATCGGTTCCCGGCTCGGTCCGGGCAACCTCATCTAACAGGTTCACCAGCGACCTGTAGCTGTCTCGGGCCAGTGTCCGGCCACCGGGTTGAGGAGCTGCTTCGTTGACGCGCGCAATGGACCAAGGCCCCTTGTATCCGGCGCGGGACAACACCCGCACAAAGCCCGCAAGGTTCAGCGACCCAAGCCCCGGCAGAAGCCCAAAATGACGTTTGAGCCTGCGAATATCCATCTCAAGTCGGGGTGCATCGGACAGTTGCACATGGAACAGCCGCTCTCCAGGAATGTCCCGAAGGCGGGCTGGTTTGGACCCGTCGGCAAGCGAGAAGAAGGAGTTCAAGGCCAACCCGAAATGGGGGTTGTCGATGGCTTCAACGACGCCTAACGCCTGTTCATCCGAGTGAATAAGATCCGACCATGGCAAGCCCATATAGGCCAGACGCAACCCCATCTCTTTCGCGATCTCGGCCGCTTCGCCAAGATCTGCGATTGCCTGTTCTTCGGTCGCATCGGCATCGACCTCGAACGCGGACCCGATAAGCAGCAAGTCTGTTCCCAACTCGCTCATCAGGTCGAGTTTGCGCTTCAGCCGATCAAAGGCGCGCTGCCGACCGCTGCCAGATTGTCCTTCAAGGTTATGGAACGGCTGTAGTAGGCAGATTTTCAACCCTAGGTCTGAGGCAATATTCCGGATCTGAGATGGCGCCCCGTCAAAGGCCGTCAAATCCGGTTCATGCAGTTCAACCCCGTCAAATCCGGCACCGGCGATGGCGTGCAACTTCTCTGCCAAATCACCGGGTATGGATGTTGTCGAAACCGACAGGCACATTATCCCTGATACCCAAACAGACGTGGCAACCATAGGACCAAATCCGGCATCAGCATCATGATCACCAGGGCGAAGATGAGCACCGCCAGGAAAGCCCAAATCTCCGAGATAATCTCGCGCAGCGGAATGTCCGTCACAGCGTTGATCACAAAGAGTAGAATGCCATAGGGCGGCGTGATCAGACCGATCATCGAGTTCACGACGACCAGCACTCCGAAGTGTACCAGATCAATCCCAAGCGCTTCGCAGGTTGGAATGAACAGGGGCACGATCACCAGAATGATTGTCGTCGCGTCCAATACGCAGCCCAGCGCGAGGATCAGCAGGTTAACGAGGATCAGGAACACAATTGGGCTGACATCCGAACCCTCCAGCAAGGCTGAGATCGACTGCGGAATCTGTTCCTGAATGACGATGAAGTTCAGGATGAACGCGCCACCAATGACCACCCCGACGGCGGCAGACGAGCGCGCGCTGTCGACGAACACTTGATAAAGGCCACGGAAGGTCAGCGCGCGGTAGAACAACGCTGCCAGTAGTAGGGCGTAGAATGCAGCAACTGCGGCGGCCTCGGTCGGCGTAGTGACGCCCCCATATATGCCGTAGAGCAGGATTGCGGGCATCAGCAGTGCAGGGAACGCATTAGCGGTTTTAGCCGGCAACTCGCGCAGCGGAACAGGTTCTTCCAATGCAAAGTTCCGCTTTCCGGCCAGATAATAGTTCATCGCCATCAGGACGATGCCCATGATCAGACCCGGCAGAATGCCAGCAAGGAACAGCGACCCGATAGACGCCTTTGAGACCAGCGCATACAGAACCATTGGGATCGAGGGCGGAATGATGGGGCCGATCGTCGCCGACGCTGCGGTGATTGCGGCTGCGTAGCCCCGGCTATAGCGACCATCCTTGGTCATCATCTCAATGATGATCTTGCCGATCCCCGCGGCATCCGCGACTGCCGAGCCGGACATGCCGGAGAAAATCAACGACGCCACAACATTGACGTGCCCGAGGCCGCCCTTGAACCGCCCGACAGCAGCGACACAGAAGTTCAACAGACGGTCCGTGATCGACCCAGCGTTCATGATATTCGCGGCGACGATGAACAAAGGCACGGCAAGCAGGATCGTGCTTTTGTAGAAGCCCTGCAGGATCTTCTCACCCGCCAGAGCGACGTCCAAACCCGCCGCGCCAAGATACATCAATGAGGCCAGAAGGATGGAATAGCCGATAGGTGTCCCGATGCCTGCCAGAACAAAGAGCGTCAGCAGGCAGGAAAGAAGTTCAAAGCTCATTTGTCAGCGTCCTCGTCGTCTTCCACATCGACACGGGGATGATCGTCGACCACGTTAAATCCCACGACCATTTCAAGTTCGGTTTTAGGTGGTCCATTGCGCAGGATGTCAAAGAACAGCCACCCATAGCGCGCAGCCACGACCAGCATGAACACCGCATAAATTGAGAACACCGTGCGCAATGGTATCTTCTCGCCCGAGAACGGATTACGCACGGTCGAGGTTTTGCGGATTTTCATCCAGTCGATGTAGTCCCAGGTCGGCAAGAAACTGTAGAGCATTCCAATGACAATCGCCGCGGCGGCCAGCATGGCAAAGACCTGACGCACGCGCATTGGCACTGAAAGGTAGATGATGTCGAACTTCACGTGATCTCTCTCGCGCACGATGAAAGCGCAGCTGAAGAAGATCACCCAGACCCAGAGGATGCCGATCAATTCCAGCGTCCAGCCAGCGGGGGTGAAGAAGTAACGCAAGAGAATTTGCAGAAGGAAGATCAGGAAGATTGCCGCCAGCATCCCGCCGGCAATCGCTTCGGTCAGTCGGGAGAACCCCTTTATGAAGCCTTTCATTGTGGTTCTCCCTCCCTTGTGTAGACGAGCTTAGTTGCCCAGAGCGTTGATCTGCTCGAGCACGCCATCCGGCCATGACCCGGCGAATTCGCTTTCAAGATACATCGACTGCACCTGATCGCGGAACGCTGCGAGGTCGGGCTCGTAAACTTCCATTCCCTGCTCTTTGAGGAAGCTCACCAGATCCTCTTCTTTCTGAAGCTGCTTCTGGCGACCGGATTCAGCCGCTGCATCCGCAGCTTCCTGAACCTTGGCTTGCTGTTCCGGTGTCAAACCGTCCCAAACCTCTTTGCCGATGGCGATATAGTTCAGGTCAACCAGATGCGATGTCAGGACGATCTGATTGGTCACTTCGTAGAATTTGGCATCGACCACAGTCGGCAACGGGTTGTCCTGACCGTCAACGGCACCGGTCGACAGAGCTGTGTAAACCTCTGAGAACGCCATTGGTGTCGGGGCGGCACCCAGCGCTTTGCCAAGGAACTGCCACGCATCTGTACCCGGCATCCGCAGGTTCACACCCTCCAGATCAGCCGGAGTGCTGACGGTAAGTTCATCCTTGGGCTGACGCAGGTTCACCTGACGACGGCCCAGATACATGACCGACAGCAGTTTGACGCCCAGTTCTTCTTCGGCCTTTTGCTTGAAGGCATCCATCAAGGGATCGTTGAAGACAGCCACCTGGTGCGCGGCGTCCTGGTGGACATAGCCTGCAGTAAAGATCGAAAACTCGGGGAAGAACTGTGCCAGTTCCTGCGCTGAGGTAATCGACATTTCCAGGTTACCCCGGCTGATGGCGTCCAACTCAGTGCCTTGGGCGAAGATGGTGCCATTATAGCTGGGCTCATAGCTTGCGAAATCAGCGACCATAGGCGCGAACACTTCGGCCATGGCGACCGAGCGCTGGTCGGTCTCCGATCCTGATGTTGCGAGGCGAAGTTGGACTTTGTCGTCCGCCAGCGCACCACTTGTTGCGCTAAACAGAACACCGGTTGCAACCAGGGCTGACACAGCAGCCCGGCGGGTAAGTTTGGTAATCACTTTGCTCCTCCCTGAGACATCATGATGCATTTTTCCGATTCTGAGTTTTGACCTATTTTGGACATTTTGCAAGATTTTTTACAAAATATCAGATATTTTTCATTGCCTGTAATCTCTGTTGCTGCGTTTCCTGAAGGTTTCTTATCCTGACAGTCTCGCCAGTTCTGCAAGAATTCTGAATAGCTTCAATAACTTGAAGCGTTCTGAAACCTTCCCATCCAGATACAATCGGTTCTGCTTCGTTCCGGGCTACTTCAACAAAGTGCCTAAGCTGATTGACCAGAGGGTCAGACGCACCTTTCTTCAACGCGGTTGATGAGATTGGCGTCCACCAATCCCTTTGCTCTCTCTGGTAACTCCACAGGCGAAGATCGGGAACAGACAACGAACCATGAGAGCCACCTATCATGTAGCTACTCTCAGTGGTTGAAGGATAGATTGGATATTCCTGAGACGTCATCTCCCAGCTCCATGGAGCAACGATGCTGTCGGACACACTTATGGTCCCTATCGCCCCGCTTTCGAACGTCAACAACGCTCCGGCAACATCTTCGTTGTCGTAACCCCGTTGCGATGCAGCCGACTGAGCCTGTACGGACATGACTTCTCCGGCCAGGTACCTCAGCAGGTCCACATCGTGGACAAGATTGACCGAGATGGGCCCTGCACCGGGTTTCTTTCTCCAGGGTGCAGCATCAAAATACTCGTCTGGCTTATAGAACCAGCAATTCGCATGGACAGCGCGCACATCTCCAATCTTCCCATCGACAATGGCTTCCTTAGCCGACCGGATCAGAGGATTGTGCCGACGATGATGTCCGACCATCAGGGGCACATTGGCCTTCTCCGCTGCTTGAACAAGCTCAAGTGCAGCGGTGGCTTCCACGGCGATCGGTTTTTCGACAAGAACGGGACAGCCATGTCGAACACAGGTTAGGCCTTGATCAACATGAAGCGTGGTCGGGGTCGCAAGAACAGCTCCGTCTGGCGTCTGATTTGCAAACATTTCCTCGAGGGTCTCGTAGCATGCGACCCCGTGCTCAACGGCGTAAGCACGACCTTCATCGCTGGGGTCGACCACCGCGACGAGATCAACATGGCGCAACGCTCGGATCGCGTCTGCGTGGCGGCGTCCAACAAGACCAATGCCGACAATGGCAATGCGAAAGTTCTTAGACACTTTGCTTCCTTCCGGAGGGTCCGGAAAATCCCGAAACCGATGATTGCGATCGGGCTGCTTTGCCCAACTTGGCCACGACCGTATTGGGGTTTTCGCGATTCCGCAATAATGTATGATATTTTTATTTTTACCATACATCAGTTTGGATTGCTGATTTCTCTGAAAAATGCTAATTGAACGAGGAAACTGATAATATCGGGTGAAACGCATGGCGAAACAGCCATCTACGATAGGTGCAAGCACTTATCAGCGCATCAAGCGGGACATCATCTTCGGGGAGCTGCAGCCCGGCTCCAAACTGAAGCTGGACGCCTTGAAGGAACGCTACTCGGCAAGCCTTTCGACACTTCGTGAAACGCTGAACAGGCTCGCCAGCGACGGATTTGTCGAAGCTCCCGAGCAACGGGGTTTCCTGGTCACACCGGTTTCACGAGAAGACCTGACCGAGATTGCAGAGCTGCGGGTCCTGTTGGAATGCCACGCTTTGGAGTTGTCCATCGCGAATGGCGACACGGACTGGGAAGGCAACCTCGTTGCCGCACATCACAAACTGCACCTGATGGAACAGCAGCTTCTTAAGGGCGACGAATCCGAAAACGAAACCTGGAAACGATATGATTGGGAGTTTCACCAAGCAATGATCGCGGCCTGCAACTCCAAAAACCTTCTGTCTCTGCACTCGATCATCTACGACAAGTATCTGAGGTATCAGATGCTCGTACTGACCTATCGCGGTGAAGAGGCAGTCAAGGAGCACAAGGGCATGTTCGATGCCGCATTGGCCAGAGACGCGAGCACCGCAAAGAAGCTGTTGGAAGATCACATCCGAAACGGTCTCTCACATACGCTTGAGGCTATGTAGCTCGCTGTTGTTGCTGCCTATCACCATCACCTGGATCAGCGACGCGGGGCCTGACAGGCAAGTTTAATTTCTGTGCTTACCAGATGAATTTCGTAAGTTCATTATTTAACATCCTAACCCCGCTGCATCAGGCAGCCGTATGAGCAGGCATGAAAACGCCAAGCTTCTGCAACCAAAGGTTGCTCTGCACCGCCTTAACAAACCGCGAACATTACTGACCGGGTGTTATGTGAAGGGATCTATGGTTGAGTGGTCCATCCGCCCACAGCCTACCGGCCAAATCACCTAACACCACCTGAAGCGGCATTTTCCCGTCAACTTGATTTTGCTTGCCTAAACCAATATTCAGACCGGCTGCGTTTTCGACCGTCTATCCGAGCCCGGCCCGAAAGAAACAAGCCAACCGGTGGAGGGTGCCATGTAGTCCAGAAACTGCATGAAAGGCCTAGGACATGGCCCACTACAAACGCAAACGCTTTAGTAAGGCGCCTTGGACAGCGTCATCAAAAACGCAACTAAGTCTGAAATCTCTTGCTCAGACAAATTCAATTGCGAGAGAATGGCTTCACCGTCGGCGTGCAGCCTTTCCGTATTGATTTTGCTGTAATGTCGGATCACAGCGTTCAGATCCTTTAGGCTGCCGTCATGCATGTACGGTGCGGTTTCAGCCACTCCGCGCAGGCTGGGCGTGCGGAAGGTTCCAAAATCAGCGTGGCTCCGGCGTACATTTCGAACCGCCCAAGCACCTTGCCTGTTCGGATCATCATTCCAGTTGCCGTCCAGTGTGTAGGGGCTTGAGAGTAAAAAGTTCAGCCCACCGAACCGCCCTTCGTCGACCTCGGTTTCATTCAGAAAATATGGCACTCCAGCGTCATGGAACTCGTTGTTGGAAAATCTCGGACCATTGTGGCACAACACACAGTTTCCACGCCCTATGAACAACTGAAGACCTCGCTGTGCAGCTTCGGGGTAGCTCGCAGCCGCTGCTAAATCTTGATTCTCCAATGCATCGCGGAATTCGTCAAACTGTGTTCGGACCGTAGCCAAAGTTTCCAAGTAGGCGGATAGAGTTTTGGCAATGTTCACCAGCACAAGCTCTGAATCTTGCACCTGAATGTCGCCAAATATGACTTCAAAGTCATCAATGTAGACACTTTCAGAGATTGCTGTTTTTAGGCTTTCGGGGCTGTGCGCCATCTCTTGTTCTTCGATGATCGGATGCAGGCTGGCTGCCCAAAGGTTATCGCTTTTGCCACCCCACCCATACCAGCGGAGTCCGGCCAGGTTCCGCAGTGATGGAGTGTTTCGGTCTAACAGTACACGGCCGAGCGCCTGCGCCTCCGACGTTGTAAACGCCTGTTCAGGATCATGACAACTTGCACAAGAAAATGCACCGTCGACGGATAACACCGGATCGTTGAATAAGGCCTCTCCAAGCGCGATCGCTCTGGCATTGTTCGAAACCCTATTGCTTGGGTCTGACTGGAAGGATGGTGGCCAAGGCCCAAAGGAAAGCGTTTGTTCAATTTCGTCTGCAGACAACAAGACCTCTGCACGCACTGCACCTGTCAGGGCTATGAGCGCAGCTGAAAACCACAGCTTCATTTCAGCGTAATTTCTGACGAGTAGAATATTGATTGGCCATTGATGTCGACATCGACCTGCAACTCCCACAAACCCGGCATGTGAAACAGCATATCATCAACACGGAACGCTCCGCCGCCCAAGGCGGTAACTTTGGGGGTATAGTTCATACCGTGTCGATGAGCCGGCATGATTGCATCCACATGCATTTGGCCCACGGCAGTTTCACTACAAATAGAAACCAGTACGGAAAACGGTTGAGCCAACGGAATTTCATCGACGGACAGATAAACTTCGGGTGCGTTTTGAACTTCCGAATTCATACGTTGCCCAGTTACGTCACAAGCAAAAGCCGTGCTGGACCAAATCATAAACCAGACAGCGCAGCGGATCATTCTGATGCCAGCAAACGTTCTGCGTTGGCATAGGCGATGTTGTCCGCAATCTGGTCCGGCAGCAAATCCAGCCATTCACGCGAAAAGTCTGCGTGGGGGCCGACATAGTACCAACGTTCCGGCGCAAATGTATCCGTACCGACCATAAACCGATCGGGATGGGCTTCGAACGCAGCCTTCCAATTCGGGTCGATACTGCCTCGTGAGACCATGTCTGAACGAAATGCCAAATCGGCCCAAAGCCTGGGATAGGTGTCCAGCGCGTCAACAACACTCGCTGGATCATCAAAGCCAGAGTGGGCCCACAGTACCCGAGCTTCAGGCCAGGTTTCGAAGATCAGGTCAACTGCCTCTCGATCGCCGTGGTGGTGTAGAATGAGGTTCCGCTCTTTCGCCAGTGCAATCATGCGCTGGATAACCGGCGTCTTAATGTCGTCTCCGTAAGCGTGAAACTCGCCGATGGCTTCGTAGTCGTTCTTGGCCAGATTTGCTTCCAAATAGTCGATTACGGTTTCATCGTGCATCCAGGTGTTGATTTCACCGCGACGCCGGTAAGGGCGCAGTGCCGGAACAACGATATCTGGTGCTGCGGCCAACAACAGCTGAGTACCATTGTCATCCGAGCTGGAAACCAGGGCTTTACGCACGCCCGCATCCCGAAGGATATTAGCCACCTGTTCAGGAGGAACCAGTTTGACGGCATCGTGGCTGTAATGAATATGCGCGTCAAAGATCGGGCGCTCTTCTGCGATAGCACTACTGCAAATCAGCGCGGCACCTAATATGAAGATATGTTTCAGCACCTCAAGCCTCCTCAATATCGTTCAGACTTTGGCAAGCTTCACATCGAACTTCACGTGCAAGAATGGTTCAGTGATCTTACCAGAAAGCTCCATGCCATCAGGAAATTCTGAAACTGGCCTTTCAACATAGGTCATCACCAGATCATCCCGAACACCAAACACTGTATCCTGATCCAAATAAGGATCGTCGTCGGGGAAAATCTCAGTGACCAAAGAACGGTAGCCAGGAGCTTTGACGATATAGTGCAGGTGCGAGGGTCGCCAGGGATGGCGGCCGCAGGCGCGCAGGATGTCCCCGACAGGCCCATCTGACGGTACCGTGTATTCAACTGGCTTGACGGTCGTGAATGCATACTTACCGTCGTCACCGGTAGTCATCAGGCCGTGAAAAGAATAGGTGTCCTGTTCTTCGTCCTGGCTTGCATACATTCCATTCGGTGCGGTTTGCCAGATATCCAGCTCTGCACCGGAAATCGGATTACCATCGGTATCCCGGATCACGCCTTCAGCAAGCAGCACAGGCCCACCGTAGTGGCGCTTCATATCCCCGCCGAATGGCAGAGGCGGCGCGCCAGAGACATGGAAGGGGCCAAGTACGGATGAACTTGTTGCATTAGAACTAGAATGCAGCATGTCCACCAATGACGAAAGGCCCAGCACATCCGAGGCGAGCACGAATTCATGCCTGTCCTCGGTTTCCACCGCAGCGCAGCCCTCCAGAAATGCAATCCCGGCGCGCCATTCGTCATGTGTCAGGTTGGTTTCTCGCGCGAAGTCATGGAGGTGTTTGACCAGAGACCCCATGATTTCTCTCATCCGCGGATCGGTGTCCTTGGACAGGTATCCCATGAACACGTCGGTGATATTGTCTTTGGTGACAGAGCGCATCTGGGCCTCCTTAAATCAGGGCAAGGCTGAGGATCGGAAACTCGATCAGAATAAACAGAACGATTAGCATCACGAACGCAAAGGGAAGTGCGCCCATGAACACATCCTTGAGCGATATTCGGTCATCGTTGATCGTCGATTTGATGACGAAGCAAGATATGCCCAAAGGCGGGGTCAAAAGTCCGATTTCGGCGCCGACAACTGTGATAATGCCAAACCAGATCAACGACATATCCAGTGCTTCGGCCATGGGCAGAAACAACGGGACAACGATCAGAATGATGGACGCTGTATCCAGCAATGTTCCAAGGAAAAGCATCAACAGGACGTAAAGCAGCATGATCGACCAGAAGGACGCTGAGTTTCCAGCAAGCAGGTCCTGCAATTGGTTGGGCAAGCCTGCCAAACCAAGCATACGGCTATAGATCGAAGCCGCTGTGATCAGGAACAGGATCGCCGCTGTGATGTGCCCGGTCTCCAGCAATGCGTCCCAGAACGCGCGCGGTGACATCGACTTGCGGGCAATAGCAATGATCAGCGCAACAAAGGCTCCTGCGGCCCCTGCCTCGACTGCGGTCAACCAACCTGTGTAAATTCCGCCCAGGACAATGGTGATGATGAACAGCGTCGGCAGTGTCTTGGATGCAACCTCACGACCGGACATCCATTCGGTATCTTCGACGACCCGGCCACCCACGAATGCCGGTGTGAAACGCCCCATGACCCAAATCGCGCCGACATAAGCGATGGCCAGCATAATCCCCGGAATGACCCCCGCAAGGAACATGTCTCCCACAGATTGCTCGGCGACAAAGGAATAGATGATCAGCATCGCCGACGGTGGGATGATCATGCCCAGCACCGACGACCCGGCCACAACCCCAACCGCAAAACGTGGATTATATGCCTGCGCCATCATCTGCGGTACCGAGACCTTGGTAAACACGGATGCGGACGCAATGGACGACCCGGTAACGGCCGCAAACACGGCATTTGCTCCGACGGTCGCCATTCCGATACCGCCTTTGACCTTGCGGAACCGCATGGTCATGACTTCGTAAATGTCCCTGCCTAGCCCCGCTTTTGAAACGATGAGCCCCATAAAGGTAAACAGCGGGATTGTCGCGAAACTGTATTCCATCGCGCTGTCGCCCACCGCAACCTTCAGCAGGTTGAGCGCGAGCGTGAAGTTATCCCGCATCAGCCAGATCGACACGAAGGAGACCACGCCCAAAGCAATCGGAATGTAGACGCCCGCGTAAATCAAAAAGACGATGGCAACGACCGAGATCAGGCCAATCTCGATCGGCGTCATTCTTCCGCCTCGTCATGCTCTGGGGTGCGAATAAGTTGCGGGCGGTCCTGCGCCGTGACGACCTTGAGCAGGAAGATCACGCAGGCAAGCGCAGTACCACACGCGATGACCAGTTTGACCGGCCACCATGGCAATGTGAAAAGACCGGGTACTCCGAAGTAGTCCTGTGTCTCCCACATATGAAGAAATTCTGGGAAGGTTACATACGCAATCAAAGCCATAAAGATTGCCGATATGGCGTTGATGATGCGCCTCAGGCTGGCTGTCAGACCCGGGCGGCGATGGTGCAGCAAGTTCAGGAACCCGTCTGAACGCGTCAACCGATCCACTCTTACAACGTCTGCCAATTGCAGAAAGACGATCATCACGACCGAGAATTGCACCATTTCATATGTTCCGCGCAGCGGAGCCGAAAAAAGACCGCGTGCAATCACGTCAATGTTCAGAATGACCACCAACGCAAGGACGACGAGCGTACCCAAGGCGTTGGCGGCGATTGCGAGCGAATTGGCGACCCGCGACAGGCCAGCAACTGCGGTCTTCAGCATGAAAGGCCCCTTTCGTGGATCGCCAGACAGTTACTCAGCCGTCCAGTCACGCACGCCGGTGAATCCGGCATCCTGAAGCTTGCCGAGGTAAGCGGCCAGCATCTCTGTGCCCTGCTCGCCGTTATCGTTCAGCGTCGCGGCCCATTCCTGCGCGACATTCGGCATGGCGTTTGCCCAAGCGGCACGGTCTTCGTCCGAAACCTCGACGATTGTTCCACCCGCTTCTACATACGCATCCCGCGAAGCAGCGGCGCGATCCATCGCGATGCCGGCGACATGGTCACGGTAGTCGATGGCAACGGCCTTTAACACGTCTTTGACTTCGTCCGGGAGGCCAGCCCAGTAGTCGGCATTGACGGTGATGGTCTTGGAATTCACTGCTCCCAGATCAGCCTTGAGCATGTACGGCGCTACTTCCGCGATCTTAAACGTCTTTGCGGCTTCGGGCCAAAGCATGCCGCAATCGACGAGGCCGGTTTGAAGCATGTTGTAGAAATCGGTTAGTCCCCCGCGTACACCGGCGGCATCCTTAATCCCTTCAAGATAACGCAGGTTCAGGCCTGCTCCTGCGATTTTGCGGCCTTCAAGATCGGCAACCGAAGAAACAGGTTCCGTGCAGAAGATTTGATAGGTGTCGAGCACAACGCCGGTAGCAAGATAAACTTGGTTCTGCGCGGCGAACTCGTTTTGCATCGCCGGGTATTCACGAGCGATTTCATCAACAGCCTTGGCGACGGCGCGGGAATCCGATGCCACAAAAGGTGTCGAGCCCGATATTCCTTGGCTGGGAAGCTTCGAAGAATGGAAGATTGTGGTAACGATGCCAATGTCCCCTAAGCCCAGCTGAATACCTTCCAGAACGCCCTTGGGCTTGACGATCGAACCGCCGTAATTCTCTTGCCAGCTCATCTTGTAGTTGCCGGAATCGGCCAACCGCTTGTCCACTTCTGGAATGAAGAAGTTGGTGAATTCTTTCACCCACAACGCGCGGTCGGGATAGCCATCAATTACGACGGCAGAGATGGTCTCTTCTGCCGCGAGGGGCATCGCCATGACGCCTGCCAGAGCAGCGCCCACCAGGCTGCGTTTGGTCCAGTTTTTCATTTCTCTCCTCCCAGAAAGTCGGGTCTTTTTTATTTTTTTGCTTTGACCCAGTTGACGGTCAGGTCCGTGCCTGCCGCTTCAAACAGTTTTGCGATGGCGCAATACTTGGCTGTCTCCTCGCCCACGCGCGTCAGTTCCTCCTGACTGGCGGGCGTCTCACAATTCACGGTGAGTTCGATTTCCGGAAACGGAACATCGATCTCCTCTTCCATCAGGACACCGCGCCGATCCAGCCTGCATTTCGCGTCGATTGTCACAGTGCCGAGGTCAACTCCCAACCGATGTGCGTTCTTGTGCCCGATGACATTCGTACAGGCGATCAGGGCTGCCATTGCGGTTTCGGTCGGAGACGGACCAAGATTTGTCCCGCCGCGTTCGACGGGTTCATCGACAACAACATCAAGATCGCGAATTGGTATTTCAGTCCGCGCATGTGTCGGGCACTGAGCTGTCGTGCGGTAAGTCACGACGGGTTTCACTTTCATAGCCACAGCGTCACCTCCTCATGCATAAGAGCAAACCTTTTCGAATGGAAAACGTGGAAGCTTCTGGAACAATCCGGTCTCGTCCGCGTAGCCCAGATTGCAAAGAAAATTGGACTTGAGCGTCGTGCCCGCGAAGAACTCCTCATCGACGATCTTGTTCGAAAAACCTGACATGGCGCCGACGTCCAACCCGACAGCCCGGGCCGCAATCATGAAGTAAGCGCCCTGAAGCGTGCCATTTCGAAAGGCCGTGTCCGCCACGTAGTCGGGCTTGTTTTCGAACAATGGCCGACGGTCTTCGTGCGGGAAAAGAAAGGGCAGTTCCTTCCAGAAGTCCATGTCATAGGCGATGATCGCCGTGACCGGAGCATCCATCATCTTTGGCACATTCTTCGGCTTTAAAGACTTTGCAAGCCGCTCTTTCCCTTCGGGACTTTTCACGAAAACGAAGCGCGCGGGCAACGTATTCATGCTGGTCGCGCCGTTGATCGTGATGTCGTAGATCTCTTCAAGTATGTCATCAGCAACAGGCTTGTTGGTCCACGCGTAGTGCGATCTGGATTCGCGCAGGATCAAGGCGATCGCGTCATCCGACAAGCGTGGAATGCGCTCGCGCAGATCACGGTGATCTTGCTGCGCCTTGGCGCGAAGTGCCTCCAGCTCTGCTCCGGTTGGTGCGCTCATGCTGCGGCCACCTTGGACTTGGCGTCTTTTTCGTCAATGATTGGGCTGGCGCAAATTCCGATGCCTTCAATCTCGACCTCAACGGTTTCGCCGGGCTTCAACCAACGAGGATTTGGCTTCTTGGCGTGTCCAACACCCGGTGGTGTTCCCAGAGCAATATGATCGCCGGGCTCCAGAGTGGTGTACTCCGAAATCGTCGCGATGACCTGACGAACGCCCCAGATCATGTTGGCGGTATTCGAGCTTTGAAGGATTTCGTCCCCCACACGGCTTTCGATCTTCAGACCTGATGCGCCTTCGGGCAACTCATCCGGCGTCACGGTGAAAGGTCCGATCGCGCCAGTGTCATCAAAGTTTTTCCCGGGCGTCCACTGAACGGTTTTGCGCTGATAATCCCGCAGCGAACCATCGTTGAATACAGTGTAGCCAAAGACATAGTCCAGTGCGTCCTGCTCCGAGACATGGCGACCGCGTTTTCCAACGATCAGCATAAGTTCGGCTTCGTAGTCGAGCTTATCGGAACAGGCAGGCCGCACCATAGGTTGCCCTGCCGCCATGATTGAGTTCTTCCCGCGCATGAACAGCGTCGGATACTCCGGGATATCATACCCGCCTTCCTTGATGTGATCCGTGTAGTTCAACCCCATGCAAATGATCGTTCCGGGAATGGCAACGGGCAATGCAGGAGTGATGGAAGACACGGGCACACTGTCTGCGGCGTCAATTTTGCTGGCAAGTGAGTCGGCCAGTTCGGGCTTGGCTATCAAACCCATCAAATCCGAACCGACGGCAGGGTCCAAAGCCGTTAGATTCACTGCGTTTTCGCCGTTTACGGCAAAAACCGCTGTGCCTTCCGAAGTCTCTCCCACCAGGTATTTCATTTTCACCATCCATGTCAGTTTGCTTGATTTTTGCCGACTATTTTGCCATATGTCAAATAATATCGATATTTTTGGAGGCGGCAAATGGTTGCTTGGGCAGACTACAAATCAGAAGCAAAAAGCCGCGGTGCGCTTGCTTTGGAGCTTTACGTCGCGCTGAGCACGCCAGCCAAAGCGCCGGATGATGTAAAGGCGTCACTGCCAGATCACTTGGCGTACCAGGCGCAGCTTGAACGTTTGGGGCAACTGGCTTTTGCAGGCCCCATGTCGGATGAAACCGGCGAGCATATGAAGGGGATGGGGCTGATCATCTATCGCGCCGACAGCCTTGAGTCCGCCCGGAAGCTGGCCGAAAACGATCCTATGCACAAAAGCAGGGCGCGTAGCTTTGTGCTTCGGCGCTGGTTGATCAACGAAGGCTCGCTGAACCTTTCAGTTGGTCTATCGACTGGAACGAGTGCCTTCAGTTAAGTGCACTCAAGAGTATTTGCCGCGAAATAGGAACAGTCGGATATGGACGCCATGCTTGATACTGAGGGCAAAGAGACATCAGCCACTCATGGAGCGTATCGAAGGCTGCGCGAAATGATCCTGACCGGAGAATTACCTCCGGGTCAAAAACTCAAGATCGAACAGCTTCGCGGGCTTTTGGACACTGGCGCTAGTCCGGTTCGTGAAGCGCTTAGCCTTTTGACTTCGGACATGCTGGTCGAACGGATTGATCAGCGCGGATTTCGGGCAGCGCCAGTCAGCAAGTGTAACTTTGAGGAAATCCTTCTGCTTCGATGCAACCTTGAAGAAACCGCGTTGCGTGCTTCCATCAGCAATGCGGATGCGGCCTGGGAAGATCGGCTTGTCTTGCGTCACCATCATATGAAAAAGGCCAGCCAGAACGGAGCGCGCGACTTTGAGGACGCTCATAAGGCGTTTCACTTGGCCTTGTTGGACAATTCGAAACTGCCGTTGCTGCTGCGGTATTGCTCGCAGCTTTATGACCTGAACATTCGCTACCGCTATCTGGCGGCCGGCGGGTCGAGCTATAAAAAGCGAGACATCGCCGCCGAACATCAGCAAATCCTGGACGCCGCTTTGAACCACGACGCAGACAGCGCAACTCGGCATTTGGTCGACCACTACCGGCGAACAGGCGAGTACTTGAGCAGCCAGATGGAGCCCTGAAATGCAGCGGAATTGGTTTCTGGGTGATCTACTAAACCAATTGCTGGACCGTCCCGACAAAAGGCGTGGCAAGGATGACAAACGGTCCATTGCCGAACTATGTGAGGCGCTTTTATCTGCCGAAGGTGAAGTTTCCGGCTTCACGCTCGCGTCTACGAT
This sequence comes from Ruegeria sp. E8, assembly GCF_056533985.1. NCBI lineage: Bacteria > Pseudomonadati > Pseudomonadota > Alphaproteobacteria > Rhodobacterales > Roseobacteraceae > Ruegeria > Ruegeria sp. E8. Next base: position 29,141 of record NZ_JBQFOY010000020.1, read on the forward strand.
CCTTGAGCGCTACCACACCCTGAATGATGCGGAGAAACTAGACTTTTTGTCTATTTGAATGACCAACTTGAGTTGGACGCAAATCAGCTTTCTGAAGCAGCCCGCCACTACGACAGCGACCAAAGTGTCAATCTTTATCAAAGGCTTAGTAAAGTTTCAGAGCCACGGCGGCAAGAGTTATTGTGACGGCTGAACCAGCCGTCTGGTGCGACGCAGGAACTTGTAGCCATGCGCGTTGATCTGCTGAGCTTTCTCAAGTCCAAACCGGAACTCAAACGAACGGATATCGATTTCGTCCATTTATTGCGCAGCTGGTTCAACCGAGGCTTTCTTGTCCTCAAGCAAATCAGCTGGGACACCCCTGCCCGCGTTCTGGATAAGATCATCGCCTATGAAGCGGTGCACCATATCAACGATCTGGACAATTTGCGGCGAAGGCTCTTCCCGCCAGACCGTCGTTGTTTTGCGTTCTTCCACCCCTCGATGCCAGATGAGCCACTGATTTTTGTTGAGGTCGCTCTGACCGCTCAAATCCCGAATGCAATAGATACGCTTCTATCCGAAGCACGAGAACCGATCGAAGCCGAGCAGGCAAAGGTCCCGGCGTTCTATTCCATTTCAAACTGCCAAAAGGGTTTGGCGGGCATCAGCTTTGGGAATCTATTGATAAAGCAGGTTGTGACCGAGCTTTCGCGGGAGCTTCGCGAGCTTGATACCTTTGTGACATTGTCGCCGATATCCGTACCATCCTATCTGAAAACCCCGAAAAACTTCGCACTAAACATCTGCGAAACCTACGAACACCAACACTGATCTGTCAGAGAGCGCGAGACCAATTTGGTTCGAAGAGGGAGATCACGACCTGAAATCACGCAAACGCATTTCAGGCTTTACCCACGCGGACCACTTGAAGTCGATGGCGGTTGCGGTTGCGGCGTGGATCGACGGGATCAGAAATTAGATCGGTCGTCAGCCCCAAGAGCGAATGTGTCAACTCAATCCGTTCGGGATCCGGCGCTGGCCGACGACTCTGCGCCCCGCATCGTGAAGATTGGACAAGTCGTACGCTCGGGTGAGTATGAGCCTTGCGAATTACCTTCGCTCGCATATGTGACCGGAAATATTTACTTTTGATCTGCGTAGATCGACTCGTTTTGTCTCGCTCCTGTCTCGCCCACAAGGCCTCAGAAGCAACCGCCAAAATCTAAGTCGTTGATTTAATGGCGGACCGAGGAGGATTCGAACCCCCGACCCCTTGATTCGTAGTCAAGTACTCTATCCAGCTGAGCTATCGGTCCGCGTTGGTGAGGCGGTATTTAGACCCGGTGTTCGGGACGTGCAAGTCGATTCTGCAATAAATTTTTAAAAAGTCACTTCGCCCCGAGGAAGCCTGATTTCAAACGTCGTTCCCTGCGGCCCGGTCTCAGTCAGCACAAGATCGCCGCCATGTCCGCGCACCAGCTCCTGCGAAATCGCAAGTCCAAGACCCGAACCTCCCTTGCGCACCCCGCCCTGAAACGGCGTGAACAGATTCTCGCGCGCTTTGGGCGGCAGACCGGGGCCGGTATCGCGAACCTCCACGCACCAGTCGTTTTCATACGCGCATCCGGCAATCGTGATCCTGCCGGGTTTGCCGGACGCCACCAGCGCCTGACGAGCGTTGCGGACCAGGTTCATTATGACCCGGAATATCTGTTCTGGATCGGCACGGGCGACCAGATCTTCGGGCACGTCGTTAACGATTTCAACGCCAGTGTCTGATACGGCAAGCCGTTCGCTGACGACGACATCCTCGGCCACATCGCGCAGGCGCACCATGGTCAGCGTCGGGGCGGGCTCTTCGGCGCGACCGAAGGCCAGTGTGCTTTCACACAATGACACCGCCCGCGTGATCGAGTTTACCAGCTTCGGCGCCATGCGCCGGACCAGCGGGTCGTCGCTGGCCTCGATACGGTCCGTGAACAGTTGCGCCGAGGTCAGGATGTTGCGCAGATCATGGCTGACCTTGGCCACCGCCCCGCCCAATTGCGCCAGGCGTTCTCGTTGTTTCAGGGCCTGCGTCAGTTCTTTCTGCAACTGTTGCAGAGCCTCTTCCGCCTCGCGCAGTTCGGTCACTTTTGAATTGGGTGAGATGATCCCACGCGCATCTTCCGGCGCGCCCGCATAGCGCTGCATGTAGCCGACAACGCTTTTGATCGGTTTCACAAGGACAACGCGCACGGCCAGAAACAGGAAGAATGCAGTGATAATTGAAATCACAAAGGACAGGCCCAGAATGCGCAGCCCATAATCGGTCATTGCCATGCGCAGCGGCATGCTGTCGATGGTGACCTCAATCAGAAGCCCCGCCCCTTTGACCGGTTCACCGATGACACGGATGACTTCGTTTTCCGGCGTGAACAGGCGCCTCAACGCGTCCCGGATCAAAACCCACGGCCCGGCATCGCGCAGATCGTAGGTCTTGGTGATCGCCTCGGGGATCGGAGAAGACAGCATCAGCTGGCGCACCTCGTCCCGGCGCAGCACCACGTTGTAGACACCCGCATTGGCCAGCAGTTCGGCCTCGAGGTCTTCGGCCAGCATGTCGTCGGCCAACAGCGCCAGCGAGGCGATTTGCGCACGTTCAAGCCGGTTCAGCAGGAAGTCTTCGCGAAAGCGCGCAATCGAGGGCACAAAAATCAATATCTCGGCCAACATGACGAAGACCGTGGTCAGGATCAGAAATCGGCCTGACAGCGAGTTCAAATTGCGCTCCCTTTCCGGTCAGGGCATCCAGCGCTGGACGAACCCGACCACTCGTTTAACTGTCTGATTCTCAAACAGCCTTGGCGAGAAATAGGCACCCGCCACGCGTTTGTTAAGCTCTCCAATCGTCGGATAGGGCGAAACCATTGCAGCGATCTGCCCCATCTTCAGGTTATTGGCCAAGGCCAGCGACCACAAGTTGATCAATTCGCCCGCCTGATGCCCCACGATTGTAGCGCCGACCGGTCGGCCTTTTACGACCATGACTTTGATGAAGCCTCTCGTCTTGCGCTCGGAAATGGCGCGGTCGTTGTGATGATAGTCAAAGCGCGCGATCTCGACCCTGTCGCCATGTTGCGCGCGTGCCTGCGCCTCGGTCTGGCCAACCTGCGCCAATTCAGGGTCCGTATAAGTGGCCCATGGGATATGCGCCGTCTTCGCCTTTGATGGCAGGCCGAACAAGGCCGAGCGGATGATGATCCCTGCGTGATAGCCCGCGACATGAGTGAATTGCATCCCGCCTGCAACATCCCCGATGGCATAGACCTTGCGGTTGGTGGTGCGCAGCGCCTCGTCGACCTTTATCCCGGTTCGGGTGGGTTCGATCCCGGCGGCAGCGAGATTCAGGCGGTCGGTATTGGCTTTGCGCCCTGCTGCCAGCAACAGGTGCGAGCCGGTGAAAATCTCACCATTCTCGGTCACGACCTCGACCAAGCCATTGTTGTTGCGAATCTGTGCCACCATGGCTTTTTCATGAATGGCCACGCCCTCGGTCCGCAGCGTGTCCAACACGATCTCGGCCGCTTCGGGATCGTCTTTCCCCAATGCCTGCATGCCCTCGATCACCGTGACTTCGCAGCCCAGACGGATATGGGCTTGCGCCATCTCCATCCCGATGGGGCCGCCGCCGATGATCAGCAGGTGCTCGGGCTTGTCGCGCAGGTCAAATATCGTCTCGTTGGTGAAGAAAGGCACCTGATCCAGCCCCGGGATCGGCGGCACCAGCGGCGACGAACCGGTCGCGATCACCACGCGCCGCGCAGTGATCAGGCGATCGCCCGCCTGCACCTGAGTCGGAGAGACAAAGCTGCCGTATTCTCGGATAACCTTGACGCCGAAGCCTTCGAACCGTTCCTGACTGTCCATAGGCTCAATCTGGGCGATGACGTCGTGTACGTGACCCTTTACAGCGACATAATCCACCTGCGGTACGACATTCGCCACGCCCAACGCCGACGCATGTGCCTGCCCGTACGCTGCCTTGCCGCTGGCGATCAGCGCTTTGGACGGAACACAGCCGAAATTCAGGCAGTCGCCGCCCATCTTGTGCCCTTCCAGCAAGATGACATCGGCCCCCATTTGGCTGGCCCCGGCCGCGACGGACAGGCCGCCTGACCCGGCTCCGATCACCAGGATATCGGTTTTCAGCTCTTGCATGTATCAGTCGTCCTTTCGACCACGCAGGGATTTGATGATAATCGGCAAAGCGGCCAAGACGCACAGGCCGATGATGGGGCCGATCACAAAGGGTTCCCACAGCAGCGAGACATCCGGCGTCTCGCCCCGGTCGAACACGCCGCCCAAGCCCACACCGATCCAGGTATAGACGATGCCGCCGGGAATGATGCCCAGCGACGTCGTGATCAGGAAATTGCGGAATTTCACTCCCACCAGCGCCGGCACCAGATTGGCCACAAAGAACGGTACGACAGGAACAAGACGCAACAGGAAGAGAACCGAGATTTCGTTCTCACGCAGCCCGTCTTTGAGTTTTTTGACGGTGCCTTCGGATGATTCCAGCTTTGCGGTCAAAGACTGACCCAACCCCCAGCGCGCCGCCAGAAAGATCGCCGACGCACCGATGGTTGCCGCGAACACGTTGAACACGGTTCCGGCGAACAGGCCAAAGAGAAACCCGCCGGTCATGGACGCCACCGCCGCACCCGGCAACGAAAACGCGACGATGACAATGTAGATGCCCACAAAAGCTGTCGCCATCGCCCAATAGTTGGCATCACGCCAGGCCAACAACGCCTCGCGGTTGTCGCGCAACGTCTCGAAAGTCAGGTAATTGCCCAAGGTGAAGAACCCCACCGCAGCGACGGCGAGAATCACCAGTAAAGGAATATGGCGCGCAAGCCCGCTACGCGGGGCCTGTGTCGTATCGCTCATGAAGCTGTCCGGTTTTGTACGTTTCATTCTTCATGTAACATGCGCCGACAGGGACGCCGGCAACAGGGGCCTCACGCTGCGTTGATGAGTATAGCAGGGAATGTGAGGGTTTGGGGCGGCTGACCCGGATTTTTGAAACCTTTGGCCCCTCTGGATTACAGAATTGTTGCAAAAGGCGCGAAAACCCCCACCTAGGGGTTTGACTTAACCCCCGCTACCCAGTAGAGGACGGGCTTCGAACACTAGGGCCAGGCGAATCCGCGCCGCACCCCACCGCATAGATTGGAGACGGAGCGATGAAACGCACCTATCAGCCTTCGAACCTGGTTCGCAAACGCCGCCACGGTTTCCGCGCGCGCATGGCCACCAAGGCCGGCCGCAAAATCCTGAACGCGCGCCGCGCACGTGGCCGCAAGTCGCTGAGCGCGTAAACCGCTCGACCTGTCAGGTTATGAACATGACGCCGCCGGAGGCCCCTCGTGGATGGTAAGAACCAGCCCGTGGAAACGCCCCCGGCGGCGTCCGTTTGCGCGCCTGAAACCCTGAGCATTCTCAAGAAACGTTCCGACTTTCTGAAAGCGGCCCGCGCGCGCAGGCAAGGAACGTCTTCGATGATGGTGCAGGCCCGTAAACGCGCCGCAGACGAAGCCCAAGGGATTCGCGTGGGCTTTACCTGCTCCAAGAAAGTCGGCAATGCCGTCGCTCGTAATCGCGCCAAGCGCCGTCTGCGCGAAGCCGCGCGCGCCGTTTTGCCTGTATCCGGCCGCGATGGATGGGATTACGTGCTGATCGGACGCGCCGAGGTCACAGCCAACCGCCCCTATGACGCATTGTTGGACGACTTGCGCTATGCGCTTCGCAAGGTGCATGCTTCGGGCAAATGACCCTTCTGTCCCATATCGTCGCCCTGCCCGTTCGGGCGTATCGGCTGATCTTCAGCCCCTGGGTTGGTTTTAACTGCCGCTATCAGCCCACATGCTCAGCCTACGCGCTTGAAGCACTTGAGAAACACGGGGCCATCAAAGGATCCTATCTGGCCGCGCACCGAATTTGCCGGTGCCACCCCTGGGGCGGCGATGGGTATGATCCGGTACCCGATTGCAAGCATAACGACCCCTCCTGACCCCTCGTCAGACTTGACCGGTACGCGGCGCGCCTGAACAGTTGGACCAGTTCAACCCGAGGTTCAGATGACATCCCCAGCGCGCCGCTCCTTGCCGACCCACGACGTCCTGAATCAACCACCCGTGCGTGGTGACATCGACCTTTGGTCGTCCGACCCGGTCCTGCAAAACGTGGTGAACATGGCGAGTGGGCGTGCTGCGGAACTGGCCGCCTATGGTAAAACGCTTGGAACCGAAGAAGTGCGCGAGTTTGGACGCGAAGCCAACCGGCACCCGCCCGAGCTTCGTCTGTTCGATCAGGGCGGCAGGCGTTTGGACGAGGTGCGGTTTCACCCGGCCTATCACCGGATGATGCAGATCAGCCAATCCGCCGGTTACGCCGCCCTGGCTTGGGATGGGCGGCCCGGCGGTCATGCAACCCACGCGGCGATGGTCTATTTGGCCGGGCAGATTGAGCCCGGCCATTGTTGCCCAATGACGATGACCTACGCGGCAATCCCGGCGCTCGCAACCGATGACCAGATTGCATCCCTCTGGCAGCCGAAACTCACGGCCCGCACCTACGACCCTTCGATAAAGCCCATCGCACAAAAGGCCAGCGCAACGCTGGGTATGGCCATGACCGAGAAACAGGGCGGCTCGGATGTACGCGCCAACACCACCATCGCGACCCGCGACGGCGATCACTGGCGTCTGCGCGGGCACAAATGGTTCTGTTCCGCCCCTATGTCCGATGGGTTCCTGACCTTGGCACAAGCCCCCGGCGGATTAACCTGTTTTCTGGTGCCCCGCTGGCTTGAGGGCGAGCGCAATGCGATCCACCTGATGCGCCTGAAAAACAAGCTGGGCAACACATCCAACGCCTCATCCGAAATCGAATATCACGACGCACTTGCGTATCAGTTGGGGGAGGAGGGCGCGGGCGTGCGCACCATTCTGGAGATGGTGCATCATACGAGACTCGACACCGCCATGGCTCCGGCGGGCCTGATGCGTGCCGCGCTGAACGAATCGCATCACTGGGTGACACATCGCAGTGCCTTTCAACGCCGTTTGATCGACCAACCCCTGATGCGCGCCGTACTGGCTGATCTTGTACTGGATTGGGAAGGCGCATTGACTTTAGGGATGCGCGTTGCGCAGGCATTTGACGGGCACACGCCGGAAGACAAAGCCTTTGCCCGCATCAGTGTCGCATTGGCCAAATTCCTGAACAACAAACGCTGCCCTGTCGTCGTGGTCGAAGCGATGGAGGTGCTGGGCGGCATGGGGTATGTCGAAGACACGCCCCTGCCCCTGATCTATCGCGAAGCACCGCTGAACAGTATCTGGGAAGGGTCAGGCAATGTGATCTGCCTCGACATCCTGCGCACTTTGGCGCGCGACCCGTTGGCAGCTGATGTGCTGAAGGCGGAACTGGACGCCGCGACAGGCGCAGACAGGGGATATGACGCGGCATTGACCGCGCATCGAAATCGTTGGCCCGGCCTGCCGCCCGAGGCTGAGGCGCGGTGGTATGCGGAACGTACCGCATTACTGCTGACGGCGGCGCAACTGCTACGTCACGCACCCGGCGCAGTCGCAGACGGCTTCATCGGGACACGCCTGACCGGCGACAGCGGGCGCATCCCCGGATCGGTCGCCGGGCTGGACGTGGATGCCGTGCTGGCCCGTCTTGGCTGACCCGCGCCCTTGCCCGGTTGCGCCAACTGCTGTAGGGGCTGCGCATGTTTGACGAAGCTGACGATATCCACCCGCTCTTTGCCGGCGCGCCCTCGACCACCGAGTTCAAGAAGCTGCGCAAACGCATCGTGCGCCAGACCCGCGAAGCCATCGAGCAATTCGGGATGGTGGACCCGTCTGCCCACGACAAAGATGGTAAGCCACCTCGCTGGCTGGTCTGCCTTTCGGGGGGCAAGGACAGCTATACGCTGCTGGCGGTTCTCTACGAACTCAAATGGCGCGGCTTGCTGCCTGTTGATCTGCTGGCCTGCAATCTGGATCAGGGTCAGCCCGGCTTTCCGGCCACGGTCCTGCCCGAGTTTCTGGATCGGATGGGTGTACCGCACCGGATCGAATATCAGGACACCTATTCCGTTGTGATGGACAAGGTCCCGCGGGGCCGCACCTATTGCGCCCTGTGTTCACGCCTGCGCCGCGGCAACCTGTATCGTATCGCGCGGGAAGAGGGGTGTTCCGCCGTCGTGCTGGGCCATCACCGCGACGATATTCTTGAGACCTTCTTCATGAACCTCTTCCACGGTGGTCGTCTGGCCACCATGCCACCGAAGCTGGTGAATGAAGAGGGCGATCTGTTCGTCTTCCGCCCGCTTGCCCATGTCGCAGAAGCCGATTGCGAAAAATTCGCCAACGCCATGCAATATCCGATCATCCCCTGCGATCTGTGCGGCAGTCAGGACGGGCTGCAGCGGCAACAGGTCAAACAGATTCTCGATCAATGGGAAAAGAACAGTCCGGGTCGGCGGCAGGTCATGTTCCGTGCGTTAACCAATGCGCGCCCTTCGCATCTTCTGGACACGAAACTCTTTGATTTCATTAAACTTTCATTAAATCCAGACGAAAAATCCGAAAATTCAGCGGAAATTCCGCTGTTGCGTTAACGACTGACTCAGACTGGTTTCCTAGGGTTGATGGGCAATTAGTGCCCAAGGCCAGAACCCGATGTGGAACCAACTCTCTGTCGACCGTTTTATTCAATTCTTGAAAACCGTTGTTAACGGCCCTGCCGTGCTGGCGTTTGGTCCGGCACTAAGCTTGGGTGCGTTCTGGATCGGTGGCGAACGCGCATTGATCGCAATGGCACTTGGTTTGCCGTTGCTGCTCGCAGGTATCGGCGCAATTGTACCTACCCCGACAAGCCAGAAAAAACGACAGGGTGGCCTGTTGTCGAAGGGCCGGTTCGACGAGTGTTTGGCAGAAGTTTTCGCCGAAAGCCGCCGCAAGGGTGAAACGTCGGCCTGTTTCGCTGTGATCTTGGATGACTATGCGCAATTGCTCGACCTGCACGGCCAGGCGGCCGCAAACCACGTGGCCCAACAATTCTGTTCCCGTGTCATGTCCATGATCCGTACGAACGATAGTGCAACCTGGCTCGATGAGAACAAGATGATGGTTGTTCTTCACCCCGCAAGGCAGCTTGATCTGGAAGCCTGCATTCAGATGTCGGGCCGTATGCAATCCGCCGTCGAAGACCCCATCATGCTGAACGGAACCGGCGTCTACATGTCCTGCTCTATCGGTTTTTGCCTCAGCAGCAATGTCCCGGATGGTTCCGCGACGGACTGGTGCGAAGCTGCAAACAGCGCTCTGCTTGAGGCGCGGCAAAACGGGCCTTCGACGATTCGTGCCTTTTCATCCGGAACACGTCGTCGGGCGCTCGTCAGAACCAATCTGCGCAAGGAGTTTGACGCAGCATTGGACAGCGGTGAAATTCGTCCCTGGTTTCAACCTCAGATTTCGACAGACACTGGCCGTGTGTCCGGCTTCGAGGCATTGGCTCGATGGGAACATCCAAAAAAAGGAGTATTGGCCCCCAATGTCTTCCTGCCCTTCGCCGAACAGGCCGAACTTATGGGGCGGCTGGGGCAAGCCATTCGGCATCACGCCTTTGCCGCAATGCGCGATTGGGACCAAGCCGGTTTGTCCGTGCCACGTATCGGCATCAACTTTTCTTCGGACGAGTTGCGCGACCCGGGCCTGATCGACCGCTTGAAATGGGAACTGGATCAATTCGACCTGACACCCGATAGGCTGGCGGTCGAGGTACTGGAAACCGTGTTCTCCAGAGGGCCGGATGACGTGATCACGCGCAATGTCACGGGTATGGCTGCGATGGGATGTTGTATTGATCTGGATGACTTCGGCACCGGTCATGCCTCGATCGCGTCCATCAAGCGGTTCAACGTGTCCCGCATCAAGATCGACCGCTCGTTTGTGACCAGGGCGGATCAGGACCCAAGCCAGCAGCAACTGGCCAGCGCAATTCTGACCATGGCAGAACGGCTGCATCTCGAAACACTGGCTGAAGGCGTCGAAACCCCAGGCGAACATGCATTGATGGCCCAGCTGGGCTGTGGCCACGTTCAGGGATTTGGCATCGGCAAGCCGATGCCCTTCGAAAAAACCGCAGACTGGATTACATCCTACCGCAACAAGATCGACAGAATACCCAAAATCGGACGACAAACGGGCTAAAGAACCGGATTAAGCGCCGCAGAAGACCAATCCGTGATGAAATGACGAGCGATTCCACTTGACCTTTGGGCCTGCACTCTGTTGAACCCAGCGGGTGTCTTTCACTGCTCAAGGTGGCTGTCCCAGATGGACGATCAGAATAAGAATCTCATCCTCGCAACCGCGCTCAGCTTTCTCGTGATCCTGGTCTGGTTCGTGCTGTTTCCGCCTCCGGAACCAACACCGACCACAGAGCAGGCTGAAATTGCCAGCGTCGAAGGCAACGAGGTTCAGACGCCCAGCGCCGCTGACACCGGCACAGTCGGTGAAACAACCACAGCCGCCACCGAAGCTGAGCCCGAAGCCGAAGCACCCCGCGTCAACATCGACACGCCCCGTCTGACCGGCAGCCTGTCGCTTGCTGGTGGCCGAATTGATGAGCTGTCGCTGAAAGACTACAAGGTTTCGCTGGCCGAGGATTCTCCGATCGTCGAGCTTCTGTCACCGGTCGGAAGCGAATCCGCCTATTACGCCCTCTATGGCTGGGCCCCCGGCGCAGGCGTATCGGGCTCGGATGTTCCCGGCCCCAACACCCTCTGGACGCTTGAGCAGGGCGAAACCCTGAGTGTTGACACGCCGGTGACGCTGGCCTGGGACAACGGCAACGGCCTGACCTTCCGCCGCACCATCGCTGTGGACGAGAATTATATGTTCACCGTGACCCAATCGGTCGAGAACGCCACCGAAACCGAGGTTGGAATGGCCCCTTACGGCATTCTGGCGCGACATGGCATCGGCGAAGATGGCGATCTGCCGGATCTGAAGAACTTTTTCATTCTTCATGAAGGTGTGATGGTCATGGCCGATGGCGTTCTGGACGAAATCGACTATGGCGATGTACGCGACTTCGACATTGACCCCAACGAACGTGCGCAGGCAGAGGTCTTTCAGGTCAAGGAAGGCGGCTGGATCGGCTTCACCGATCACTATTGGATGACCACCCTGATCCCGGCAGAAGGTGCCGCTTTCAAAGCCGCTGCCAAATACGACGCGCGTCGCAAAATCTACCAGACAGAAACCGTTCTGCCGACCCTGACAGTCGCGCCCGGCACTGCGGAAGAGGTCACAACCCAGCTGTTCGCCGGTGCCAAGGAATGGGAAACCATTCGTGAGTATCAAGCCGAAGGCGTTCAGAAATTCATCGACAGCATCGACTGGGGTTGGTTTTACTTCCTGACCAAACCGATCTTCTGGCTTCTGCACAACATCAACGCACTGATCGGCAACATGGGCTGGTCTATTATCGGCCTGACGCTGATCATCAAGGCAATCCTATTCCCGCTGGCGTTCAAATCCTACGTCTCTATGGCGAAGATGAAGGAGTTGCAGCCGCAAATGGAAGCCTTGAAAGAGGCCGCAGGCGACGACCGCCAGAAGATGCAGCAGGGCATGATGGAACTGTACAAGAAGGAAAAGGTGAACCCCGCCGCGGGCTGTCTGCCGATCCTGCTGCAGATTCCGATCTTCTTCTCGCTGTACAAAGTGATCTTCGTCACCATCGAACTGCGTCAGGCCCCATGGTTCGGCCCGTTCCAGGACCTGAGTGCGCCGGATCCGACCTCGATCTTCAACTTTTTTGGCTTGCTGCCCTGGGCCGCACCTGCACCCGAAAGCCTGATGGCGTTGATCTTCATCGGCATTCTGCCACTGCTTTTGGGTATCTCGATGTGGTTACAGCAGAAGCTGAACCCGGCACCAACCGATGCTACGCAGGCGATGATCTTCGCCTGGATGCCATGGGTCTTCATGTTCATGCTGGGCGGATTCGCCAGTGGTCTGGTCGTGTACTGGATCGCGAACAACACGATCACGTTCACGCAGCAATATCTGATCATGCGCAGCCAGGGCTACAAGCCTGATGTATTCGGCAACATCAAATCCGGCTTCAAGCGGACGCCAAAGACGGACAACAAATGAGCGGAACGGTCTCAGGCCTTTGGCGCCACCCGATCAAAAGCCATGGGCGTGAAGCCCTGACCCAAGTCACAGTCATCCCCGGGCAGACCATGCCCGGGGATCGCGTTTGGGCGGTTGCTCATGAAGCGGCGAAAACCGATGGTTCGGACTGGGCCCCCTGTTCGAACTTCAGCCGTGCGGCAAAAGCACCCAAACTGGCGGCAATCTCGGCAGAGATGCTGGGGGACAGAGTGACCTTGCGCCACCCCGAACGAGCGGATCTGAGTTTTCAGCCCGACACCGAGCAAGACGTCTTTCTGGATTGGGTGAAGCCGCTTATGCCCGCAGACCGCGCCGCATCGGCCCGGATTGTCCGGGTGCCGGGGCGGGGCATGACCGACAGTGACTTTCCGTCGGTCAGCCTGTGCAACATGGCTTCGCACCGCGCGGTCGAACAGAAACTGGACCAGAAACTGTCCACCGTCAGATGGCGCGGGAATATCTGGTTCGAAGGTCTGCCTTTGTGGGAGGAGTTTGACTGGCTGGGTCGTGACGTTCGCGTTGGTGAAGCCGTGTTTAGAGTGCGCGAACGTATCACGCGCTGTATGGCTACCACCGCCAACCCCGAAACCGGCGAACGGGACGCGGACACCTTGCGCGCTCTGAGCAGCTGGGACCATCAGGATTTCGGCGTCTATGCTGAAGTTCTACAAGGCGGTGAGATCCGACTGAACGATGAGGTGCAGGTGCTATGACAACGCTTCCCTTCCCACTGACCGAAGAGCCGGACGAATTCGCCAAGGAACGCGGACGCAAGCTGTTTGCGGGCCCGTCCGAGTTTGTCAAAGGCGTTGTCGCAATGAACGGCCTACCTGCCCCTGACCGGCTTGAAGTTTGCTTCGCCGGGCGCTCGAATGTTGGCAAATCCAGCCTGATCAACGCTTTGACCGGCACGAAAGGCCTGGCTCGCGCCTCCAACACCCCCGGTCGCACGCAAGAGATCAACTTTTTCACCCAAGGCCCCGAGCTATATCTCGTGGACCTGCCGGGCTATGGCTATGCAAACGCCCCGGTGAAAGTGGTCGAGAAATGGCAGAAGCTGCTGAAACAATACCTCAGCGGTCGCCAGACCTTGCGCCGTGCCTTTGTCCTGATCGACTCGCGACACGGCGTGAAACCGGTCGATGCCGAAATCATGAAGCTTCTGGATACCAGTGCCGTGACCTTTCAGTGCGTTTTGACCAAGGCAGATAAGGTAAAGACCAAGGACCGTGAGAAGGTGCTGGAACAGACCCGTGCGGCCCTGTCCAAACATCCCGCGGCATTCCCGGAAATCGTGCTGACCTCATCCGAAAAGGGCGACGGAATCGCGACCCTACGGTCCATCATTGCGCATCTGGAATAGCTTCGCCCTTGGCAGCGCCGTGCAAAGGTCCTAACACGGTTTTCCAGAGGGACTATAGCCATGAAGACACGAGATATGAACCGGGACTGGATCGCCACCGCAGCCACACTCAACAGTGCATTGCCTTATCTGCAGCGCTATGACGGGGCTATCGTCGTTATCAAGCTGGGCGGGCACGCCATGGGCAGCGACGAAGCGATGGAGAGCTTTGCCCGTGACGTGGTTCTAATGCGCCAGGTGGGTGTGAACCCTGTGGTTGTGCATGGCGGCGGCCCGATGATCAATGCGATGCTGGGCAAGCTTGATATCCAGTCCGACTTCGTGAACGGCAAGCGTGTGACCGACAAGGCGACTGTCGAAGTGGTCGAGATGGTTCTATCCGGGCTCGTCAACAAGCGCATCGTTCAGGCGATCAACGATCAGGGCGGCTCTGCAGTGGGCCTGTCTGGCAAGGATGCGAACCTGATGGTCTGCGACCAGACAGATGCATCGTTGGGCTTTGTTGGCACCCCCTCTGACATGAACCCTAAGATCTTGCATGACCTGTTCTCACATGACGTGATCCCGGTGATCGCTCCGCTAGGTGCGGGCCGAGACGGTGAGACATTCAACGTCAACGGTGATACAGCCGCCGGGGCCATTGCCTCGGCGCTCAAAGCTGACCGTCTGTTGCTGCTGACCGACGTCTCGGGTGTCAAGAACGCGGCGGGCGACGTCGTGACCGAACTGAAGGCGGGCCAGATCAGGGAGATGACCCGCGAAGGTACCATTGCCGGCGGCATGATCCCCAAAACCGAAACCGCGCTGGATGCCTTGCACAGTGGCGTACGTGCTGTTGTCATACTTGACGGGCGCGCACCGAATGCTGTGCTGTTGGAGCTGTTCACGGAACACGGGGCTGGGTCGCTGATACGACCAGACTGAACCCCGCACGAGAGGAGGAGACATGACACATCTTGCACGACCTTCCTCTGATCCCAGTGTTGCGAGATACGAACAGGTTGAGGACGCAGCCCGTCGGGCGGGATTGATCGTCATGGGCGCGCTGCATCCACGTCGTGCTGCAACCAAGCAGCTCGAGACTGGGACACTGATCCTGTTAGGGGCCGGCGCGGATTTCTGGCCCATCCTGAAAGCATCGCCGGAATGGCAAGAGCCCGACCCGGTAGACAGATGGTCGACACGGGTGGTCAGCAAGATGGCGCTAACGCTCGGCGCTCGGGCCTATTTCCCATTTGGGGGTCCCCCGTACACGCCATTCATTGACTGGGCGCTCAAATCAGGGCGTACGTTCAGCAGCCCGGTTGGCGCGCTGGTGCATGACACCGTTGGCATGATGATTTCGTATCGCGGCGCATTGCACTTTGCAGGAGAATTCGCCATCCCCGAAAACTCCGGCGTGTCACCTTGTGAAACCTGCGCCGCGCCTTGCACAACGACCTGCCCGGTCGGGGCGCTGAATGCGCAGGAATTCTATAACATCGCCGCTTGCCGCGATCACCTAAACACACCAGAAGGTCAGACCTGCATGACAGGTGGATGTTTGGCCCGCCTCGCCTGCCCGCTCAGCGCAGGCGCGCGGCGCGATCCCGAACAGTCGGCCCATCATATGAGGGCCTTTCACCCGTCATGACCCGTACACTGATCCTGACGCGCCACGCGAAATCCAGCTGGGATCATCCAGAGCTGGGCGATCATGAACGTCCGCTGAACAAGCGTGGACGCAGATCAGCCCCCGCTATTGCTGGGTGGTTGCGGGAAAACGGCTGGCTGCCCGATGAAGTGCTATGCTCGACTTCAACCCGCACCCGCGAAACCTGGGACCGGATGGGCTTTCAGGCCGAAAAGGTTCGTTTTCACAGAACGCTCTACCACGCTGATTCAGAAGACATGTTGCGAGAGCTTTCCGGAGCCACGGAACTAACTGTGTTGATGCTGGGCCACAATCCCGGAATCGCCGATTTCGCCAACCGCCTTGTGCAGCAGCCCCCGGACCACATGCGTTTTTTCGACTATCCGACCTGTGCCACAACAGTCATGACTTTTGACATAGACAATTGGGCCGAGGTCCAATGGCAATCCGGCACAGTGCTGGGGTTCACCATCCCGCGTGAGTTGATCGAATAGAAAAAGGCGGGGCATTACCCCGCCTTTTCTTTAATTGAGCAGGGATCAATGACCCAGAATCTGGCTGAGGAACAGCTTGGTCCGCTCGCTCTGCGGGTTGTTGAAGAACTCTTCCGGTTCGTTCTGTTCCACGATCTGACCGGCATCCATAAAGATCACGCGGTTGGCGACCTGACGGGCAAAGCCCATCTCGTGGGTCACGCACAGCATGGTCATGCCTTCCTCGGCCAGTTCGATCATGGTGTCGAGCACCTCTTTGATCATTTCCGGGTCAAGCGCCGAGGTCGGTTCATCGAACAACATGATCCGCGGCATCATGCAGAGCGAGCGGGCAATCGCCACACGCTGCTGCTGACCACCAGAGAGCATACCCGGATACTTGTCAGCCTGCTCCGGGATCTTCACCTTTTCCAGGAAATGCATCGCACGCTCTTCTGCCTCTTTCTTGGGCGTCTTGCGCACCCAAATCGGAGCCAGCGTGCAGTTTTCCAGAATGGTCAGGTGTGGGAACAGGTTGAAGTGCTGGAACACCATGCCAACCTCAGACCGGATCTTGTCGATGTTTTTCAGGTCATTGGACAACTCGATCCCGTCCACGACGATCTTGCCCTGCTGGTGTTCCTCCAGCGCGTTCAGGCAACGGATCAGGGTGGACTTACCCGAGCCCGACGGGCCTGCGATAACAATCCGCTCGCCCTGATTGACGGTCAGATTGATATCGCGCAGCACGTGGAACGATCCGTACCACTTGTTCATTCCATTGATTTCGATGGCGACTTCGTCGCTCACCTGCATCTTGGAGCGGTCGATTTCGCGGTCAATTGCAAGTTCAGACATGTGTTGAACTCCTTAACGATGATCTGTGGCAAGGCGACGCTCGAGCCACTGAGAATATTGAGAGATGCCGTAACAGACGACGAAGAACAGAAGCGCGGCAAAGCCCAGAAGCTCCCAATAGACGCCGTTCCATTCGGTCGACGCCAGAATTGGACCCCGGATCATGCCCACCAGATCGAACATCGAGATGACCGAAACCAGCGTGGTATCCTTGAACAGGCCAACGGCCACGTTCACGATACCAGGGATTGAGATCTTCAGAGCCTGCGGCAGAATGATCAGACGCATCGCCTGCGGGTAATCCAAACCAAGGCTATCTGCTGCCTCATACTGCCCGCGCGGAAGCGCTGCCAGACCGCCGCGGATCACCTCGGCGATATAGGCGGCAGAGAACATGGTGATCATGATCACAACGCGCAGGAACAGGTCGACCGTGCTGTCAGGCGGGAAGAAATAGGCCAGCATCACCGAAGCCACGAACAGCAGCGTGATCAGAGGCACGCCACGGATGAATTCGATGAAGATGACGCAGACCCACTTGATCAGCGGCATGTCTGACTGACGGCCCAGCGCCAAGGCAATGCCCAGCGGCACCGACAGCGACACACAGGTCACGCCCAGCATCATGTTCAGCATGAAGCCACCAAGGTCCCGGCTGGGAACAGCCGAAAGCCAGGCGTTTTCCGACGCACCTTCGGGGATCAGAGCCGCACCAACGTTCCACACGATCAGTGCAACGACGATGGCCCCGAAAAACCCGGCGGCAAAGCTGTTCTTGCCCAGTTTCTGGAATACGGCACCCGCAGCCACACAACCGACCAGAGCCACCAGTGGCGTAAGGATTGTGCCACCCCAGATCAGCCAGAAGGCAATAAACGGGTAAAGACCGGTAAAGATCAGCAGCTTGCGCGGCAGATCGAAGAACAGAACCGGAGCAATGGCAACCAGCATCAGCACAAACGCCAGGTTCGGACGCCAGTAGGCATCAGCGGGATATTTGAACCCATAGATCAGCTGCGGCCAGCGTTCGGTCAGGACCGCGAAACACGCCCCTGTCTTGCCCGCCAGGATCTCACGGCATTCCGCCAGCGAGTTTGCATTCCAAACCCCGTTCAGAATCCACGGCAACGTGTTTTTCAGCAGAAGGTAAATCAGGACCAGCGACAGAACCGTCAGGACGGTGTTTGTCACACCGGAAAACAGATTCTCACGCAGCCACTTCACCAAACCGGTTTGGTTGGCCGGTGGTGGCGACGGCGGGATTGTCCCTTCGGCCACGAAAGCGATCGGATTGGTTGTTTGATCGGCCATGGCTCAGCGCTCCTTCAACTTGACGGATGCGTTGTAGATGTTCATCCCCATCGAAATCAGCAGCGACGCGGTCAGGTAGAACAGCATCAGCAACAGAACGCATTCGATCGCGCGTCCAGTCTGGTTCAGCGTAATACCACCCAGGGTCGCAGTGATGTCCGCATAACCCACGGCAATCGCCAGTGACGAGTTCTTGGTGATGTTCAGATATTGCGAGATCAGCGGCGGGATGATCACCCGCAGCGCCTGAGGCAAAACCACGAGGTTCATGACGCGACCCGGACGCAGCCCCAACGCCGCGGCGGCCTCGGTTTGACCTTTCGAGATTGCCTGAATACCGGCGCGGACGTTTTCTGCAATGAACGCACCGGTATAAATCGACAACGCGAACCACAGTGCGATCAGAGGACCACCGACTTTGATGCCTCCGCTGAAGTTAAAGCCCTTCAGTTCCGGGATGTCCCAGGTCAGGCCCATCACCAGCATCAACACAACAAACGGACCAAACCAAACGGCCAGTTTCGGCATCAGGGTTTTTGGGCGAATGCCGGTTACTTCTTGCTTGTGCGTTGCCCGCTTGTCGATTTCACGCGCGACAAACCACGATCCGATCAAACCTGCGATTACCACAAGCCAATTGAGCAATGTGACGCTGAACAGGCCATGTGCGAACTCGGGGCGTGGGATATAGACACCACGGTTCGTGAACGCAAAGGCATCAAACAGCATGCTCGATGTCGCGTTTTCCCCGCGGAACGCACGCGGCCCCGGCAGTACTGCGGTCATGATGGTGAAGATGATGATGATCCAGATCAGAACCGGAATGTTCCGGAAGATCTCGACATATACGGCCATCAGTTTCGACACGAGCCAGTTGTTCGAAAGCCTCAGAACGCCTGCAATCACACCAAATACAGTGGCCGTAATACAGGCCAGAAAGGCGACAAGAAGCGTGTTGAGAATACCTACGACAGCGGCACGCCCGTGTGAGGACTGGCTGTCATATTCGATCAGACGCTGGTTGATGTCGTACCCAGCGGGATCGCTCAGAAACGAGTAGGAAATGTTCAGGCCTGCGGCCCGGAGGTTCTGGATCAGGTTGTTGCCAAGATACCAGATGGATAGCGCAATAACGATGGCCGCGATCACCTGAAACGTAAGAGAGCGATAGCGGGTATCGTTTATGAGCATCGACAACCGAAAATCAGCTTTCGGTGGGTCAGTCATAGTCGACATATTTTGGGATCCCCGTAGCTTGCGGGCTACTTTACTTCGGCGAGGTTGTCCCCGCTCTGCATCTGCCCGCAGCAGTTTATTAAAGAAGAGGGCGCAAGTTTCCTTGCGCCCTCATCCATCTATGCCTTAGCGGAACGGCGGCGAGTACAGTAGACCACCTTCAGTCCACTGACCGTTCAGGCCGCGTGCCAGACCAATTGGAGTTTCCTCGCCGATGTTCTTGGCAAATACTTCTCCATAGTTGCCGTCAGCCGCGATGGCTCGAGCGGCCCAATCGGCGTCCAGTCCCAGCATCTCACCCAGAGTGCCTTCTACGCCCAGCAGACGTTTGATTTCCGGGTTTGCCTCGGGATTACCTGCCATCTCTTCCAGGTTGGCCGAGGTGACGCCAAGTTCTTCCGCCGAGATCAGCGCGTTCAGAGTCCAGCGGACAACGTCGCCCCACTCGTGATCACCGTGACGGACCAACGGGCCCAGCGGCTCTTTCGAGATAATTTCGGGAAGAATTACGTGATCACCGGAGTTTTCGAACGTGGCGCGGGTTGCTGCCAGGCCTGATGCGTCAGTGGTGTAAACGTCACATGCGCCAGCCAGATACTGCTGCTGGCCTTCCGCGTTGGTTTCGACCGGAACCGGCTCATAGCTGATGTTGTTCGAGCGGAAGAAATCCGCCAGGTTCAATTCGGTCGTGGTGCCGGTCTGAACACAAACTGTTGCGCCGTCCAGTTCCTTGGCCGAGCTTACGCCCAGTGCCTTAGGGGCCAGAAAGCCCTGACCGTCGTAGTAGTTGATGCCCACAAACTCGAATTTCAGGTCGACATCGCGGCTGAAGGTCCAGGTGGTGTTACGGGCCAGCATATCGATCTCGCCCGACGCTAGCGCGGTAAAGCGGGTTTTGCCGGTGGTGGGAACGAACTCAACCGCGTTCGCATCGCCCAGAACAGCTGCTGCAACAGCACGGCACAGCGAAACGTCAAAGCCTTTCCACTCACCATTTGCATCGGGTGCGGCGAAGCCGACCAGACCAGTGGTCACACCGCAGTTCAGTATACCGCGCGCCTTTACGTCGTCTACAGTACCTGCCACGGCTGCGCCTGCGGCCAGGCCGGCAACTGTTGCCGCGCCCAAGATTACGGATTTTTTCATTTTTACCTCTTCCTGATTTTCCGTCCCGTATGGAACGGCTCTGTCCGGCAAGTGGATGCCGGAAAGGTTACCCCAAAGGTGTCTCCCCTTTAGTGGGCATGAGTTTGGGCGCAATCATAAACAAACGTCAAGGGTTGGATAACCTAAAACGATGGGTCAACCCGGTAGGTTTTTACGTTTACACCCAAAATTCAGCTCAGGAAGGCTCAAGTCGATAGGTCAAAAAAGCGCTTGGCATGCAAAAACGCCGCCTTCTTTGTCTCGGCGACTGCGTGGGCTTCGTCGTCGTGGCCCCATTGTTCAATCTGCCAAGTTTCGTCCAGTCTTGAAATGCGCCATATTTCGTCCGGATTGCGCCAATCCAAGGCAGCCGCAAACCCGAGAATCAAGGACCCCGACAGGCTGACAAGGTCGTGGAAGGCCGCAAGCTGAAACGCATCCAGCGCATGAACCTGTGTTCGCAACGTCTCCAGCGCCATACCCGACTGAGGTTGGTGCAAGACCCCCGCGACAGGCAGCAGCCGGGCAGAAAGCGTCACCTCCGCCCAATCCAACACCGGGTCCCATTCAGCGCTCTGCCGATCCTGCAATTCCTGCGGATGAGTTGCCCGATAACACAGCAGATCAGAGTCGCCGTAATCTGCGAGCATGTCGGCAACTTCACCGTGTTGAATGCGAACCTTGTCAATCGCTGCATTAGCCGAGCGGGTGAACGGCATCGTCGAGGGGTCAACCACTTTTTCCTGAGCATCCCATTCCGCCGCGACTTCTTCGGCCATGGGACGGGTCGGCAGGATCAACCCCGCCTTGGCGGGCGTTTTGACCCGGCGACCGTCCAGTTCAACCGTAAACCCGCCCTCAGCCTCTGCAACCGTGCTGTCTTTCCAGAAGCGTTTCGGTTTCCAGTCGCTCATGATTCAATTCCATATCCCGGCCAGCGCATTGGGCAGCTGGTCAAAGGTTTCGATTACACACGTGGCCGAGGTCAGCGCCGACCGGTCATGATACCCCCAGGTCACGCCAATACCGCGCACCCCGGCAGCCGCTGCCATGTCCATGTCATAACTTGTATCGCCGATCATCACCGCGCAGTCCGGATCAACACCGGTTTCCGCCAACGCCGTTTGCACCATGGATGGATGCGGCTTTGAGGGGTGGTGATCCGCAACCTGCCGGGTCACGAAATACGTCTCCAACCCGTGCGCTTCGATCAGCGCATCCAACCCGCGCTGTGATTTGCCGGTGGCCACCCCAAGAAGTACCTCGGGCACGGCGTGCAGTGCTTCAATCGCTTCTCTTGCACCGGGATAGAGCGGAGAACTGGCCGCCCCCAAATCAAGGCGATGCGCGTGATATGCCTCTTTGTACCCCTCAACCAGATCGTTCTGAACCGAGGACGCTTGGTCCGGCGCCAGCCGCGCTATGGCGTGCGGCAGGGACAAGCCAACGATGGACAGGATCGCCTCACGCGTCGGCACAGGCACCGAAGCCGCCTGAAAGCTGGTTGTCATCGAGTGCACGATGCTGCCCTGACTGTCGACCAGGGTACCGTCGACATCAAACAGGACCAAACACAAGGGTGCGCTCATTGCAGTTCCTCAAACGGGTCGTCGGCAGCCAGATCTTCGGTCCAGCCAAAGGTGTCCCAACTTTGTTTCATGTGTTCAGGCAGCGGCGCAGACACCGTCACTGGCTTGCGCGTCGTTGGATGAAGGAATGACAGACGTCGCGCGTGCAGATGCAGCTTCTTGCTGATGATCCCGCCCAGTTGCGCACCCCAGCCATCGCCAAGGTTCTCCTGACCCGAACCACCATACTTTCCATCTCCGATGATCGGATGGCCGATTGCAGCCATGTGAGCCCGCAATTGGTGGGTACGTCCGGTGATCGGCTCCATCGCGACCCAGGCGGCGCGGCCCGCTACTCGGTAAAGGGTCGCATAGTGCGTGTGCGCGCGTTTCGCACCGGGCGTGCTGTCGATCTCGTTCATGTGCACGGGGATCATCTTTTCACCCTCGCCGTGCTTGCCATGACCGGGGGCTTTGACAAGGCCGGTCTTGATCTCACCCAGGTAAGGCGTCGGAACACCGGCCACCAATGCCCAGTAGATTTTGCGCGTATCGCGGTGACGGAAAGCGGCGGTCAAACCCTTGGCGGCGTCACGCGTGCGGGCCAGCAGCAGAACTCCGGATGTGTCCTTGTCCAAGCGATGCACGAGGCGTGGGTTTTCGTCATAGCCAAACCGCAGCGCTTCGGACAGGCTGTCGACATGCCGGGTCTGCCCGCTGCCCCCCTGCACCGGCAGGCCATGCGGCTTGTTCAGGGCCAGGATGTGATCGTCGCGGTAGATCACGCAGGACTGGATCATCTTGGCATCCGCATCCGAGATACGATGTTTGACTTCAGCCGGTTTGTGATCTGCGTCCGGCAATGGGGGCACCCGAACAACCTGCCCGACCTCTAACCGGGTCGAGGCTTTGGCACGGCCACCATCCACGCGCAATTCACCCTTGCGGCACATCTTTTCAATACGGCCCTGGCTGACATGCGGGAACAGGCGACGCAGCCAGCGGTCCACACGCTGGTCACCGTCCCCTTCAGCGACTGTAATCATCTGTACGCCACTCATGCCATTGCCCCTTGCGCCGCGCGGCTGATCCGCCCGGATTGCGTCTTTGTCCGTGTCCCAGAAATCATGGGCGTCTGTCGCGCGCAACGCGGCAAGAGTCAAGGTGTCAGGCCTTTGTGTTCAGATGTTCGAGAAGTCTCCGTGCCGCCCCGCCCCATCCCGGAATCGACCCGCGCCCGAGGTTCCTTCGCGACGGATCGATTCCAACCCGTTGGCCCATTCAACCTTGAGCGCTTCGCGAACCGGCATTCCACGCGTTTCGATAATCGATCGGCGGTCGGCGCGAACGGCCTCTTGCGGAAAACGGGCGATTTCCCGGGCCATGTCTTCCGCTGCGGCACGCGCCTGGCCATGCGGGACGACCTTTTCCGCCAGCCCGATCCGATAACATTCCTCGGCCTCGACCTTTCGACCGGTAAGGGCGATCTCCAGCGCCTTGCCCTGCCCCACCAGACGCGGCAGACGAACCGAACCGCTATCCATCAGGGTGATCCCCCAGCGGCGGCAATAAACACCCATGTATGCGGTTTCCGCCATCACACGGATGTCGCACCAAAGGGCAAGCTCCATACCTCCGGCCACGGCTGCGCCCTCAATCGCGCCGATGACCGGCTTCGAAAGCTCCAGCCGGGACGGGCCCAACGGCCCAAGTGTCGAGGTGGCTGAACCGATTGGGAAGGCATGCTTGTCGAAATACGCCTCACGCAGATCCGGATCAGCCAGTGAGGCGGCAAGTTTCAGATCCCACCCCGCGCAGAAATTGCCACCTTTGCCCCAGAACACCGCAGCTTTGGCTGAACTTGACCCAAAACTCTGGAACGCCTCGACCAATGCCTCTGCATGGTCCGTATCAACGGCATTCCGTGCATCTTGTCTGTCGTGGATGATGGTCCAGACGTCCCGGGTCTTTTCAATTGAAACCGGCATTTCCTGTCCTCCCTAGCAGATCTTGACCCGAGGGAAGCGTTCAAATCCAAACCTGTCGCCTGTGACGCGGCGGCATGTCCAGAACTGACCCTGCGTCACGAGCTGTTGCGCTGTGCCCGCAGCTTGGCGAAGTAATCGAGGCGCTTTTTCAGCTCACGCTCGAATCCGCGTTCAACCGGCTGGTACAGAACCGGGCGTTTCATTGTCTCGGGGAAGTAGTTCTGACCGGAAAACCCATCCTCGGCATCGTGGTCATAGGCATAACCTGCACCATACCCCTGATCCTTCATCAGAGATGTGGGCGCGTTCAGGATATGTTTGGGCGGCGGCTCGCTGCCCGATTGCTTGGCCAGCCGCATCGCCGCCTTGTAGCCGACATACGCCCCGTTGGATTTCGGGGCCAAGGCCAGATAAACCAGCGCCTGAGCCAGCGCCAACTCTCCTTCGGGGGACCCTAGCCGCTCATACGTCTCCCAGGACTGCAGACAGATCGCCTGTGCCTGCGGGTCTGCCAGACCGATATCCTCAACCGCCATCCGCGTGATCCTGCGCGCCAAATAGCGCGGGTCTTCACCTCCGGTCAGCATGCGTGCGAACCAGTACAGCGCCGCATCCGGGTCAGACCCGCGCACCGATTTATGCAGGGCCGAGATCAGGTTGTAATGCTCATCGCCCGATTTGTCATACTTCGCTGCCCGCCGCATCAGGCGCGTCGACAGAGCATCCGGGTCCAATGGCCCATCCACCTTCCAGGCTGCGACCTGTTCGATCAGGTTCAGCAACGCCCGGCCATCACCATCCGCCATTTCCTGCAACGCATCGCGTGCAGCGGGGGTCAAAGGCAGTGCGCGGTCCAGCTCTTTCTCGGCACGCTGCGTCAGGCGTTCAAGGTCGGCGAGGCTGAGTCGTTCCAACACCAAAACCTGCGACCGGCTCAGCACAGCGGCGTTCAACTCAAATGACGGGTTTTCGGTTGTGGCGCCCACCAGCAGGATAGTGCCGTCTTCCATATGAGGAAGAAACCCGTCTTGCTGCGCCTTGTTGAATCGGTGGATCTCGTCAACGAACAACAATGTCCCCTGCCCGTTCTGGCGGCGAATTTTTGCGGCCTCGAAGACTTTCTTCAGATCGGGAACACCGGTGAAAATCGCGCTGATCTGAACAAAGTGCAGATCGGTTTCCTGCGCCAACAGCCGCGCGATCGTCGTCTTTCCAACACCGGGCGGGCCCCAGAAAATCAGGCTGGACAGGCTGCCAGCCGCCAGCATCACGCCCAACGGTGCCTCGGGGCCCAGCACCTGTTCCTGCCCGATAACGTCGCCCAGCGACTGTGGCCGCAATCGGTCGGCCAGCGGGCGGTGTGGGACAGCGGCGGGTTCAGTCGAACCGGTATCGAACAGATCACTCACGATTTACAGCCGGAACCGCAAAGAGATGGAACGTCCACCGCGCTGAATGCCCATCTGAACGCGGCGGCCCGGGTTGGTCATTGCACGCTCGACGTCGCTAGGGCGCTGGATGTCGACCGAGTTGATCGTCTCAATGACATCGCTGGGCCGCAATCCGGCCCGCGCGCCATAAGGGCCGGGATCAACCACAACGACACCTGTCTGGGACAAAACCAGACCCAGCTTGCTGATGACCGCAGGGTTGACCCGCGAAACAACGAGGCCCGGCAGAACCGTGTTGTCATCCAGAGTGGTCTCTTCGGCCGCCGGTTTTTCTGGCGCTTTGATCAAGGCAACCTCGACCTCATCGCTGTTTTCTCCGCGCAATCGGGTCAAAACCGACGTCCCGCCAACCCCAGCAACAGACATGCGGAACTTCATCTCGGCGGGCGAGTTTACCTCGTCCCCGTCGACATGTGTCACGACATCGCCCACCTTGAGCCCCGCTTCGCGGAGCGGGCTAAGCTCGTGCAAATCCGAGATCACGACACCCAGCGGGATAACCAGACCGAGTGATTCCGCGATATCCGCGCTCATATGCTGACCGGCCATACCGGCCCATGGGCTGACAAAGCTGTCGTTGCCTTCCTGCGCCTGTTTCAGAAACTCAGCCACCAGATTGGCCGGGATCGCAAAGCCGATACCGTTGGATCCGCCGGAGCGCGTGAGAATGGAGGTGTTGATCCCGATCAGGTCCCCGTTCACGTCAATCAGCGCCCCACCGGAATTGCCCGGGTTGATCGCAGCGTCCGTCTGGATGAAATACCCCCGCCCACTGCCAGTTGCCGTACCCGTACGCGCCAGACCCGAGATAATGCCCGAAGACACCGTTTGCCCCACACCAAACGGGTTGCCGATGGCCAGCGCCAGCTCTCCGACCTCGACCTGATCGGAATCCCGCAAGGTCAGGTAGGGCAAATCTTCTGCCTCCTCCAATCGCAAAATCGCGATATCGCTTTCCTCGTGCCCCAGCACGACCGTGGCAGAAAACTCTCGGCGATCAGTGGTCACGACCCGGATCTCGGTCGCAGAACCAACCACGTGATAGTTGGAGACGACATAGCCATCATCGGACAGGATAACTCCGGACCCCAGCGAGTTCTGAACCCGTGGCTGCGGCGCGCCAAAGCCGCCGCCAAAGAAATCCTGAAAGAACGGGTCCGAGAAAAACGGGCTGGCCCGCCCCTGCCGCACGATCTTGGCGTAAATGTTCACCACTGCGGGCGCAGCCTTTTTCACCACCGGCGCAAAGCCCAGAGAAATCTCGGCCTGCGACTGCGGTACACGTGTTTCCGCCGTCGCAATCGTGGCGCATGCGCAGGTTAAAGCGATAAGTGTCGCGCGAAGCATGGATACCTCTACCTCAAAAGCTTCGTAGGATATGCGACTATGGACGCGCTATTGCAAGCGGGCGATCTGAGCTGTTTTCAGTCCAGGGGTGCGTGCAGTCGGGTCCCTTTGGTGATGATCCCGCCCCTGTTGCCCACCTCAATCGATCCGTAGCGCTGCTTGAATACGTCAGGTAGTTCCCGGTCCCCGTCCGGAGACAGCCACAGGCGGAACAGATGCCGCCGCTCGGACGGATCGGGCCAGTCCACAAACCCCGTCCGGTCGTGCAGCTGCGAGTGATTATAAACAAACTGCATATCTCCGGGTTGCAACCGCATCGTCAGATAGAGGTCCGCGCCGTTCGCCAACGCATCAAATTTGTCCAATGCGGCAACGTGATCGGGTGTCAGGCGCATCGCCTCGGGAAACCGCTGCGCACTGTCGATATATTGCCGCTGATAAAACACCGTCAGCTTGCCGTCGTGCCAGCTGAACGGCGGAATGGTCATGAAGGGCTGCATCCCGTCCGGCACTTCCCCACGCCTGTCCGTTGCGATGGGGTCGAACAAAAGCTCGAGCAAATCTGGGCACTCCTCCCTCATTCGGTTGTAGATCGCCTCGGCGCTGACGAGCAGTGAATCTCCGCCTTCTTTCGCGTCTTGCAGACACAGCAACCCTACAATGTCGGCACTGTCCGTGTGAAAGGTCTGGCGCTCATGGGTCTGGTAAATCCGCGTGTTCGGGTCATTCGCGTCCGCACCGATATCACGAACATGACCCAGAATGTGCCCTTGCGCATTCTGCGACCGCGCCGATCCTAAATGTGCGCCGACCCCGCAAAAAATCGCGGCCGCCATTTCTTGGGAATAGGTCTCAATCGGCAGGCCGCGGATAACCTCGAACCCGATCCCGTCAACCAACTTGTCGCGCAGGTTAACCAGATGGCGGTCGAACCGTTGCAATGGAAATTCAGCTTGCGTGATTTCGCCGATGTCCCGACCCAGGTTGAGATAGTGGCGCGCAGCGTGCTCAAGATCGGCAATATCCTCGTGGCTGAGATCCACCAGCCATTCATCCTGCCGCTGCCGCATATCACGACCGGTCCAGACCGATGCGCCCGTGAGTTTGATCGGTATCTTGGAAAGTGTCATCATCAGCCCTCCTCGCTCGTTGGCGTGACGCGTGACCGTCATGGGGTCATCAATTGCAACCCCGCCAAGTGATCCGAATGCGACACGTTTATAGCAAGCAACATGCTAAAGATGGGCATAAAAGAAAAACCCCCGCGTCCGGGACACGGGGGTTCTTAGACTAGAAAGCCAAGCTTTCTTATTCTTCTGCTGCCTCTTCGGCGGCAACACGGGCTTTGTCGGCCGCGCCTTTGGCGTCGACGTCACGATCAACGAATTCGATGATCGCCATCGGAGCCATGTCGCCATAGCGGAAGCCAGCTTTCAGGATACGGACATAACCGCCCTGACGCTCGGCGTAGCGGGGGCCCAGAACTTCGAACAGCTTTGCGACGTCTTTGTCTTCTTTCAGCTGTGCTGCGGCCTGACGGCGTGCGTGCAGGTCGCCGCGCTTGCCCAAAGTGACCAGCTTTTCGATGATCGGGCGCAGTTCTTTTGCCTTCGGCAGAGTTGTTTTGATTTGCTCATGCTCGATGAGCGAGCCAGCCATGTTCGCAAACAGCGCCTTGCGGTGCTCATGAGTACGGTTCAGGCGGCGGTAACCACGTGCGTGACGCATTTTCTAGTTCCTTCTTTCGCGTTTTGCTTTGTCTGGCCGGCGATGCGTGTCACCGGCTCTCCTTGGGGCGGAAGTGCCCATATGGTCCCCGGAAGCCCGGGCATTGGGGAAGACGCGCTTAGAACGCGTCTTCGAATTTCTTCGCCAGATCTTCGATGTTGTCGGGCGGCCAATCCTCGACATCCATGCCGAGGTGCAGACCCATGCCGGACAGCACTTCCTTGATCTCGTTCAGCGACTTGCGGCCGAAGTTCGGGGTGCGCAGCATCTCGGCTTCGGTTTTCTGGATCAGATCGCCAATGTAAACGATGTTGTCGTTCTTCAGGCAGTTTGCCGAACGGACGGACAGTTCCAGCTCGTCCACTTTCTTCAGCAGCAGCGGGTTGAACTCCAGACCATCGTCTTCGTCCTGACGGCCAGCTGATTCCGGTTCGTCGAAGTTGACGAAGATCGACAGCTGGTCCTGCAGGATACGAGCGGCAAAGGCCAGAGCGTCTTCCGGTGTGATCGAACCATCGGTTTCGATCTTCAGGGTCAGCTTGTCATAATCCAGAACCTGACCCTCACGGGTCGGCTGAACGTCATAGGCAACCTTTTTGACCGGCGAATAGATCGCGTCGATCGGGATCAGGCCGATAGGTGCATCTTCCGGCTTGTTCTTCTCAGCCGAGACGTAACCTTTGCCGGTGTTGACGGTCAGTTCCATGAACAGGTCGGCACCATCGTCCAGGTGGCAGATGACGTGATCGCGGTTCAGAACCTCGATGCCGGCGCTCTCGCTGATGTCACCGGCGGTGACAACTGCGGGGCCTTTGGCATTGATCGACAGGCGCTTGGGGCCTTCGACTTCCATGCGCAGGGCAACGCCTTTGAGGTTCAGGATGATGTCGGTGACGTCTTCACGAACGCCTGCGACGCTCGAGAATTCGTGCAGGACGTTGTCGATCTGAACGCTGGTGATGGCCGCGCCTTGCAGCGAGCTCATCAGAACGCGGCGCAGCGCGTTGCCCAGAGTCAGACCAAAGCCACGCTCCAGCGGTTCGGCAACCAGGGTTGCCTGACGCGCGGGATCGTTGCCCGGCTTACCTTCCAGCTGGGTCGGCTTGATCAATTCTGCCCAATTCTTATGGATCATGTAATCCCTCCATTCCTGTCCGCGCCCCATGACCAACAAGGTGCAGACGCCCGAGGTTTAAAATGACGTGCTGGGGCCGTGCAAAAACACAGCCCCAGCCAAATTCAAAATCGCTTAGACGCGGCGGCGCTTCGGCGGACGGCAGCCGTTGTGAGCGATCGGGGTCACGTCGCGGATCGACGTGATGTTGAAGCCCACTGCAGCCAGCGCGCGCAGAGCCGATTCACGGCCCGAACCGGGGCCCTGAACTTCGACTTCCAGCGTCTTGACGCCATGTTCCTGCGCCTTTTTGCCTGCATCTTCTGCAGCCATCTGAGCGGCGTAGGGTGTCGATTTCCGCGACCCTTTGAAGCCCATGGTACCGGCAGACGACCAAGAGATGGCGTTGCCCTGCACGTCCGAGATCAGGATCTTGGTGTTGTTGAAGGTCGAGTTCACATGGGCGACGCCCGATGCGATGTTCTTACGCTCTTTGCGCTTAACGCGAGTCTTATCACGTGCCATCAGTCAGACCCTCCCTTATTTCTTCTTACCAGCGATGGCCTTTGCGGGGCCTTTGCGGGTACGAGCGTTGGTGTGGGTGCGCTGACCGCGAACCGGCAGGTTGCGGCGGTGACGCAGACCGCGATAGCAGCCCAGGTCCATCAGGCGCTTGACGTTCATCTGAACTTCACGACGCAGGTCACCTTCAACGGTGAAGTTTTCGTCGATGTATTCGCGGATTTTCAGAACTTCGGCGTCGGACAGTTCGTTGACGCGACGGGTCGCTTCAATGCCCACGGCTTCGCAGATCGCTTTGGCCGAGGTGTTTCCGATACCGGTGATATATGTGAGGGCGATTGGTACCCGCTTTGCAGTCGGGATGTTTACGCCGGCAATACGTGCCACGTGTCACTTTCCTTTTCGTTGCGGTTCCGTAACTCCAGAACCTTTTTTCACAACGCCTAACCGTGGCAGTGCCGCCAGAGGGTTCAGCATTATTCGAGGTGGTCGGGGCATTTGGGACGAATCCCGCATGCGGTCTTGATTCCTTTCAGGGATGGGGGTCGATATGGGCTTTTGGCGTTGCCGTCAAGCCCATATTCAGACGCGCATCTGCTCAGGCGTCCAGCACACCGGCAATCGCACCCTGCACCTCATCAATCTCGCCCAAACCATCGACCCAGGACAGGTTGCCCTTGGCGTGGTAATAGCCGATCAGCATCGAGGTCTTTTTGTAGTACTCCATCAGACGGGTCTTGAGGCTTTCCTCATTATCGTCTGCGCGACGTTTGAAGTCGTTCTCCTTACCGCAGTTGGTGCATTTGCCATCCGCTGGGATCGGTTTGGTGATGTCGTTATAAACCTCACCGCAGCCACCACAGGTCGACCGTGCCGTGATCCGAGCGACCAGAGCGTCGTCATTCACTTCCATCGCGATGACGGCATCCAAAGTCTCGCCAGTGCTGTCCAGCAACTCTCCCAGCGCGTCGGCCTGGGCCAATGTGCGCGGGAAACCGTCGAAAATGAAACCGCCCTTGGCGCCAGCTTCCAGCTTTTCGCGGATCAGGCCGATGACGATCTCGTCGGTGACCAACTCGCCCTTGGCCATCACTTCGGCCACGCGGTTGCCCATTTCGGTGCCGCTGTCCTTGGCCTCACGCAGCATGTCGCCCGTGCTCAGCTGCACCATGCCGCGCGTTTCCACCAGATGTCGCGCTTGCGTCCCTTTGCCTGCCCCCGGGGGGCCCAACAGAATAATATTCATCGACGAGCGGGTCCCTTCCTGCTGCGTTTCTTACCTTTGCCGCGCAGTTGGGACTTTTCAATCAGCCCTTCGTATTGATGCGCCAGAAGATGGCTCTGAACCTGTTGGATCGTGTCCATGGTCACAGAGACGATAATCAGAACCGACGTGCCGCCGAAATAGAACGGAATGGCAAACTGGCCCCGCAGAATTTCTGGCAGCAGACAGACAGCCGCCAGATACGCAGAACCCAGAACCAGCACGCGGTTGACCACGTATTCCAGATACTCGGATGTCTTCTTGCCGGGGCGGATACCGGGCACAAAGCCGTTCTGCTTTTTCAGGTTGTCGGCTACATCGTCCGGCTTGAACGCCACGTTGAACGTGTAGAAATAGGCGAAGAACACGATCATCGACGCGAAAAACAGCAGATACAGCGGCTGACCGGGACCAAAGTTGGCCAGCAGCCACGACATGATTGGACCGTTGGTTGCCCCCGACGAGAAGGTCGAGATCGTCACCGGCAACAGCAGCAGCGAGCTGGCAAAGATCGCCGGAATCACACCTGCCGGGTTCACTTTGACCGGCAGATGGCTGGAACCGCCTTCATACACCTTCATACCGGCCTGACGGCGCGGGTATTGAATGTGGATCTTGCGCAAAGCGCGTTCCATGAACACCACAAAGGTAATCACGGCGATGACCATGACGATGACACCTACGATAACGGCAGGGCTGATCGCACCGCTGCGACCGCTGGCAAAGAACTGTGCCAGCGCGGCCGGAACCTCGGCAATGATGCCGACGAAGATGATCAGCGAGATACCGTTACCGATGCCACGCGCGGTGATCTGTTCACCCAGCCACATCAGGAACATGGTGCCGCCAACCAGCGTAATCATGGTCGAAAAGCGGAAATACAGCCCCGGATCGGTCGCCAGATCGCCCGATTCCAGCGAAACGGCCAGACCATAGGCCTGAACGGTGGCCAGCGCCACGGTGCCGAAACGGGTATACTGGTTGATCTTCTTGCGTCCCTGCTCGCCCTCTTTCTTGAGTTGTTCGAGCGCGGGAACCATGGATGTCAGCAGCTGCACGATGATCGAGGCCGAGATGTAGGGCATGATGCCGAGGGCAAAAATACCCATCCGCCCCAGCGCCCCGCCGGTGAACATCGAAACCATGCCGCCGATGCCCTGCCCCGCCTGCTCCATGAATTCGCGCAATGCTTGTCCGTCGATCCCCGGCACCGGAATGAAGGTGCCCAGACGATAGACGATCAGCAAACCCAGCGTGAACAGGATGCGGTTGCGCAGATCGGTGGCTTTGCCCAGAGCAGCCCAGCTTGTATTGGCTGCCATTTGTTCTGCTGCTGATACCATAAATCGGTCTCTCTTATGCAAACGCCGCCCGGAACCGTTTTCCGGCTCGGACGGCGTCTTGGAAAACTCTGAGGTCTATGTAAGCGGGTCTTGGCCCGCTCACAAGCGATTACTCTGCCGCAGCAGCTTTTGTGACCGTAAGTGAGCCGCCCGCTTTCTCAACCGCTTCAACAGCAGCTTTCGAAGCACCGGTGACTTCCAGGTTCACTTTTGCGCTGATTTCGCCTTTGGCCAGAACACGGATACCGTCCAGCTTGCGGCGCACCAGACCCGAGGCAACCAAGGCGTCCTCGGTGATCGCAGCTTTGGCGTCCAGCTTGCCGGCGTCGACGAATTTCTGGATCAGGCCCAGGTTGATAACGGCGAATTCCTTGCGGTTCGGCTTGTTGAAGCCACGCTTGGGCAGACGCTGGTACAGCGGCATCTGGCCGCCTTCATAGCCATTGATGGCCACACCCGAACGGGATTTCTGGCCTTTGATACCACGGCCACCCATTTTACCTTTGCCGGAACCCGGACCACGGCCAACGCGAGTGCGTTTCGGGCTGGCGCCAGGATTGTCGCGCAATTCGTTCAGTTTCATTTCGCTTCTCCTTAGCCGGATGTGACCCCCGAAGCGTGATGGGCCAAACACGGCATTTCTTGGTTTTGATTCTCGTGGACGCAATGCCACCGGGGCGGGTTACAGCGTTGCGTCGCAGGATGCAAGCATTGTTCATTCACATCCCAAAACCAAAAGAGGCGCCGGTCTGGCGCCTCTTCAACGGTGAGTGGTAGGGGTTACGCGCAGTATGCGTGTTCACGCGCAATATCTGCGATATCACAGCGGCGAACGCCGATATCATCCAGCTCGCGATTGGTCAGGCTTTGCAATTCGCGATAGGTACGCTGATATTCAGCGGCGCGAACGCGTGCAGTTTTAAACTGTTCGATCATGTTCGCAATCCGGGCGGTAAATCCGAGGCCGGTATGTGTCAGTGCAGCAGTTGCCATCTTTCTCTTCCTTTCTCAAATCAGGGCGTATTCCCTGACGTTTCCTTGTATGTTCCTTGTTTGGACAAGGTTGAGATAGGTGTGGCGGTTATCGGTAACAACGGACGTTTCGGTCTAGCGGGTATGCATGAGGGGAATGACAAAGGTTGATGCCCTCGCACCGCGGATGGTGTGAGATTTTCGGTAGTATATTTGTATGGGCCACTAGCACTCTGCAACTGTCGTAGTGGCTTACCTACTTTGAAACCCAGGGCGCGTGGCGGCGTTGAAGCCTTTTGACGGCGCTTTGCGAAACGTACTGAACGGACCAGCTATTTCCTAATTTGTCCCTCGTATCGTTCTTTTTGCTCATTTACCAGAATCAGCTTGCCATTGTTCACGACATAAAGATCAAACCGCGGGTCTTGATACCCAATGCAACGCATTCCGTTGTCGTAGAATTTGTAGGAATTTGCTTTCCACGTTTGGCCTTTCCTTTTGTAGGAATAGGTTCCGTCCGCAAAATACGTTTCAGTGTCTTTGCCGGTGTATACGACTTTACGTCCCGCAAGGTTCTTTTGCAGCCAGGTCGCGTTCACTTTCTGGTCGCCTTCGGAGAAATAGCTTTTGGAAAGTTTTGGAGCCTTGTTAGGGCAGGCGGCATGTGCGGTGACACCAATTGCTGTCGCGCAAAGCGCGGATAGGAGTAGTTTCATCTTTTCTCACTCATTAAATAAAATGGATCAAAATGATACTTCAGGTGCTGTCAAACGCAAGAAAAAACGCCCCTGAACAAAGTCAGGGGCGTTTCAAAATCTGCGAAGATTCTGCGCTTAGCCGCGCTCTTCGATGATCTCAACCAGATGCGGGATCTTGTTGACCATGCCGCGAACCGAAGGGGTATCTTCCAGCTCACGGGTTTTGTGCATCTTGTTCAGGCCCAGACCGATCAGGGTTGCGCGCTGTTCAGCGGGGCGGCGGATCGGGGAACCGATCTGCTTGACGACGATGGTTTTTGCCATGGTTCGCTCTCCTTACGCTTCTGCTTCAGCAGCAGCCGGTGCTTCGTCCCGCTTAGGCAGGATGTCGGCAACCTTTTTGCCACGACGTGCGGCAACCGAACGCGGGCTCTGCTCTTTCTGCAGGCCGTTGATGGTGGCGCGGATCATGTTGTACGGGTTCTGCGAGCCCAGCGACTTGGACACAACGTCCTTGACGCCCAGCATTTCGAACACGGCACGCATCGGACCACCGGCGATGATACCAGTACCTTCAGGTGCGGTGCGCATAACCACTTTACCGGCGCCGTGACGGCCTTCGATGTCGTGGTGCAGAGTACGACCTTCGCGCAGTTGCACGCGGATCATCTGACGCTTGGCTTGTTCAGTCGCCTTACGGATAGCTTCAGGTACTTCTTTCGCTTTACCTTTGCCAAAGCCGACGCGGCCTTTCTGATCGCCGACAACCACCAGAGCGGCGAAGCCAAAGCGCTTACCACCTTTTACGGTTTTCGACACGCGGTTGATTGCGACCAGACGATCGGCAAATTCCGGTGCTTCTTCACGGTCGCGGCCACGGCCCCGACGGTTTTCACGTTCTGCCATTTGGCATCCCTTTTCTCATGTGGCGCATACGGCGCCGTTTTCTTCAATCCAAGTGAGCCCCGACTGTCGTCAGGGCCCCCGGATCATCGGGGCGGATCGAAATCCGCCCGCAGGTCTTAGATCTTCAGACCACCTTCACGCGCAGCGTCGGCAACTGCCTTCACCTTGCCGTGGAACAGGAAGCCACCACGATCGAAATAGGCCTCTTCGACGCCTGCCTTCTTGGCACGCTCGGCGATGGCCGCGCCCACTTTGGTGGCCGCTTCGACGTTGTTCTTGCCAACAACACCCAGATCTTTTTCCAGGGTCGAGGCCGAGGCCAGGGTCACGCCACGAACGTCGTCGATCAGTTGAACGCTGATGTTCTTGTTCGAACGGTGAACCGACAGGCGTACACGGCCGGCGTTGACTTTGCGAAGTTTGTTCCGAACGCGCAGGCGGCGCTTCAGAAACAGGGTTCTTTTGCTGTTTGCCATTGTTTGCGTCCTTACTTCTTCTTGCCTTCCTTGCGGAAGATGAACTCGCCCTTATAGCGGATGCCCTTGCCTTTGTACGGCTCGGGACGGCGCCATTCGCGGATTTTGGCCGCGACTTCGCCCACCTGCTGCTGGTCGATACCTTCCACAACGATCTCGGTCTGCTTCGGTGCGGTGATGGTGACACCTTCCGGAGCAGTGAAATCAACATCGTGGCTGTAACCCAGGTTCAGCTTCAGGGTGTTGCCCTGCATCTGAGCCCGGTAACCAACACCCTGGATCTCCAGCTCTTTTTTGAAGCCAGCCGTCACACCGGTTACCAGGTTGGCAACCATTGTGCGGCTCATGCCCCACTGCTGGCGGGCACGCTTGGACATGCCGCGGGGGTCGATCTTGACCACGTTGTCTTCAACCGACAGCGTCACGTCGTCAGTGGCGGTGAAGCTGCGGGTGCCTTTCGGACCTTTCACTTCGATGGTCTGGCCGGACACAGTGGCGGTAACGCCGCTGGGCAGCTCGACCGGTTTTTTACCAATACGAGACATTGCAGACCTCCTTAGAAGACGGTGCAGAGCACTTCGCCGCCAACATTGTTGGAGCGAGCGTTTGCGTCCGACATCACACCTTTCGGAGTGCTGACAATCGACACGCCCAGACCCTGACGGACCTGCGGGATGTCATTGACGCCCATGTAAACGCGGCGACCGGGCTTGGAAACCCGCTTCAGTTCGCGAATGACAGGGGTGCCTTCGTAGTATTTCAGGCTGATTTCGATGGCCGGATGACCGTTTTCACCGGTCGTCGCCTCATAGCCACGGATGTAACCTTCGTCCGCCAGCACGTCCAGAACCCAACCACGTAGCTTGGAAGCCGGAGTGGAAACGGTGGATTTGCCGCGCATTTGCGCGTTGCGGATACGGGTGAGCATATCGCCGATAGGATCATTCATATCTATGTCTCCCTTACCAGCTCGATTTCACCATGCCGGGGATCTGACCAGCAGAACCCAGCTCGCGCAGCGCGATACGGCTGACCTTCAGCTTACGGTAGTAAGCGTGGGGACGACCGGTCAGCTGACAGCGGTTGTGCAGACGGGTTGCCGAGCTGTTGCGCGGCAGTTTCGCCAGTTTCAGACGCGCTTTGAAACGCTCTTCCATCGGGCGGCTCTCGTCATTCGCGATTTCTTTCAGCTCGGCACGCTTTGCGGCATATTTGGCCACCAGGCGTTCGCGCTTCTTCTCGCGTTCGATCATTGCTTTCTTAGCCATGTCTCAATCCTCCCGGCGCTTACGCGTTGAACGGCATGTTGAAAGCTTTCAACAGTGCCTTTGCTTCAGCGTCGGTTTTCGCTGTGGTGGCAATTACGATGTCCATGCCCCAGACTTCGTCGACTTTGTCGAAGTCGATTTCCGGGAACACGATGTGCTCTTTCATGCCCATGGCAAAGTTGCCCTGACCATCGAAAGAAGGCTTAACACCGCGGAAGTCACGAACGCGCGGCAGCGCGATGGTGATCAGGCGATCCAGGAATTCGTACATCCGGTCACCGCGCAGGGTCACTTTCGCGCCCAGCGGCATGTCTTCACGGACGCGGAAACCCGCGATCGACTTCTTCGCCTTGGTTGCAACGGCCTGTTGACCAGCAATCGCAGTCAGATCCTCGACAGCAGCTTTCGCTTTTTTCGAGTCTTTGACGGCCTCAGCACCACAACCGATGTTCAGAACGATTTTTTCCAGCTTGGGCAGCTGCATGTCGTTCTTGTAGCCGAACTCTTCTTTCAGAGCGGCACGGATGGTTTCAACGTACTGAGCTTTCAGACGCGGGGTGTAGGTTGCGTTATCAAGCATCGATCACGTCCCCTGTGGTCTTGGCGAAGCGGACCTTCTTGTCACCTTCCATGCGGAAGCCAACGCGAGTTGCTTTACCGTTTTTGTCCAGCAGTGCCAGGTTCGACAGCTCGATCGGGTTTGCCTGAGGCAGGCGACCACCTTGCGAGTTCTGAGTCTGACGGGTGTGGCGGATGGCGATGTTGATGCCATCGACAACAGCTTTTCCGGCTTTGGGGTCAACCGAGGAAATGGTTCCCTCTTTGCCCTTGTCCTTACCGGCCAGCACGACGACCTTGTCGCCTTTGCGGAGTTTAGCAGCCATGATTACAGCACCTCCGGAGCCAGCGAGATGATTTTCATGAAGTTCTTGCCGCGCAGTTCACGAACAACGGGGCCAAAGATACGGGTACCTACGGGCTCGTTGTTGTTGTTCAGGATGACGGCGGCGTTGCGATCAAAACGGATCGCGGTGCCGTCTTCGCGACGGACTTCCTTGGCGGTGCGTACGACGACGGCCTTGCGGACGTCACCTTTCTTTACGCGGCCGCGCGGGATGGCTTCCTTCACCGAGACGACAATGATGTCGCCGACGGAGGCGTATTTACGCTTGGAACCACCCAGGACCTTGATGCACTGAACTCGGCGTGCGCCGGAGTTGTCAGCGACATCCAGATTGGTCTGCATCTGGATCATGTGGCTTCTCCCGACCTGTGGGGGCTGGTCTGATTAGATCCCCCAGGGTTTCGACAAATGAAAAATCCCGGAAGCTTACGCTTCCAGAACTTCCCAACGTTTCGTCTTCGATTTCGGCGCGCATTCGATGATGCGTACGGTGTCGCCGACCTTGAAGGCGTTCTTTTCGTCGTGAGCCCGGTATTTCTTGGACTTACGAACGGTTTTTTGCAGCAGCGGGTGCTTGAAGCGGCGCTCGACCAGAACGGTTACGGTCTGTTCGTTGGCGTCGCTGGTCACGGTGCCTTGCAGGATACGCTTGGGCATCTGATTACTCCTCGGATGCCGCGGCAGCGGCCTTTTCGTTCAGAATGGTTTTGACGCGGGCAGCATTGCGGCGGGCCGCTTTGATGCCGGCTGTGTTTTCCAGCTGACCGGTTGCCTGTTGAAAGCGCAGGTTAAAGCTTTCTTTCTTCAGGTTGGCCAGTTCCTCGCGGAGCTGGTCCGGGGTCTTGTCACGCAGTTCTTGGGCGTTCATCGCCTTTTTCCTTTGCTCAAAACACCAGAAGGCCCCCTGACAGGGTCACCTTGGACCTGGTGGATGAATGATAGACATACGAATCGCCCGACAACGCCGGGAGATCGCAGGATGCCGCTCTATAGGGGGTTAGTGGGTGGGTGGCAAGGGAAAGTTTGCGGAAGAGCGAATGTCCAATTTTTGACGTTCTCGACACGAATAGCGATGTACGCCGCGCAAATAGCATTCCAAAGCCGCCTATTGGATGAATGAAGTGCAGCAACAATAGTTTGGCCCGCAATGTCTGCCGCTGCAGCTAGAGTAGGTAAAAGTTTTGAGCCCTACTCGATCAACACTTTCAGCAGGAGGATTTGCATAAACATGCAAAGCCGCAGAGCATATGCTCCGAGGTGCGGCAGCAATCTGTCCATCACTAGTTCTCGAAGCCACGCCAGCACAAGTTTCTGCACAAGTTGGTGCCGTGTTGTCGCAAGTTCGAGGTATTGCGGTAACCCAAGAATCTTTTGGGGAAAGCGCGACACACGTTGCCTGCGCCTGTATTTGCCCCAACAAACTCGCAGGGTCCCAAGACGATGCCACCGCTTCACTAGCTAGTTTTTGGAAGTCCACCTGCTGGAATGGTTGCTCGTCGGCATTGGCCAAACGCTGACTTATTTCTTCCGCTCGAATTGCTAACTCTTGCGCTCTTTGATGTTCTGCTTCAATAGACCGTGCCACTGCGTCGGGGACACGAGCTTCAAATTCTTTCTCTACGGCACTTGTCAGAGAGTCCCCGACCATTGCAGAAAACTCATCGCCGCTCAGAAATTGGTCCAACGGTGCGGATAGAGCACCTGGCACAACTTCGGACAATGATTGCGGCACGATTTTTGGAAGTTCGCTCTGTACGATGGTTTCAACTTTTTCCTTAATTGCCGTGGTAACGTGATTACCAATCAGAGAATTTAAACCGATTGCGCCGGCCACGCCCAGCGCCGCCGTAACGACGCCCAGAACAGCCAATGAGCTTGTTCTCGCCTTGTCGGCCTTTGCATCAGCGTAAGTGCGGAGTTCGGATTTTAGATCCGCAATGTCTTGAGATAGTTCAGCTTTGGTCTTTTCAATTTCTAAAGAAACTAAAGGATTAACTTCTGTCACTGCGTTTCTCCAAATCGACTAATCTAAATTGGTTAACACTAGCAAACTTTTTGTCAGACTCAAAGCAAGTACCGCGAAGTGCCCTTCACTGCTCACTCCCACTTATAGTTAAAACTGACCGAGATCCGCTCGTCCTCGGCCATGTTCATCGGCACTTCGTGGCGCAACCAGCTTTCCCACAGCAGGACGTCCCCTACCTGAGGCTTCATATAGATGAACGGCTGCAAATCTCGCCGTCCGCCTTTCAGCCGTGTCGGCGCGGCCATCATGCGGCCCGAGCGGGGGTCTTCCAGTTTCAAGGCGCTCGCCCCTTCAGGCATCGCCACATAGGTCGTGCCCGAGATCACGCTGTGCGGGTGCAGGTGGCTGGAATGCATGCCACCTTCAGGCAAGATGTTGATCCACAGGTCCTCGAGCTTCAACTCGCCCTCACCCAGATCGAACTCCAGATCCTTGGCAAAGGCAGCCACGTGCTGATCCAAGGCCTTGACCAGATCAGCAAAGATCGGGAACCGCCATGGCAGATCGGTCAGTGAGGCGTAACTGGTATAACCGGGATAGCCGTTTTCCTCACACCATTCCTGCCCGGCCTCGTCATCCTCGGCGATGACAAGGCAAGAACTTTCCAGCTCTTCCGGGTCGACCTTGGGATCGAACTCGGACAGAGCTGCGCGATAAAGACGGGTAACGAAGAGTGATTCAATCTGTGCCATTGACGCCGTCTTACCCCAACTCAAATTCGGATGCGAGGACCGGTTATCAACTCGGGAACTTTCCCCTTCGAACAGACATACTCTGCCTGTTAACTCTTTCCACCAAGGGCACTGCCCTAGAGATTTGAACGAAAGAGGAATGATATGTCCATTTTGAAAAAAGGCCTGACTGGTGCGCCGGTCAAACGACTTCAGGAAAAACTTGGTGTTGATGCTGACGGTATTTTTGGTGCTGGCACAGAAAAAGCCGTTCGGGATTTCCAGCAATCCGCCGGTCTTTCTGTTGATGGCATCGCTGGTCCCGACACATTTACCGCGCTTGGGCTGCACGAACTGGTCCTGCTTCGTCAGGGTTCTCGCGGGGACGCTGTCAAGAAACTGCAAGAAGGCCTCGGGATTGGTGCCGATGGTATCT
The DNA here is from genome assembly GCF_056533985.1 of Ruegeria sp. E8. Taxonomy (NCBI): domain Bacteria; kingdom Pseudomonadati; phylum Pseudomonadota; class Alphaproteobacteria; order Rhodobacterales; family Roseobacteraceae; genus Ruegeria; species Ruegeria sp. E8. Next base: position 70,076 of record NZ_JBQFOY010000020.1, read on the forward strand.
TCGGTGCCGGAACGGCAGCGGCCGTGAAGGAGTTCCAATCCGCGAACGGCCTGGACGCCGACGGTTTGGCCGGTCCTGAGACTCTGGTCAAGATCGGCAGCTTCGCCGAGATCACCGCTGAAACGGTTCAAAAGGCCGCAGTGCAACCTGATGAGGTACATTTCGAAAGCGCACCCCTGCCCCAGTTCAAAGGCAGCGAAGCCGTGGCGGGCACCGCAGTTGACGTTCCCGAAGAAAAATCTGTCTGGGGCAAAGTCAAAGGCTGGTTTTCCTAAAAAACAACGCAAAACCCCCGCCGGTGTCCCGACGGGGGTCAATCTTGTCACGAACGGGGCCTAGGCCCCAATCGCTTACCAGTCTTCGCGAACCACGACGCGGGTCTTGATCGGCAGCTTCATCGCGGCCAAGCGCAGGGCCTCACGTGCGATGTCGTCATTGACGCCGTCGATCTCGAACATCACGCGACCAGGCTTGACTTTGCAGGCCCAGCGGTCGACCGAACCCTTACCTTTACCCATACGAACTTCGATCGGCTTTGCAGTGACCGGAGTGTCGGGGAAGATACGGATCCAGACACGACCCTGACGTTTCATGTGACGGGTCATGGCACGACGTGCAGCTTCGATCTGGCGTGCGGTTACACGCTCTGGTTCGATGGCTTTCAGGCCGTAGGTGCCAAAGTTCAGATCAGAGCCGCCCTTGGCTTCGCCCTTGATCCGGCCTTTGTGCATCTTGCGGAATTTAGTACGCTTTGGTTGAAGCATCTCAAATCCTCCTTAGCGACGGCCGCCCGCACCGCGAGGTGCCGGACCATCCTGGAGTTCCTGTGCTTTACGGTCACGTGCCTGCGGATCGTGCTCCATGATCTCACCTTTGAAGATCCAGACCTTGATCCCGATGATCCCGTAGGGGGTCATCGCTTCGGCATGTGCGTAATCGATGTCGGCACGCAGGGTGTGCAGAGGCACGCGGCCTTCGCGGTACCACTCGGTCCGAGCGATTTCGGCGCCGCCCAGACGACCAGCGACGTTCACCCGGATACCCAGGGCGCCCATGCGCATGGCGTTCTGAACCGACCGCTTCATCGCGCGGCGGAACGAGACGCGGCGCTCCAGCTGCTGAGCGATGGACTCGGCAACCAGCTGCGCGTCAAGCTCGGGCTTGCGCACTTCGACGATGTTCAGGTGCAGTTCGCTGTCGGTCATACGAGCAAGCTTTTTGCGCAGAACTTCGATGTCTGCACCTTTCTTGCCGATGATGACACCGGGACGTGCAGTGTGGATCGTCACGCGGCACTTCTTGTGCGGACGTTCGATGATCACACGGGCAACACCGGCCTGCTTGCACTCTTTGTTGATGAACTCACGGATCTTGAGGTCTTCCAGCAGAAGATCACCGTAGTCCTTGGTGTCGGCGTACCAGCGGCTGTCCCAGGTGCGGTTGACCTGCAGGCGCATGCCGATCGGATTTACTTTATGACCCATTAGGCTTGCTCCTCAACTTGACGCACCTTGATGGTGATCTCCGAGAACGGCTTCATGATCTTGCCGAAACGGCCACGGGCACGCGGACGACCGCGCTTCATGACCAGGTTCTTGCCAACCCATGCTTCGGCGACGATCAGCTCGTCAACGTCCAGGTTGTGGTTGTTTTCGGCATTCGCGATTGCGGACTGCAGGCACTTCTTGACGTCCTGCGCGACACGCTTGTTCGAGAAAGTCAGGTCGGTCAAAGCCTTCTCAACTTTCTTGCCGCGGATCATTTGCGCAACCAGGTTCAGTTTCTGCGGGCTGGTGCGAAGCATGCGCGTTTTCGCCATTGCTTCGTTTTCAGCCACGCGGCGGGGGTTCTTTTCCTTGCCCATGACTTACTTCCGCTTCGCTTTTTTGTCTGCGGCGTGGCCATAATAGGTACGGGTCGGCGAGTATTCACCGAACTTCTGACCAATCATGTCTTCCGAGACGTTGACGGGAATGTGCTTCTGGCCGTTGTACACACCAAAGGTCAGACCCACGAACTGGGGCAGAATGGTGGAACGACGCGACCAGATTTTGATGACTTCGTTGCGGCCCGACTCGCGCGCTGCTTCGGCTTTTTTCAGCACATAAGCATCGACGAAAGGACCCTTCCAAACAGAGCGAGACATAGATTAACGTCCCTTCTTCTTGGCGTGCCGCGAGCGGATGATCAGCTTCTGGGACGCTTTGTTCTTGTTGCGGGTACGCTTACCCTTGGTGTCCTTACCCCACGGCGTAACCGGTGTACGGCCACCCGAGGTACGACCTTCACCACCACCGTGCGGGTGATCGATCGGGTTCATTGCAACACCACGAACCGAAGGACGAACGCCTTTGTGGCGCATACGACCGGCTTTACCGAGGTTCTGGTTCGAGTTGTCGGGGTTGGACACGGCACCAACGGTGGCCATGCATTCCTGACGGACCATGCGAAGCTCGCCCGAGCTCAGACGGATCTGAGCGTAGCCGCCATCGCGACCAACGAACTGAGCGTATGTACCGGCCGCACGTGCGATCTGACCGCCTTTGCCAGGCTTCATCTCGATGTTGTGGACGATGGTACCAATGGGCATGCCCGAGAACGGCATTGCGTTGCCCGGCTTGATGTCGGCCTTGGCGGATGCCACGACTTTGTCACCAACAGCCAGACGCTGCGGAGCCAGGATGTATGCCTGCTCGCCGTCTTCATATTTTACCAGTGCGATGAATGCGGTCCGGTTCGGGTCATATTCGATCCGCTCGACGGTTGCCGCGACATCAAATTTGTTCCGTTTGAAGTCAACGATCCGGTAGAGACGCTTTGCGCCACCGCCGCGGCGGCGTGAAGTGATCCGTCCGGTGTTGTTCCGGCCGCCCGATTTGGTCAAACCCTCTGTGAGAGACTTGACCGGACGTCCTTTCCAAAGCTCCGAACGGTCGATCAGCACCAGCCCGCGCTGGCCCGGCGTCGTCGGCTTGTACGACTTGAGTGCCATGCTTTCTGTCTTCCGTTTAGCAAGTGCAGGGAGTTTCCCCGCTATGTGATAGGCCCCCGTAGGTGCCAAGGGTATAGGGCCCCGAAGGTCCCCGGTTACAAATATCAGAGGCCCCGGAACGAATCCGAGGCCGCAAGATTGGGAGCGTGTAACAGGGTTGGGGGTGGGTGTCTATAGGGAGAGTGGACTTTTCAATCACCAGACCATTTGATCTTCTCGGCAGTTTTTTCCAAACTTGGAAATAGGAAGTCTTTAGTTACTCCAAGACTGGCAAGTTCGGTTAATATGCGCTTTTTATCCCTTGGAGCGATGTATATTTCATGACGCTCCAAATCCCTCAGAAAATGCCGCTTTGGTAGAAGGCCACCATTCGCCAGAAACGCCTCTCTTTCAGGATTGAACAGCCCGAAAATGAGGAATGCGCCATTCTGGGATGTGATACGTACATCAAGCTTTCTCGGCAAAACCGCAACTATGTGTGTGAGATCATCGGGATGTAGATTATTGCCGATACTAGGATTGTCTCGGCTGGCCAGACGCAAAAGGTCTTGAATGTCAGAGCTTTCGTTGAATTTGGCGATGTAGGCGTCATCGAAATCTTCATCCGACCCCATAGTCGTTTCACTTAGCGCAGCTTCGCGACAACGCAACAAATGATCCTTCAGGGAAATTTTTTTATCAAATGATAAATAAGCCAAATTACAGAGAATCGCGACATTCTCGCTGTCAAAAAAGCGCTTTCTTAGTGACTGCGGATTAAAGATAATCACTTCACCTGCAGAGCGTTTCGAATGAGCTTTCGTAGAAGGCTTTGAACTTTCTTGGCACGCGAAGTACAGAGCAACAAGTGGATTTTTGGTAACATCCAGTAAACGCGTGGGCAGCCCATAATGTTGCGCGCGCGCCAATAACTCAAAGGTACTTAGATCGCGGGAAAACTCATCGGGGTGCTCCGCCAACAACTCTCGGATCATTTCATGTTCGCGTTTTTGCCAATCGAATGACCGCAACACCGATGGCTCGGCCATATATGCTCTGTTTTCGTGACCTCTGTACAGTAACTGGCCATCGTTCCACTTGGAATTTCGAACATAAATCTGTTCAATGTACTCGGATAGGTTCTTTATATAAGGCATTTTTTGCAAACAACTCTGCGTTGAAAGAAGTATTCGTACTCATTATCGCAAGAGCGAAGCTCCAACTGACTACCCAATTATCAACGGCCACGATTTTGCCCAAACTTGTAGGGAAAAAAGCAACAGAAAAGCCGGTATTGCGGACTATGCGCGGGACAAGGCCGAAGGCCGCCGCGCCAGCGACTGCCCGTCCCGGCGGGCTGGCGCTTTGGGGACGTTTGCGCCTCGCAACGAGTTCGGATGTATTTGGCAACATAAAGTGCACTGATTAGTCGTTGCAGCGCCATCCCACGGGCAGTCGCTGGCGCAGCTAGCCCGAGACAAAAAAACCCCCGCTTGCGCGGGGGCCTTTATCTTTCTCCAAAGACGAATCCGATCAGAGACCGGTGGACACGTTGGCGGCGTGACCCTTTTCTAGGATCACGCATTCTATCTCAACGTCTGTCCAACGGCCCAACTTACCCGTCCGCCTTCATCTCGGTCGCTATCTCGATGGTGATCGGCCCGGTCGAGAATGGCCCCACACCGAACTCCGTGTGGTCAATCTCTCCCTCCGCCGTGAAGGCCACCCAGTCGCCTTTGTAATAGTCGATAGCGCTGCCCAGCGGGTGTTCGCCCTGATGGGTCAGCGTGGTCTTGAGCGTCACGGGCTTGGTCACGCCGTGGATGGTCAGGTCGCCGGTTACATCCGCCGTGGTGTCGCCGGTCCGTTTGATTTCGGTGCTGACGAAGGTGATCTCGGGATAGGTTTCGACCTCAAGAAAATCCGCCGATTTTAGGTGATCGTCCAGAGGGCCAAAGCCCGAAGACAGGCTGCTCGTATCAATCGTTACGTTCAGGGTTGAGGCTTCGACGTCATCGGCGTTCAGGTCCAGCACGCCTTCGGCCTTGGTAAACTCACCATGCTGGTTCGAGACACCTGCGTGGCTCCAACCGAACCGAACTTCGGTATGCCCCTGATCGGTCTTATAGGCCTGCGCGAACGCCGGTGTCACGGCAACGGTCAAGGCAGCGGCTGCAATCATAGACTTTAAGGTCATGGCGGTATTCCTTCTATCCGGTAGGTACTGGAATGTAGATGAAATTTCATCTAAATAAATCGAACCGAGACTGCAATCACAAATAAGGAAAACACGAAGTTGTGAAGAACGATCTGCCAACAGAAACTGAGACAGAAATCTGGGTCGCCATGAACCGAGCCACCCGACGTATCCAGTCGGATATCAGCGCAGCCTTGAAGGAAGCGGGATATCCACCGCTGAAATGGTACGATCTGCTTTGGTCGCTGGAACGCCACGGGGGGCAACTACGTCCATATGAGCTTGCACGGGACACTATTTTCGAGCAGTCGAACCTGTCCCATCTGAGCAAGCGGCTCGCAGCAGAGGGACTGGTGGAGTTTGTCGAATTTGGTAGAGACCGGAGAGGCAAAGTCGTGAAAATCACGACAAAGGGACGGGATTTACGAAAACGCATGTGGTCCATCTACGGCCCTATGCTGCACGAAAGAATGCGCGCGTTTGGCAAGGTGGACGGTTGGCAGGCATTCATCGAAGCAGAGCAGGATCAAACCAGTCCAGACTGATTGGCCCCAAGATAACTTGCATGTTGCAGCCCCGCATGTTGCAGCACAAAAAAACCCCCGCTTTCGCGGGGGCCTTAATCTCATCCCAAAGACGGGTCCGATCAGAGACCGGTGGACACGTCGATGGTGTTACCCTCTTCCAGGGTCACATATGCTTTTTTGACGTCTTTCCGACGGCCCAGCTGGCCGCGGAACCGCTTGACCTTGCCTTTGGTCACGGTGGTGTTCACCGCCTTGACCTTCACACCAAACAGTGCCTCAACGGCCTCTTTGATCTGCGGCTTGTTGCTGTCGATCGCCACTTCAAAGACAACCGCGCCGTTTTCGGACGCCATGGTCGACTTTTCGGTGATGATCGGCTTGCGGATCACGTCGTAGTGTTCTGCCTTCGCGCTCATTTCAGACGAGCCTCCAGTGCTTCGACAGCCGCTTTGGTGAGCACCAGGGTGTCACGCTTGAGGATGTCATAAACGTTTGCACCCATCGACGGCAGGATATCCAGACCTTCGATGTTGCGCGACGCCTTCAGGAAACCTTCGTTCACGGTCGCGCCGTCGATGACCAGAGCGCGTTTCCAGCCCAGGTTTGCAACCTGTTTGGCCAGTGCGGCGGTCTTGCCTTCGGCTTCGGCGTTCTCGATTACAACCAGCTCACCCGCTTTGGCTTTTGCCGACAGAGCGTGGCGCAGGCCAAGCTTGCGGAACTTCTTCGGCAGGTCGTGGCCGTGCGAACGAGGGGTCGGGCCCTTGTAGATACCACCCTTGCGGAAGATCGGTGCATTACGGTCACCATGACGTGCGCCACCGGTGCCCTTCTGGCGATAGATCTTCTTGGTCGAGTAGCTGGTTTCCGAGCGGGTCTTGACCTTGTGGGTGCCGGCCTGCGCGTTGTTGCGCTGCCAACGGACCACACGGTGCAGGATGTCCGCGCGCGGCTCGAGACCGAACAGATCGGCGTTCAGCTCGATGTCGCCGGCTTTGCCGCCGTCCAGTTTGATTACATCAAGTTTCATGCTTCACCACCTTCCGCGGGAGCTTCTTCCGCAGGTGCTTCGGTTGCAGCCGATTTCACAGCAGCCGGGAAAGGCAGGCCTTCCGGTGCTTTCTTCTTGACGGCGTCCTTGACGGTAACCCAGCCCGATTTTGGTCCGGGAACGGCGCCTTTGATGAAGACCAGACCACGGTCGGCGTCAGTTTTGACGACTTCCAGGTTCTGGGTGGTTACACGGGCAGCACCCATGTGACCGGCCATCTTCTTGCCTTTGAAAACCTTGCCCGGATCCTGACACTGGCCAGTCGAACCGTGCGAACGGTGGCTGATCGAAACACCGTGCGAGGCGCGCAGACCACCGAAGTTGTGGCGCTTCATTGCACCGGCAAAGCCTTTACCGATCGAGGTACCCGAAACGTCAACCTTCTGACCTTCCAGGAAGTGTTCTGCCGAAATCTCGGCGCCCACATCAATCAGGCCATCTTCGGAGACGCGGAACTCGGCCAGCTTGCGCTTGGGCTCAACCTTTGCAGCGGCATAGTGACCGCGCATGGCTTTCGAGGTGCGTTTTGCCTTGGCAGCACCCGCGCCCAGCTGAACGGCGGTGTAGCCGTCTTTGTCAGCGGTGCGCTGTGCAACGACCTGCAGGTTGTCCAGGTGAAGAACGGTCACAGGGATCTGCTTGCCGTCTTCCATGAACAGGCGGGTCATGCCAACTTTTTTTGCGATAATACCAGAGCGCATAATCTATACCCTCCGATCTTACGACTGCAGCTTGATCTCGACGTCCACACCAGCAGCGAGGTCGAGCTTCATCAGCGCGTCAACGGTCTGGGGGGTCGGATCAACGATGTCGAGCAGACGCTTGTGCGTGCGGATCTCGAACTGGTCGCGGGATTTCTTGTCAACGTGAGGGCCACGGAGAACCGTGAACTTCTCAATCTTGTTCGGCAGCGGGATCGGGCCGCGCACGTTCGCGCCGGTCCGCTTGGCAGTGTTGACGATCTCTTGCGTGCTGGCATCCAGAACGCGATAGTCAAATGCCTTCAGCCGAATACGGATGTTTTGGCTTTGCATATTAACAGCCTTTTTTAGGCGTTGAGGTTGAGAGGAGGACAGACGCGCATCGCCAACCCTCTTCGAACCCAAAAGGCGGGAATCACCCCGCCTTGATGTTCTTATTGAGAACCCGCGCGTACTATAGGGGCCTGAGCATTTTGGCAAGAGGCAATCACCACAAAGAAAACCCTCTTATTCATCGCCAGACATGTCGTTGCTTAACCAAGGGTCTTCGACCTTCATGCCTTGATACACCGCATGCATGAAAAGGTGTGCAATCACAGGGTCACTAGAAAACGGTGAGAATTGCAAATTGCCCTCTTTCACGTCTTCCTCAGCTTCGTATACGATCTCATCACCCTTAACAGTCACCAGCACCTCAAGTTCCGCCAGAGTCTCCGGATCAATCGCCGTAGGATCATCCGACAGGATCACGAAATCCGCAACTTTGCCAACCTCGATCGTCCCCTTTTCATCTTCCTCGAAGTGCTGCCAAGCCGGCCAGATCGTCATTGCCTTCAGGGCGGTCATGACATCAACCCTTTGATGTGGACCTAAAATATCTCCGGACCGAGTGCGTCGAGTGACGGTTGCTGCAAGAACGCGCATGCTGTCCGGAAAGGCCACCGGAGCATCATGATGCGTGCCAAACATCATGTCCCGTTCACGCAGCCATCCCGTCGGCGAGATGTTGTCGGCATTCACCGGTCCGACCGTGTGATCCCGGTGCCAATCACCCCAATAGAATGTGTGCATTGGAAAGAGCGACGGGAAAACGCCGAGGCGTTTGAAACTGGCAACCTGATCCTCTCGTAGAAATTGTCCATGTATCAGAACCGGACGGTTGCCGGGGTCGCCATACTTTATCTGTGCCTCTTCGAGAGCAGCAATCAGCATGTCAGAAGCCCCTTCCCCGTTAGAATGCACAAGGATTTGGAGCCCATTTTCGTAGCACCAATCCACAGCGTCCTGGAGTTGCTCCATCGTGATCGCAGCATATCCAGCATATCCGGCGGCATAGCTCCCAACCGGATTGTAGTAGGGCCGGTCCCTCAAAGCCGTGAAACCCTGAGGTGATCCATCAATTGTTAGCTTACAGCCTCCAACTCGAACTCGGTTGTCGTAGTTCTTTGAGGTGTTTGTAGCGATGTAGTCCCTTGCCTCGAGAACGTCGGGAAAAGCCACCACGTCGATTGGAAGGCCTTCCTCGACGGCAACTTTTTTCAAAACATCAACAATTTCACCCGAAGATCGGCCTTCTTGTCCGGTTGTATATCCAAATTTAGCCCAGAGATCGGCACCTGCTCGGGCGAATGCTGCCAGACCTTCCTCACCCAAGTTACCCAACATAGGGACAAGAACCGAAAAGAATGCATACTCTTCCAGCACACCATTCGGTTCCCCAGCTTCGTTGCGCTGAATCACTCCACCCGGAGGAGCTTCTGAAGCCGCTGTGATGCCAGCCAATTCTAGCGCTTTTGAATTTGCTACGCCCAAATGTCCCGATTGATGAATGATTATGACGGGCAAATCCTGAGACACCATATCCAGTTCTTGTCGCGTGGGGTGGCGCAATTCCTCAAGCTGTGCGTTGTCGTAACCGAAGCCGATGATCATTTTCACCTGTTCAACAGCCGGCGCATTCTCTTCGGCCCAGTTGGACAGGGTGGATTGTAGGCTGGCGATATCAACGACCTCTCCATCTGGCGGCGCGAGAAGGTTGGCAGACAGCGCCTGCAATCCTCCCATGACAACATGTCCGTGGCTATCAACGAACCCCGGCAACATCGTACGCCCTTCCAGATCATAGGTCTCGGTTTCTTCGCCCTGATACCCTGACAAATCTGACAGCGACCCCACCGCAAGGATGCGCCCGCCTTTGACCGCGACTGCCTCAGCGGATGGAGCCATATCGTTCATCGTAATGATTGGCCCGCCGCGATAAATCCTATCCGCAATTTGTTGCGCGGACGCTGAGGTAGAAGAGAAAGCAACTGCCGCTACAAGACAAACTAAGCGCGCCGAAAAGTGCATCTTATGACCTCTTTCTAATTGCGATGTCTCAATACGAAAGAAGCTAGCATCACTGTGAGCTTTGGCAAAAACGAAAAAGGGCGTCCCGAAGGACGCCCTTTCTTTGGCTATTCGCTTGCGCGAATTACTCGATGATTTTCGAGACGACGCCGGCGCCGACGGT
>NZ_JBQFOY010000021.1:0-79507 GCF_056533985.1 Ruegeria sp. E8
CTTTGATTGGCGGAGTCGGATAGGTGGTGGGTACAGCCCCATCTGGAGCTCACCACGTTCTCTCTTCGGTGTAGCACCACATGCATCGAAGAGAGTTCCCCGCGAAGAACATTGATCGTTGTTATGTAGTTCAGCCAAGAATCGAAGGCCAAGGCGATTACCTTTCCGTTCTTCTATACAGGTCAGCATAGTTTACATAATAAGTCTTATGAGGCGTGGCTCTGGCGTGCAGAGCGCGCGCCTATCGGACCCCTGAAGACCGCTCAGAAGTCACTGTTGCGTTCCGGAGTCAGGACCATTGACTCCGGCGCATTTGCTGTCCTTTTTAGGAGCAGCATCGAGGGTTGCTGTATTCTTCATCGCTTACGGTTCTCTCTTGATGTTGAGGAATGCCCCGGGCTTGGGGCGTTTCGGGTCCTGTCGATTGCGCCAACAACCGACAGGACCGTTCTTTGCTCGATTAGTTTCCTTCCTCTTGCTGTATTCTAGTCTCCGATCAGCTGCACCAGGACTGGCGCTTGCCACCGTCATAGGGTCGCGCAAGACCTTCAGAAATCAGGATGGTCCCGACGTTCTGTCCAGCCACACGTCCGACCGCCAGAAAACGATCATGCACGTCCAAATCCGATTCAATGACCAGCTTGATTTGGCCGGCCGTTTCGATGAGCTCCGTCAGCCGGGCTTTCGCCTTCAAGCCCAGAGTCCGCTCCACATCACATTGCGGACGGTAAGTCTCGGGCGTGTCGAAGCCGACGAGGCGATAGCGATCGTCGCCATGGTCGATGGTATCGCCATCAACAGTGGCAACCTCGAAGGCGCTCAGAATCTTGGTCGTCTGGCCGAGGTGATGGTTTGTGATCAGAAGCCCGGCCAAGACCGTACAGGAAAGAAGGAGCTTTTTCATCCGCCGTGCCCTCCCTCTTCCAGAAGACAGCCAAGACTTGGGGCGACGGCGCAGCAAACATAACTGGGTTTAGACCCTACCCCATACCAAGCCGGCTGAGCGGCGGCTTTTGATGCTTTTTCGAAGTTTGTGTGAGAAAAGGTTTGGTGCAGACGGCTAATAGCCATTGCCTGTTCTAAGTCTACCTTCGAACTACTTAGTTTCGCTGTCGTCTTCTGAATCGTCCTGATCAGAGTCTTTATCAAAATCCAGGTTGATGTGCCCACGCACACCATCTGTGGTGATCGTAAGATCTTTGTGCAGGGTGATGTCAGTGCCCTGTCTGAAACGGGTATGGAAATTGAACAGGCCCGGAAATAGCGACAGTCTGCGGGGAACAACGCCTTGCGAAGTCGCCCTCTCAGAGATGAGGACGTTGTCCTTCCCATCGTAGCGATAGATGCAAATGTATTGCGGACGTCCATTTTGCCCCAGCTCGACTAGGTCATACCGAAATTCATAGTCCTTACCCGATTCAACAAGGTCACGTGCTTCGCCTTGTGTGATCAATGGGAAGTTCTTTCTGTGCGGCATGGTCGTCCCCCTATGGGACGACTTCTTACATCCTTTCGAAACCTGCGAAAGTTTAGATCTGGTATTTTCAATAATGTAAAATTTGAAATTTGCAAAACAGTAAATAATGTGATCTACAATTTATGCAGAAATCAGCCTACACGATTCATACAGTCTCTGTTGCTTGAAAGGATCATACCATGTTTCGCATGACGCTACTTGGATGCACATCTGCCCTGGCACTCGGATTCTCTGCCCCAGCACACGCCTACCCCATTGATTGCGCGATTTTTCTGTGCCTCGCTGGCGGGTGGCCGAGTGATCCCGATTGCAATACGGCACGGGCGGAGTTCATTCGGCGCATAACACCCATGCCGGTAGAGCCGCCGCTGCAACTCTGGCGTTGCCCGATGGGCGTTGCCTCCGGTTCATCGCAGCTCACACCGATGCAACGTCTGGAAGCAATCAAGGCTGTCAGTGCGACGACAACTCCTGAGCTGCCCGGCGAAGAAGAAAGTGCAATTGTTGTCGAGGCCTCGTTCACGGCAGAGTCGTGGTCAACACTTGGGACGACAGGAACACCATTAGCCAAACTGGTGGCTGGTTCTCCTGCCCTGCCTGAACCTTTACGTGCAAGCGTTGATCTATCGTCAGCGGACTTTGACGTTATCAGATCCATCCGCGTTTGGCATGTTCGACATTACAGCTACAAAGTCCGCGAGCGTGAAGGCCCATGTTCCACTCGCCTGGATATGGTTGTCGGAACCTATGACAAAAACGCCAATTTCTATTGGTCGGATCGCGCCCCGGGACAAAGACCAGATTGGCTACCTCTCCGCAAAGACTGCCCGAGCTACTTTCGGGGCGTTGGGGTGGACTGGTCCGACATTTTTGGGCGTTATGACTATGAGCTGGTCCCATATTAACAAGCGCACTCGCGCGGGCCTGCTGAGCAATCAATTCCATTAAAGGAAGAATTGACTTCTGAATGGGTGATTGGTCCTAGACCAGAGCATCCCCAATCGATTTGCTGGGCGCCTTCAGCTTTTCCTCCGTCGACGCGGAGAAAAGTTCACAAATCTGAGCCAAAACGTGCTCACGAACATTCGGGGTCTCGTATAGAACATCATGCCTGGCACCAGGAATGAGTTCCAGCTTCCCGCCTGGCCAACGCGCCATTCGATCTCGTATGGCGGATATGGCAACGATTTCATCCTCGGCACCACAGAACGTTATGCACGGCGTGTCAGGGGACTTCCTTTTTGACAGTGATCTGGTTTCCTTGAGTGCCTGAAACAGCCATCCCATACTCGGTCCACCAATTACTTGTTCAGGCAGAGATTCCGAAATGTTCGCGTAGTACTCGTACATATCTGGATCATGTGTAAGCCTGTTGTCCTTGAAATCAGTCGTCAGGACATAACTCTCTCCACGCGTCCCAGGGGCATAGGTGTCGCCTTTTCCAAGTGTTTGAAATGCCCATGACAAAGGCCAAGCACCGAGGCGCTGCAATCGTGGGAGATTTATGTCCCACAAGGGAGCGGTGAACGCGCAGGCAGATACCGGAAACCCTTCAGCAATGGCGCGCAGACCAACGCATGCCCCTAGCGAGTGCCCAATCAGATACCAGGGCTGCGGAAGATTGAGTGACTTAGCTGCTTCAAGCGTAGCTGAGACGTCTTTTTGGTAGTCAGAGAAACGAACAACATGGCCCATCAACCTGTCTTCCGTGAGCCGGTCCGAAAGCCCCTGGCCACGCCAGTCAACAGCGAACGCCGTATAGCCGAAGTCATGCAGATACTCGGCGGTGCGCCCGTATTTTTCGGTGTTTTCCGTTCGCCCCTGGAACAGAAAAACCGTGCCTTTTGACGGCTTGGTTGTCGGCCAATGCGCCACCCTAAGCCGCACCTTATCATCGGTGTGAATCCAATAGGCTTTCACATCGGATGGGCCCTCCGCCACATCGGGATGAATAGGGGCTTTGTCCAGGGCATTCGTCTTAAGCATCTAATTCTCTCGGTTTTATTGCGTTAAGCTGACCCAGTGTGGGTCGTGCAAGGAAACATGCAGCCAAGGTCAGGGCAGCAATCAGGAGGATCGTGAAGCCGGGAAAAACACCAATTAGCAAATAAGCCGCCGTCAATAGGAGCAGGATCCCGTTCATCATTACCACGGGTACTCGGTCCGCGCTCTTGCTGCTCGGCAGGCCTAGCTTGGTAACTGCAACGCGAATTCTGGCTGTGCAAATCACAAATACTGCGAAAATCACGAGCAAACAGAAAAAGCTATAGTAAAAACCGGGTACATTCTGATGGAGGTCATAACCGTTCAATTGGGCATCGCGTCTACCAAAGGGAACCAGGATGTCCGATGTTAGCCAACCGACGATGTCTCTGCTGTCCGAAAGCAGGAAGCTCGCCTGAAGCTTCATCAAAATGGTGATCATCAGACCCAATGAACAACATCTGAAAATCCCAACCATTAGCGAGCTGCCAATCTCTGCAAGATTCTGATGGAGTTCTTGGCTCTTGTCGTTGGCAAGGTGTGCAGCAAAATCGACGAAATCATCCGTGAGCGAATAGAGGATGATCAGGCCTGCGAAGAACAAGTAAGACCCAAAGGCGTTTAGCAAGAAGACGAGTCCGGAAAACGCTATTGCGTTCGGTACGGAAACCAGATCAGGTTGAAATATAGCTATTCTTCCCCACTCTACCGGCCAACTTCCTGTGTTCCCTGTCAGCAAAGGGATCAGGTGTGTTTCCATCCAATTGAAAGCCGAGGCTATCAATATGGTCACAACAAACACCGCCCAATACACATAGGACATCGCTGTGACCCTGCTTGCCCAATTGGTTCGTGGTGATGTGGAACTCAACCTTGTAACCAAGTCAGCTCGCCATTCTGCTTTCCACAGCCTCAACAGATTGATCAAAACTGCGAAATACGCTGGCAGAAGCACAAGGAAAACAACTGTCCAATTCGGGGCCCATAAAAAACCAACTTGCTTTGTCGGACCTGTTGGGGGTGTGAACTCAACACTGTGAATGTTCAATGAAAACGACATAAGCCCCAGCGCTGTCGCAGCGGCGAATACCACGGCCGGCAAGCCCAATGATGAATGGGTGCTGAACATCGCCTCTGTTCGTCCCGCTAGTCCCGAGATACTCGTCGGCTCCCTCGGTGTTTCCCGTTTCGCTGCGTTTTCAATCGCGTCTTGGTCACCTTCCTTGGCAGTGCCAGAAGAAAACTGCAAATCGCGCGTTTGAATGCTGCGCTTCTCTCGTCGCTTTGTTGCCAATCGCCTGTTGGCGGCATTAAGTTCCGCCCTCCATGCGGTGATAGCGTCAGGATCGCCACAGCCGAATACGCGCGCCAGCCAGCGAATGTTGTCGGTGCTAATCCCTCTGTCGTTATCCTGAAACCAATGCTGAACTGTCCGTAGCTCGATGCTCGACTTATTGGAGTCAAACTGAGAGATGGTGCTTGCAAGTAACTCTGGCGTCCATGAGCCCACAGGAAGTCCCGTCTGGTCAGCGGGTAAGCCAGCTCCCACAGAAACCAGATACTTGAACAGTTCCTTGAAGTCGCTGCCGTCTTTCAGCGGAGGAACAAAATATTTACCGTGCTTTATCAATTGATTACACGCTTATGGTTCGTTCCGTTTCATCCTGTTTCGTTCCGGTTCGTGCGATTGTCAACGAGCCGCCTTACTCTTCTCAAAGTTGAGCCAGAATCCGCTCTTTGCTTTGGGATGAAGGGCAACAACCATGCAACAGAAAGAGCCCTACCAATCTTGTTGTGCTGGGATTGAAGGATCGGGCCTACGAACACCGAGGATTGACGATGGCGACAGAACAAAAAAACGAACGAGCAAAAAAAGGCGAGCCGATCATTGAAGTTCAGGACGCCCACACGGGCAAAACGATGGCGGTCGTTTATGCATGGAACAACGGACAAGTCAGTGTCGCGTCAGACAGCGGGTTAAGAGTTGTGGAACTTTCGCCTGCCGCTCGTCTTCGCCTTTGAGAAGACTTTCCGAAGCTTAACCAGCGTTCAATTTTGACGCTAGGTGCGCAGCGACCGGTCAAAGAGATTTAACATAGTTTCGCTTACGCACCAAATTCTGAAGACGGGGTGGATTCACATCCGAAGTGCAAATTCTCCATCAATGTAGACGTTTGCATGAGGGAAACTAAGGGTCCGCTGCTACCCCAACATGAAATTGAAAGAATGTTTCACGGCGCAGAAAGTGTACGGAACAGCAGCCGCCACTCTGGTCTTCATACGCCGAGGATGCCCCCAAATCGGAATCCTTTCTATTTGGAAAAATCGCGAGCACCAGACACTCACTCGACTGGTGACCAATTCGCATCGGGATCGTAAGTCGAGATGTCAGCAATAATATCGAGTGTATCCGGACCGAAATCCGCCTCGTAGACTATACCGTTTTCGCCCACTAAAAATGAGTGGATACCTGTTTCTCCGTAATCCGAAGGCACCGCAAGCAAGGCGTGTCCCGCGACGAACCGATCGCCTACAAAGTAGGAATATGCTCCGCCAGGAGCATTCTGCCCCTGCCCCTGCAAAATTGTGAAGTAATACCCGAGGAACGGTTCGGGTTCGTAATCGGCCTCACCGTCGCTCCACCCCGAGGCGGCGGCGCGGGCAAGTGCTGCTCCGACAAAACTGTCTTCATCCGGCCAGAAGAGGCCGTTTCGCTCACCGGGATCCGATATGATGGTCCGGGCAAACTCCATGACGCCATCACCATTGTGATCCACGAGACGGAACGCTGCCTGTAGATCAACATAGGCCTCAAGCGTTTCGATCACGTCCAGTTCGTTCAAACCGATTTCACGTGCCGAAAGCTCTTCAATCCCGGCCTCTAAATCAAATCGCCAGCCGGTCTCGCCTTGCAGTATTGGAATTGGAAAGGGCCAACTGTCTTCGCCCAGCAGAAGGACGACCCCATCATTCTCGGGCTGAAAGCGATATCCTTCAGCGTACATGCCAAGCACGTCCCGCCGTCTTTGCTGATCTTCCGCTGGATCGCCCGTTCCGATCAAATCTTCGGCCTCGGGTCCGAATATCTCGAGTAACTTGTTCTGGTCGTCGGCCTTTAGGGCTTGGACAAAAGCGTCCAATGCGGTTTGCGGAGTTTCGAAAAGAGCACTGTCTGACAATGCCGGTCCGGTCGCCATGGCAAGAAGTGTAATAGAAAGAACCGATTTACGCATTTTACCGTCTCCTCTTGCCTTTGGCAGCGTGCCCACGATTGGACGCCTTGCGGGCTTTGCCGCCTGACGATTTTTTCTTCATCGCGTTACCTTTGGACGCTGCGGGCTTGCGCTGAGCCGCTGCCTTTTTTGCCTGTGGTTTCTTGGCGGCTTGCGGCTTCTTTTTTACAGTCTTCTTCGCCGCATCCGGCCGTTTGGTGCGGTCAATGGCCTGCTGCTTGGCTGCGGCCTTGTCCCGATCGACGTTACCGCGGTTCACCTGCGGCAGGGATTTGTCCCCACCACCCCGATTTGCTAGAGCACCGCCTGCGATTGCCCCTGCCCCTGCACCGGCGGCAACTGCCGCCGCGCCGTCGCGGCTAATGTCTGCAGCACCGGATTCTCGGCTTAGTTTCGCGCGGAGTTCATCAGTTCGACCTTCGGGGCGATTGACGGGCAGGTCGCCGCGGCCACCCTCCGGCCTTTTGTGATCTGCAATCTTGTCCCGGGCTTCTTGTTGGCGGTCTGGATTGGGGTTCCATCCGATACCGGTACGGTCGCCCAGATCGATCTCATTGCCAATATTGACGTTGCCATCGACGTCTATGTCGATGTCCGGGTTTCTGTATATCGGGCCACCGCCCCACCCGCCGCAATTCCGGCATCCCCAGTAGCCATACCAGTCATCGTCATCGTCAAAAATCTCGTCAATCAGCGCCACAGTGCCAAAGGTCAGCAGGGCCGCGCCCACCACGTCTCCGGTCGACGGGCCGGTATAGACTGTCTGAGGATTGTATTGTGGGACGTACACTGTTTCGGGTTCTGTCGGGGTGATGATTACCGTGTCGTCATTGGACACCTCGACGGTCTGCTCAGGCCCTGAAACAAGGGCACCGCTGTCAATCGCCTGATCGCGCATGACCTGAACCGCATCCATCACATCATCGGATTGGGCCAGCATGGCTGTGCCCATTGTCTCGGTCCAATCGATATGGGTTGCCATCTGACCAACGATTTCGGGGAATGCCGTCGCCAACACACTGACGGAAGGATCCCAGCCCATCGCTTCGATTTCCGGCTCAAGTTCAACGGGATCGCGCTCAGCGTTGTCCAGCAGATACCGCTCGGCCTTCACAATCTCCAACGGCTGTGTGGCGGCGACAAAAATCTGTATCAGCAATGTGTCGGGGTACAGAGCCACCGGAGCGACCAATGTCTGTAGCTCAGCGTCAGTTAAAAGGTCGGCGGAAGTCGCTGATGCATCATCAGTCGCAGCGGTGTCATTGGATGCCTCTTGTGCGAACAGGGCAGTAGATGCACCAATACCGAGCGCAAAAATTAGATATCTTAACATATTGCGATCCTTCAATTTCTAAAAGGATCACTCAAAAATCCGATTCTGGCAATCAAATGGGCAAAAGGATCGCCGTAGCGGGACAAATGCGCGGATCTTTTTTCAAAAAAACTGGGGGGGAAGACAATGAGTCAGGTGCTGACTTACCGCGATCGTCAAGGCAGATCCTTGCCTTCATGCATTTTCCAACCAAGCTAGGAAGGCAAGCATTGAAGCGACAAAGGCCAACTATCGCCTCAGTTCCTGTTAGAAAGCACTCCGGGATGATTGGGAATTTCACCCCCGGAAGAACTTGTTCCTCTGATCATCTCTGGCTCAAGAACAGGAAGCTCAGCGGTGAGCTTCGCAGCTTCCATTTTGATCGCTTCGGCCAAGTCTGCCACGAGGGAATTCTCAACCTCTCCGCGCGTAATAAGGGCAGCGATGACAGATACAGTCTGCACTTTCTGTCCGGGAAAACCATACGGGTCCAAGTCTATCATCGCGTTCTGATATACCGGGTTGTTTTCCAGGAACGAAGAAACACTTGGACCGACAACCTGAACCAGCGTTAAGCCACACTTCGCCAGCACACTCCCGATCTGTTCATTTGGGTGCCCCAATACGAAGATGCTCGCATCAATCCGGGCCTCGCAAAGTTCGTCCAAGGCGTTCTTCGGTTCAAGCTCATAGGTTGAACCGAAGAAGTCCAGCTCAAGATCAAACTCTTGCAGAAATTTTCGGATCGTCGCATTCCGACCCGACGCGGATCGACCGATATCCACTGACTTGCCGCGCAGGTCTTGGATCGTTTCAATACCCGAACCTGGCGCTGCGAGGATCGTTACGGCTTCGCTGAACAGGGGCAATACGACACGGAGATCACTCATCGGGCCTTGTTGTGCGAAAACTGCGGTACCGTCGAAGGCCGCCTTTTGCCAGTCGGACTGCGCTATCGCAAAATCCAACTCCCCGGTCCTCATCATTGTCAGATTGTAGACGCTTCCCGGAGTCGGTTCAGGGCTACATCTGCGCCGAGAATCGTCACGTGCGTTAAACACATTGCAAATTGCTCGGGCAACGGGGAAATAGTTCCCAGATACGCTCCCGGACCCGATACTAAAAACTCTGACCTCTTCAGCGGCTGCAGAGCACGGCAATAAAGGGAAAAGTGCCAAGAAAAGAGTGAATAAGCGTTTTACCATTGTTCGGACCAATCGTATTATCACTGCAATTGTAACAAGTCGCTTCGATATGCCTGATTTTGTTTACGACATCCCTACAGACAGGCTGGCTATATGGTTTGTTCTCGTGGCTCTGGCTGCGGTGGCAATTGGGTTGTTTGTCGTCAAACCCGTTCTTCGAATTCTGCTGGGAACCGGCCCCGAATTCAACTCATCAATCAATTATGTCACGTCTGGTTTCAGTCTTTTTTACGGCTTGTTGCTGGGTCTTCTTACCGTCGCCGCCTACCAGAACTCGGAGCGGGCCAAAGAGAGCATTCTGCTGGAAGCGACGTCGCTGGGTTCATTATATGCGCAATTGAACGTCTATCCCGAACCTTACCAGAGCGAGGTGAAGCTTATCCTGAGGGACTATGTGCTTTATACAATCCACAGTGATTGGCCGGCACACCGGCAAGGTGGGATACTGAATGGTGGATACAATCGCGCGGAATCCATCAGACAGAAACTGGCAGAGTTCTCACCGATAACCCGATCAGAGCAAATTGTTCACACCGAAGTTATTTCGTCGTTTCAGGATTTCTCCGATGCCCGGCAATTGCGATTGGCTGGTGTGGGCACCGCTATCCCGAACGTCCTTTGGCAGGCCGTTCTGGTTGGAGCTGGGATCAGTGTTCTGTTGATGACAATGTTTCGGATCAGAGTACGCCAACATATTGTTCTGGGCAGCATCACCGCTGTTTTTCTTGGTGTCATACTCTTCGTCATTGTCACTCTTGATCGTCCGTTGCGAGGGCAAGCCGCACTACAGCCTGAGCCCTTTGAGCTTCTGTGGAGCCGCCTCATGGTCTGGGATGAACCACCCGGAGAGAGGTTCTGACATGGCTCGGTTCGATGTCAGGAATGTCGAAGGGATGCGGCAATTATGTATTGGGCTTGAAGACGAAACCGTCCAAGCCGCACGTGGGGCCCTGTCGAACTTTCACGGCGATGTTTCTTTTACTCCGAAACTGCCCGGCCCAGGTGATATTTTTCGGAGCATGTTCACACGGGAGTCCCGTATACGACCCTACTATTCGGGCACGGGAAAAGTATATCTGCAGCCGTCCCTCGCAGGCTTTCATGTGTTCGACGTCCAACCCAACGAGACGTGGATCCTGGAGCCCGGCGAATACTGGGCCAGTGAAGCGTCGGTCAATCTTGGTCTGCATCGCGACCCGCTTCTTGCAAGCTGGTGGGCAGGTGATGGTCTGCTTGCCTGGAAAACCAGGTTGCGCGGGGCAGGCAAAGTGGCAATTAACGCGCCCGGCCCGGTCGAGGAGGTATCCATAACGGACGGAGAGCTGAAGGTTCAGGGACGACTGGTTCTTGGCCGAACGTCCGGGTTGCGCTTTCGGTCCGTACGATCTGCAAGGTTCCCCAGAAACCTGATTTCTGGCCAGACCCGGCTCAGGCTGTTTGAAGGCTCGGGAAAGGTCCTTGTTTCCTGGACGCCGTATTGGAACGAATACCTGCACAACCAGATGAGCGGAGGCGATCATATTCGTGGATCATTGTTTGAGTAGCAAAGCCCGCTTGATCTTGTAGCAGCCGACAGAAACGACCTTCAGTTGTCCGATTACCGCAATGGATAGGCCTCTGGCGAAATCGAGCTGTGATCCTCAACAACCCAAGCGAGTTTCATAAGATTGTCGCCTGCGATACGGGAGACCTCGCCTGAGGCATACAAAGAAACGGGTACATCACCATTGCTTTCGACTTTGGACGCAAAGTTATCAAGTACAGCCGTCCAACTCAGGTGGTCCACCGGCGCCATGATCACTGTTCCTGTGTCAATTGTGATGCCAACAATGGTACCTTGCTCACGCAGTTCTGCAAATGACGTCCTGGTGAGATGATACGTCCTGAGCATATCCAGCGTCTGCACCAGAAATCGGGCCTGACCCTCCGATCCGACGCTCAAAACCAAAGGAATTATTTCGGCTCGGCCCTGCACGCCATCCAGTGATTTCAAGGATTCTGCGACCACAACCTGCATGCTGAGCGTATAGTAGCTGTGGCGGAGGAAACGATCGACCTGTTCGCGGGGAACATCGATGGACAACAGACTATCTTCGACACCGACGCGAAGATCGCCGGGCGCCGTATCCCAGACCCAGTCACTGAGCCGCGAGGAAGACGTCAGGACAAGCCCACCAGGAACAAGACTGGTCAGAACGTTGACGCCAAGACCACCAGCAAAAGCAGCCCAGGTAACCTGATCCAGCTTGTCCGCCAGTGCCTGATTGGTGGTATAAGGATCAACACCCAGTTCTTTGGCCAAACGGCGCCTTTGTTTGTCAAACCCAAGAATATTGACGGCAACATCTCCGCCGGTGCGCGCCACGCTTTCGGCAAGACTGTCGTTTGGTATCGCCTGTTGCCCGGATGAGCCGCCGGGAAGTGCAGATGCACTGCCGGGATCAACTCCAGGTAGGTGGCCATTCCGGGAATCGCCCAGTTTTTGCAGCCCCGTTTTGGCGGACCTTCCTGTGCGCTTGAAAAAGCGACCAACACCGTCCGGGACTCCTTTCAGAGTTTCCTTTGGCTTCTTGACCAGCTGGCGCAGATTTCCAAACGTGTCTTCGGCTGTATCCTGGGCTGCTTCAACAAATCGCTCGTCGGTTTCCATATGCTCCAGCGCGGCAAGCGCTCTGATCTCGTTCAGCCGAACCGCGAGCATACCGGGCCCCGAAGCTGAAAACTGACCGAACTCGGTTTCAATGACGTATGTCGCCATGAAACCATCAGTCTGAACTTGGTCTTCCACGCGATAAATCTTGGTCTCAAGGGGAATATTGTTGGCCCCGTCTTGCGCCGATAAAACAGGGGGATCTTCATATTCTGCGCTCCAGGTGACATTTGGCAGGAACAATAGCAAAAAAGGCACCAGCCTTATGGCTCTACCGCGCTTCAAATTCATGTTCAACCCCCTGCCCCTTGTTCTTCAACCCCGGTCAAAACACCGACCAATTTAATCTATGCGCCAATTGTTCGATCGCCTTGGTGGCCAATATCGAGTTTCCCTTGTCATCCAGCCCCGGACTCCAGGCCGTGATTGAAGCGACCCCAGGGACAATGGCGACAATACCTCCGCCGACACCGCTTTTACACGGCAGACCTATTCGAAAAGCCACCTCACCTGAGGCGTCATAGCAACCGCAGGTCATCATGAGGGCGTTGATGCGACGGGCACGTTCCGGCGTGACACCCGCAGATTTTGCGACTGGTCCGACGCCGCCTGTTGCAAGGAACCGCGTGGCGGTCGCAAGTTGAAGGCAGCTCATATTGATGCTGCATTGCCGGAAATAGCGTTCGGTGACTTCGACCACATCGGATTGGATGTTGCCTTCTGCCTGCATGAAATAGGCCAGCGCCCGGTTTCGGTCGCCTGTTGCGACCTCGGATGCAAAGACCTCTTCGTCGACAGATATGTCAGGCGCGTCTGCCAGCCGCCGGCACAGATCCAGAACCGGGTGCGGTGCTGTCACGTCAGATTGATGGGCCAGGATCACATCAGACACCACGATTGCGCCGGGATTGATAAACGGATTGCGCGGTTTGCCGCGTTCGAATTCAAGCTGAACAATCGAGTTGAACGGATCACCCGAGGGTTCACGCCCTACGCGCCGCCACAACGTGGCACCAACATGTTCAAGCGCAACAACCAGCGCGAACACCTTCGAGATGCTCTGGATTGAAAACGGCAGCTCCGCATCACCGGCCGTGATTGGGGGGCCATCCAGTGGCGCAACAGCGATCCCGAAACGGTTGAGCGGTACGCGCGCGAGTTCGGGGATATAACTTGCCACCTCACCACGATTGGCATCTCCGGCCATTTGCACCTGAATATCGTCAAGAATGTGCTGGATCTCGGAAGGGTCAGGATGATTGGGCATCTTCGCTCCAGATTTTTTCGGATACGCCATCGGTTGAACCATTGAAGTCCTCATAAACAAAGACCGGTTCCTGTCCCGCTTTCCTCTGACCGAAATAGTCTTTGGTCAGTCGGTATACTGTCCCGGACAACAGCAGGATTGCCGTCAGGTTGATAACAGCCATCACACCCATAGCGGCATCGGCAAAGTTAAAGACCGTCGCGACCGTCTGCAGCGCACCCCAGACAACCATTCCCAGACAGGCCGCGCGAAGTGCGGTGATACCTGCTTTGCCCTCGAGGCCGAGAAAGACCATCGCATTCTCAGCATAGGAATAGTTGCCAAGTATGGACGTGAATGCAAAGAAGATGATCGCAATCGCAATAAAATACGTGCCGACAGGTCCGAGATGAACATCCAGCGCGTTTTGGGTCAATTGCATCCCCGTAGCTTCACTGCCACTCATCACACCTGACAGCAGGATCAACAGCGCGGTTGCAGTGCAGACAAGGATCGTGTCCACAAAGCACCCGAATGCCTGCACAAGCCCCTGACTTGACGGATGGTGCGGCGACGGGGTTGCAACGGCGGCAATATTCGGAGCCGACCCCATGCCAGCCTCGTTCGAGAACAGACCCCGTTTGATGCCATTGAGCATCGCAGCCATTAGGCCGCCCGCAATCCCGCCCGTCGCCTCTTGCAGACCCAACGCGCTTGAAACGATCAACCACAGCAGGGCTGGCACTTCGGTGATGTTCAGGATCATCACGATGATCGCAATCAGTAGATACCCGCACGCCATGAACGGAACGAGAATTTCAGCAACGCGCGCAATTGCCTTGATCCCACCAAAAATGACAACAGCGGCAGCAGCGGCGACCGAAACACCAACCCAGAGTTTTTCAATGCCAAAAGCTCCGTTTAAGGCCTCCGCGATCGAGTTGGATTGCACGGCGACAAATATCAGCCCAAAACTGATAATCAGGCAGACAGAAAACAAAGCGCCTGCCCAGGGGGCATTCAGACCTTTAGAGATATAGAACGCGGGCCCGCCGCGATATTCGCCGGATTTTGTCGTCACTTTGTAAAGCTGCGCCAGCGTGCTTTCGGAATAGGCGGTGGCCATTCCAACCAGTGCGACCATCCACATCCAGAAGATGGCACCCGGCCCGCCCAGTGTCAGTGCCACGGCGACACCGGCAAGATTTCCCGTACCGACACGTGACGCAAGGCTGACCGTCAACGCCTGAAACGGTGTTATGCCACGTTGGTCGGTGCTGGGCGCCGAAGTTATGACCCGCAGCATTTCGCCAAAGTGCCTAAACTGCGGTGCCCCAAGCCGGATCGTAAAATATACGCCTGCACCCAACAGCCCGTATATCAGGACGTAGTTCCAGAGAACGCCATTCAGGCCGTCTACAAAAAATTCCATCTTCAATCCTCATCTAAACAAAAGCTTCAATCTCCTGTTGGTCGTCGCCAGGCGTGTCTTATGGTTCGGTTGGATTTACAGCTGCGACCCGATTGGCAGGATCGCCAGAATTCCAGCCTTCAGATGGTCGAAAAAGCTGCCAGTTGGTTCGCTTCGGTACAACGAAATCGCTCCATCTTCGCGAAGGGATTTCCAAGTAACCCGGTCATTCTCGTCTAGCTGGACGAAATAGGTATTCTCCCGCAATGCTTCATCAAGCACGTGAACCGCACGTGCCGTCAATTCCGGAGAGTCTACCAAGACGCCCATTTCCGTGTTGATATTGACGGATCGCGGATCCCAGTTGAACGAGCCAACAAACAGATAACGGTCGTCGATCGTGAAGGCTTTGGTGTGAAGGCCCGCGCGCGACTGACCCCAGTTCACACCCCTCTGATGGACCTGGTCGGAATCGGGGCGCAGTTCAAACAGTTCGATGCCCCCGTCCAACAACGCGCGTCGTTCCTTTGCATAATGGGCATAGACCGGCGCCACATCGTTTGACGCCAGCGAATTGGTGACAACGCGCACTTCGACCCCACGACCCTCAAGCTCGCTCAGCCATTGGACCCCTTTCTTTCGGGGGACGAAATAGGCCGACACGATATTGACCGAACTTTCGGCGTTCCGGAAATAGGGCACCATTTGCGATGCCAGAATGGGCTGATCAGCATCGGCCCCGGCTGCCTTGGATGGCGGGTCGGAATACAGTTTTGCCGGAACCCAATTCAGCCTGAGTGTCCTAAGGGTAAAGTTCTCTTGCGCCGCTTTTTTGACCGCCGCTGCATACGGGGTTTTCAGCGCTTCATCGACACGCGCATTCAGGCGCACGCGGGCATCTGCCAACCCCAGAGTCTCGGGTTCGCCAATCACCGCATGAGCGGGAACGGCAAATTCACTATTCCAGTATTCGTCGAAATTATCGGACACCTCGTTAACCACTGGCCCGGCCACGAGGATATCCAAATCGGCATAGTTCATCTCTTCCTTGGCCAGAAAATACTCATCCCCCACATTGCGGCCTCCCACGATGGAAACGGTGTTGTCTGCCGTTATGGATTTGTTGTGCATGCGCCGGTTAATGCGTTTGAAATCAGTCAGACCTGCAACCAGCAGGCTCTGATCGCGCCAGAATGGGTTGAATAGCCGGATCTCGATGTTTTCATGAGAATCCAGCGCCGCCGTCATCGCGTCATAGCCGGATGTGTCCATGTCATCGAGCAGCAGCCGCACGCGCACACCGCGATCCGCCGCATCTAACAGGCTTTGGGCAAACAATTGCCCGGTCAGGTCGTTGTGCAGCAGGTAGTATTGAGCATCGATCGACACATCCGCTTGCGCCGCCAACACCAGTCGCGCGGCTAAAGCCTCTTCGCCGTTGCTGATCAGCTTGACCCCCGATCGCCCGTCGCGCGGATCTCCCAGTTTGCGCACCGCAGTCGTCAACCTGCTGTTAGACGGGATCTCGACCGCACGCGACGGGGTTTGAACAAATTCACGAGGTCCCGTCGAGCAGGCGGCCAGCGCGATCAGTCCCAGCGATACCCATAGTAGTTTTCTCGGCATCATTTTTCTTCCTTTAACCTTATTCACCAGCCCTAATCGGCGAGGTCGGTCGATCTCACTTCCCGATATACCTTCGTACTTCGGCATCCCATGCTGGGCTCTTGCGGACAGACAGCAGGGCGCGGTTGAGAACCTCGACATATTGGCTTTCATCCCGCAGCGCGAAGGCATAGTTCTGTTCTTCGAACTCGTAGGGCAGCACTTCGAGGTTTTCGAAGCGGCCCTGTTCGCGGCCGCGCAGGATTTCGTATTTCAGGGCGGGTGCATCCATGACAACCGCATCGATGCGGTCAGTGTCCAGGCTGGTGACTACCTCGGTCAGGGTGTCATAAGTCCGCGCTGCAATGCCAGATCGTTGTAAGTATTCTGCCGACGTTGAATCCGCCAAAGTTGCAACCCGCACCTTAGCCAGATCGTCGGGCGAGCGAATTTCGGATCGGATCTGTTCCAGTGTGAATGCGCTGGCCAGAATGGCCGTGATGCTGGCAACCATGATTGTGCTGCCAACCGCCAACAAAGCGGAAAGTATCCGCGCCGTCGGCGTTTTGAACTCGTAATAGCGAATGGGACCGCGCGTCACGAACAGGAGGCCGATCACCAAAGCCTCCATCACCTTGCCGCCGCGCGATTTCATCGCGTAGAGCTTTGCGTTGATCTTGTGCTCAAGCAGGTAGAACACTCCGCCCACCAGTGCTGCTGCACCCAGCACGATGATGATTGCGGTCAGAATGCGCGGGCTCAGCAGGAACTGCCAAATAGAGCTGAGGTAGCTGGCTTTCTTGATCCCGATGGCCTTGTGCGTCTCGAAAAACGAATGAGAAAAGTCCACCCGTTCTTCACGCTCGGATGTAATCGAAAGACAAGACACGCCGACCGCTGATTGCCCTGCGGCGACACTATCGATCATGTCACCGAAGCTCATCAGCGTAACTTCATAGTCAAGCCTGAGTTCCCGAGCCACGCGATCCCACAAGAAAATGGCCAGACCATCCAGCTTATCCGCCTCTCCAATCACAAATGGAGGACAGAACGAGGCAGCTACGGGCACCGGTCCAGTACGCCCTTGTGCCCGCGACGTTTCGGGCGCAAGAAATCCGAGGATCGTCAGGATCGCGATTATGATGAGGATGGGGCTACGCTTCATATCCTTTGCATTTCAGAGATCAGAAACTTACCGATAGGAACACGGATGCGTCGGCGGCATCCAGATTGTCTTCAAACAGGCTGAGATAGCCAAAGGACGCTTCGGCAAACACTGCCTCGCCCATTCGCGCGCGCACTCCCAGGCGGGTCGTCCAGATCAGATCATCCTGATCCTGGCCCACTGAAGGTGCCACCAACCCCAGTTGGTCGTTGTCGATCCAATAGGTTGCCCCGAACGTGGCAAAGGGTGCGACCACACCATTCGACGTCAAGAATGGGCGGCTGACTTCGACCTCTGGTGTCAGAGTGCTGTATTGCGCGCTGTCCAGTTCGACAATGATGTCGCGCTGTATTCCAAGCAGTGTTCCGGACAGGTCAAAATCTTTGCCCTCATAGCGATAATAGTCAAAAGCAAGAGAGGGTCGGATCAGAAAATTTCCGGCTTCATATTCGCCAGTCGCCTGTAGATTGGCCCGCCAACGTGTCCGATCAAAATCACCGGTCAGCCCCAGAAGTGAGACATCCGAAGACAATTGCCCAACGGTCGCCAGTCCGTTCAGGGTCCAGTTCTCGGCCATCCGCCAGGCGAAATAGGGTCCAACAGCCCAGCCATTTGTATCCTGTTCGAACAAGCCGCCATAAGCGTTGGCATCCGTGTTGTCGAACTCCGCCTGTATGCCCAGAACAAGTGTCGGTGTCACAAGACGGTCGATACCCACCGCGAAATAATGATCGTTCACGTCCAAATCCCGAACGCCGCGCGTGTCGTCGACTTGCGTAAAGGTAAAGTCTGTCCAGACATTCCACGGTGTCGGCGGGGCAAAATCGCGCCCTTCGGTCAGCGGTGGGGTTACAAGTGGGTCACACAGAGCCGAGTCCAGTTTGCCATTGGGATCTGTCGTGCACGGTTTTTGTTCCGTGACTTCAGCAGAGCGGTCAAAGCGTGTGCTGCCTGCCGTTGGCAAGACACCGACAAATCCACCTCCTGGTACACTGCCGCCGGGATTACCGCCCCCTCCTCCGGGGTTGCCGCCTCCACCGCCGGGTCCACCTGGACCTCCGCCACCTCCCGGTCCGCCGGGATTTCCTCCGCCTCCACCGCCGCCCGGTGGCCGGCCCGGAAGCGACCAGTTTCTTCTTTGGTTTTGTGTATCGACAAGACAGTCCCGACCATTGGGCGCAGCACCACTTTCAAACAGCCGGTGTACGCCGCCAGATCCGTTGGAAACAAACGGCGAAAAGGACAGATGAGGGCCGCTGCGGTTTTGGCTCCAGGTGTCGACGGTTGTGTTTCCCTGCGCCGCTTCCAGCCGAAAATCGCCCCGTGCGGTTGTAGACAGCCAAACCGAGGATGTCTCACCACGCGTCCGTCCGATATAGATCAGATCGCCGGACGAGCCGCATTGTTGGGCAGCAACCTCGGATCCCAGCGCGCCGAAAATGAAAAGAGCGGCGGTTGATCCCAGAACAGGTGCCATAGTCGTGCTGGCAGCCGCTATTAGCTTGGATTTCATTCGTTTTCCTTGAAAGTCATAGTTGGTCTACTGCGAAGGTTTCGCAGCTGTTGGGGTCACCTGTCTGGTATCCGCGATGGAACCAGTTTTGCCGTTGAGCACTGGTGCCATGAGTAAAACTGTCAGGGACAACAACGCCACGCTGGGCGCGTTGCAGTGCGTCGTCACCGATTGCGGCGGCCGTGTTTAGGGCTTCTTCTATGTCGCCGGGTTCCAATACGCCAAAGCGCTTGTCAACGGCGCGGGCCCAGACGCCTGAGTAGCAGTCAGCCTGAAGCTCGACCCGAACCGACAAGGCATTTGCCTCGGCTTGGCTGGACCTGCTTTTTGCGCGGTTCACCTGTTCCAGAACGCCCAGGCTGTTCTGGACATGATGCGCGACCTCATGCGCGATGACATAGGCCTTGGCAAAATCACCACGCGCGCCCAGCCGTTGCTCCATCACCTGAAAGAACGACGTATCCAGATAGACACGCTGATCGACAGGGCAATAGAACGGGCCGGTTGCCGAAGCGGCGCTGCCGCAGGCCGATTGAGTTCTGCCTGCAAACAGGACCAGAACCGGCGGCGTGTATTGAATGCCCGAATTCGCGAAAATCTCGGACCAGATCGCTTCCGTGTCGGCAAGTATGACAGCCACAAACTCTTCGGTTTCGTCGTCAATTTGAACCGGGGCATTTGCTTGCGGAGGAGCAACCTGACCACCGCCGCCCAAAAACGGCGTGACATCGACACCAAAAAGCAGGCCGATTACGACGACCACAATCAACCCCGCGCCGCTCATACCGGCTCGAGATACCCCACGCGGCGTGTGGCGCCGGTCGTCGATGTTTTTGCTTGTACGTCGTCCTTTCCAGCGCATATGGCCTCCGGCCCATCCGGGCGTATCAAAGTTTAAATTTGTCGGTTCCCCGTCTTACGAGGTTCAAACGGGGAACCGATCCGGGCCTCCAAAAACTGGCACAGTGACTACGGTTTCTGTAGGACAATACCGGGCGTCACTTCTTCACCACTCACGATTCATCCAGTGCTTTGGAGTGCCCGAATTCCTCAACCGTCGATACCTGCGGTATCGCGCGCAGTCTCAGCTGGTGTGCATCTATTCGTGCTGACGCCAATCGTCGCTTGCTGGACCTGGCGTTTCGCAGCTTTTTCTGGTGTGCAGTCGGGGTCCACCACGTCGCAGCCGGCAATCGCAAGTATCGCGACAACCATCGCACCCCCCAGTAACTTACTCACTGTCTATTCTCCTTTTCTGTGTTGAATCAAAACCCAGCCAAACGCTCGGCCAGCCAGAAACCGGCAATGCATCCGATGGGATATCCGAGAAATTGGCGCGAGGGACCTGGCGCGAAGGACCAGCCCCAGACGATCTGCATTGTCTTTTTCAGCACCACGAACACGCCCAGCACGGCAAAGATGAACGCAAGCTGCCCCGCCTCGACCCCGAGGTTAAAGGCCAGCAAAGCCGCCGGGATGTCCTGTTCAGGCAGACCGATCTCGGCCAGCGCACCGGCAAAACCCAAGCCATGCAACAGGCCGAACCCAAACGAAATCACCCAGGGGAACCGACTCGCCAGTGTCTTTGGTTTGTCGTCAGACCGCAGAACCTCGGTTGCCAGAAAGACAATAGACAGCGCGATCACGGCCTCGACAGGAGGGCCGGGCACGTTCAGAACTCCAAAGGTGGCCAAACCCAGCGTGATCGAATGCGCGACAGTAAAGGCGGTCACGGCCCAGATCAGCTGGCGCAGGTTGCGGATCAGCACCAGCAGGGCAAAGACAAAAAGCAGGTGATCCCAGCCTTCGAGGATATGTTCGAACCCCAACACGCCGTATTGCCATAGCGTCTGAACCAACCCCTGCTGCGCGGGCAGCGTGACGGCAGGCGCATCCGGTGTCAGGCGGAATGTGGCCATGTTCTCGGTGTCCAGATACCCCACCCGCAGCAAGACGTCCGTTCGCTGCGCATCAAGCTTGTCGATCAGGATCGTGTTGCCGCGCAGGTCTTCGGTGCAGGTCATGCGCCAGACCTGTGTCCAGGCGCGACCGTCAAAGACAGGGGCATCGAAGGTGGGTGCGCTACAAACATCAGGAAGTGCAACGTCAATATCCATCGGTGCGCCCTGAACGTCCGGTTTGCGCCAAAACACATACCAATCGCTGTCGGTTTCCTGCGAAATCTCAAGATAACCGGGCTCCAACGCATGGGCGTGTACGAACGCCGGTGCCAGAAGCCCCGCCAACAGCGCAAGTAAGGGCAGAAAGTGCCTCATGATTCACTCTCTAAGATGCCTGCTACCCCAAGGTCCTGGATCGAATAAGTGGATCTCAGATTTTCTATGAAAACCTCTTTCGCGCGCTCGGCCTGCTTCTCGCGCCAATCCGCCAAAACGCGATCCCGGATCGCTCCAAAAGGCGGCAGAGTAGCGTCCCATCTGTTGTCTATCCTAACCATATGAAGCCCGAAGGACGACTGAACGGGTCCGCTCCATTCACCCAATGGCAAGGGTTGCAACTGGTCGAAGAAACCCGTTCCGAAGTTGCCATCAACTGAAGATCGGACGCTCAGATCAAACCCCGTCGGTAGCAGCGACGCCTGGCCCAACTGGCGGTGATCTTCCCCTGCAGCCAAACGCGCCCGCGTCTGGCCAACAAACGTGCCGCTGGGGTTTTGCCCCAGATAAACAAGGCTGACCGCAATCCGCGCAGTGGTCGTGAACGCCTCGGCATTGTCTGACAGATAGGTTTGCAACACCTCATCATCGGGACGGGCCGCGCCCGCTTCGGAGGTCAGAAGGAAGTTCATCTTCTGCACCAACCTGTTGCGGATGATCTCATCATTGCCATCCAGCCCAAGCGCCAAAGCCTCGCGCACAAGCACCTCGCGGTTCAGCCAGTCGGCTTTGAGTTTGTTCAGTTCTTCGTCGGTCGGAGCGCGCCGCCATGTATCCTCGAACTGGGCAGCCAGAAGATCGATTTGCCGTTGTTCGAGAACAATGACGCGCGCATCGGGCTCACCTGTCCATTCCGCGGGCTGCGCCAGCTTGAACCAGCCGAAGATTGCGATGCTGAGAATGGCAAAATGGACAAAGGGTTCCCGGATGACCCTCTGCAACACGTTCTGTTTGTTTGACACCGGATCACTTGGGCGCGGCGAATTGGTTGATTGCCAATGTTTGTTCACATCTATCTCCGATCCAATTTCATCGGCTCTTGGGGACCAGCAATTTCAGCGTGAAACTAACCGTGTCGGCAGCCACGATGGCGTCATCGTCGAAATTGTGTTCGTAGGAAAATGACCATTGCCATGGTAGCCCCCTGCTTCGGTTGAGTTTGGACACTTTCAACCCCAGCGGAACGCTGCTGAAGTCGCCAGCGTCCCAGTCGTAGACAAACACCATTTCCGACGTGCCGACCGACCAGCCGTTTCCAAGGGTGTAGTTGAACACCGGTTGCAGTGTGGACAGATTCACGTCTGGCCGATTGTCGTCACCGGCGACCGTGATGAGATTCTGGTTAAACGCCCCCCAAAGCCCCCAATTCTCTTGCTTTGCAAAACCAACAGCTGGACCCAGCGCCCATTTATCCGCGCTCAGCCCATCGCTGCCCGTGGGCAACAAGGCGACCGCGCCAACACCGAAACGCCCCCAACGCCGATCAAAAGTCATGAGGTCAAACAGGGTCGTGTCGCTCAGTCCGGCCTGCCCGGTGGGGCTGTCCGTCACGTAAGGCAGCGTAAGCCGCGCAATATGGTTTGTTTGTCCGAGAGTGAACGGGATCGCAGCACGAAACTGAAGCAGGCTGCTGTCTTCGGAAGAGTTGTGCAGGTCAAACGAATGAAAGCCTTGCAGCTGAAAAGACATGATCGACGCTGTCGGATCGTTGGCCGCCGATTGAAGCGACTCCGATTTTTCCTGTGCCAGGACAACACAAGGGACCAGAACTCCTGCAATAACCCATGACAGTGTCAGCTTCATGTTGAAAGTCCCGCAGGTCAGAACGCCAATGAAATCACGGCCGTCAGGACATTGCTTTCGAACCGCCGCTTTGCCGCAAACTCATGTGTGTATTTAAACTTGAGGGAAGCATCGGCGCCCAACAGCGTTCCGCCCTCGTAAGTCACGAGAGGCCCAATCCCGCTGACCTGAGCCCGCAGGCTGCTGGCCCCCAGGGCGATCCGGGTAAGCTCAGCACCTGCGCCACTGTCATCCTCAAGCTGATGGTAGGTATAGCCAGCGAGGCCAACACCCCAGCCCGAGCGGAAGCGCTGCACCACCGCGCCTTCTAATTGAAACGCAGGGGCCGTCTGGTAGTCGGTCGCATCGTTTTCTTCGCTGAACAAAAGGCTGGCCGCTCCTGAAACCTCAAAACCACGTTCCGGAACGAACCACGTCGCGGCAAAGAAGGGCTGGAACGACCAGACATTCTTGCCTGCATTCAATACTTGAACTGTGCGCTCCTGCAGATTGATGGATGCCGTATTATACTCTCCAGTCGGGGCATAAACGGTCAGCCCCGTACTATAGTGCAGATTGCCCCGATGCCAACCCACCAGTCCGGTCAGGCTGATGTCACCAAAACTGGACAACGTATCGTCAATGCTGGCTCCTTGCAACGGAGGCCGTATTGCCGTGAACGTGAGTTCAGCAACAGGAAAAGGAACAGTGAGGTTTATGGCGGGTGTTCCGCCAAAGAGCTGCGCGTCGAACACCTGAGTAACACCCAGTCGCCAGAGATTAAGTTCGAGGTCTGCGTCAGCCGCAATCGGAAGACCCGCAAGCGAAACGCCGTCCACGCTGCCATCAAGATGGTCGAATGTAAGGCTTGTGTAAGTTCCCGGCTCGGGCACGAAACCGGCAAACGTATCTCTGGTTCCCAGAAAATAGGCGCCCAACCCTCCTTCAACCGCAATCGCTGGTTTTACCGGCAGAACTGTAAGGGTAGCAATGATGGCCGCGCCCATCATCGGACGCTTGTCACGCAAAAACATCTTCATTTGTCACCTCGTTTAAATCACTTCACGCGTTTGCCGCGCTTTTTTCGGGTTTTAGGATCAGGGCGTGTACCAAATGGGTGAGGTATAGGCCCGGTCCTGAATGGCCTCAGGCGCGCCTTCCGGCAGTTCGACACCAAAGAACTTGTGGTCATAGGTCGTCCAGCGCGGGGTTGGGATTTCCAGAACACGCGTGTAGTAAAAAGCACTTTGATCTGGGTCGAATTCCGGGTCTTCCCAATAGGCTCCAAGGATCGGTTGGCCTATATCGTTGGTGTAAGTGGCTTCATCGGAATCAACAGAATTCCCGACCGGAGCAGCGCATTGACCGTCGATGACCTTTCGATCACCGCATGCAATGTCAAAGACCTTTTCACTGGTCGTTCCATCCGCATTCAGCCAGCCCTTGATGATCTGAATCCGATCCAGATTGGCCCCGTCCGGATCACGCAACGCCCGCACCAAAAAGCGCGGCGCACGACCTTCACTCGTTCCCAGATCACCCCCCATAGGTACGCCATTGGCGTAACCGTGAGCCGCGAAATCTGACCGAGGGAGGTCAGAGGCATCAAAGTCGTACCCTGCGAAGACACGGACGCGCAGGCGCGTACCTGTTGTTGCATAGACCTCCTTGCGCATCATCGCGTCAAAAAGGGCTTCGCGCGTGTTTTCGCGCGCCCAGATGGCAGCCAAACCGGAGGCGCTGGTCTGCCACGCATATTGCGCAACACTTTCGTCACCTCCTATGCCCCCCACCACTTCTTCAAACCGGATCGGGTCTACTGTCGGTTCGAGGGCGACAACCTTACCGAACATGTTGTTTTCTTTAGAAGTTGAGAGTGAAGTATGTGTGTCGGTCGAGCCGATCATCCCAAACCGGAACGGGTTCACACCAAATTCAGTCTGGTAGGCCAAACCTCGCTTGAGCGCTTCGCGCGCATATTCGTTTGGGATCATCTCGGGCGTCTTGGGATTGGGACCAAGCTGGCCCTTGTCCCATGTCTCAAAATCCGCAAACGGGTCATCAGGTGACAGCATGGGATGGGCTTCACCATCCCCTTTCATTTGAGTCACTTCATATAGCGGCTCCCAACGGGCGCGGCGTGCCGCATATTCGGCATCAAGCGCCTCGTCGCTGTCAAGCTTGACAGTGTCAAACATCAGCCCGTTAGAAAGGTTTCCATTGTGTGGAATGGCCAGAAGGCGGTCGCCTGTATCGGCCTCGTATTGCGCCATCCAGTCCCATAGATCTTCTGGATCCACGCTGTCGTAGGCAGAATAGGGTAGTCGCATATCGGCATTCTCTTTTCCGCCGCGATAGATCACATTGCGATGCAGGTTCGAGCGATCAAAGGTCGAGGTCCATTCAAACCCGATAAATGCAGTGAAGGCACCGGGCTGGTTGTGGCTTTCGGCAGCCGCGGTAATCTCTTGCCAGACGCTGTCATAGACGCCGGGTACATCAGCGAGTGGGTCTTCCCCAGACGCCTTTGTCACAGAAAAAATCTCCCACGCGCCGGGTAAATCCCCCGCATCAATGGCAGCCTGAAGCGACTGCCCGTATTCTGTTTCGAGAAGCCGGGTGTCACGCGCCGCAAGCAATGGCGCCGTCCCAAGATTCTCGGCGTGATCGGCAACAACGAGAAAATCGAGCGGACGCGACAAACGGGCTGGAAGCCCGGTTGATGACGTGACCGTTTCGCCTTTGGCAAAGCGATAGGCCGCGTCCGGCCCTAATGTGTTGCCGATCAGACCGGCATCAGCGGAATAGGTCGTATGCACATGGGTGTCGCCAAAGAAAACCTGGTTGGGGAAATCCTGGCTTGGATAGGGCGAGTATTCGCCGGCAGGAGCAACCGGCGGCGTGTCCTGAGCGTGAAGCGCCCCTGCCAGAGCAAGCGTGGATACAGAAAGCGCAGCGAGCTTTTTCATCGCAACGTACTCCTCAATTTGCGGGCGTGTACCAAATGGGCGATGTGTAGGCGCGTTCTTGGATTGATGTTGGGACATCCTCCGGAATTTCTACTCCAAAGAATTTTGCGTCATACGTCGTCCAACGAGGTGTCGGAATTGCCAATACTCTGACATAGTAGAAAGCAGCCTGCGTCGGGTCGAACTCGGGATCTTGCCAGAAGCCACCAAGGATCGCCTGACCAATCTCATTGGTGTAGCTGGCATTCGCTACATCTACGGTGTTGCCGACCGGAGCCGAGCACTTCGCTGAAACAAGAGCACGTCCGCCGCAAGCAATATCGTAGATGCGCTCCGACGTTGTGCCATCGGCGTTGTTCCATCCCTTTACGATCTGCACACGGTCTAAGTTGGCACCATCCGGATCCCGCAAAGCACGAACAAGGAAACGCGGCGCACGGTCTTCACTCTTTCCCAAATCACCCCCCATAGGTACGCCATTGGCGTAGCCATGCGCCGCGAAGTCCGACCGAGGGAGATCGGATTCATCAAAATCGTAACCCGCGAAGACACGAACCCGGATACGTGTCCCTGTGGTCGCAAAGACCTCTTTTCGCATCATCGCGTTAAAGATGGCTTCGCGCGTATTCTCACGTGCCCAAACCGCAGCAAGCCCGCCAGCACTAGTGTTTCGCGTAAAGTTCTTTTGCGCGTCGTCCTCTGCAAGGCGCGCTGTTGCAGCCTCATCAAATCTGATCGGGTCGGCAGTTGGTTCCACCGCTGGAAATTTACCGAAGTAATTATTCTCCTCGACAGTGCTAAGCGACGTGTGGCTGTCAGTCGACCCGATCACACCAAACTTAAATGGGTTCGCCCCCAACCTATCCCCTATTGAAAGACCACGCATCAAAGCGGTTCGGGCATACTCATTGGGCAGCATTTCGGGCGTTTTGGGCTCGACTCCAAAGCTACCACCGTCCCAGGTCTCGAAGTCGGCAAACTCATCATCGGGAGACAGGAACGGGTGTGCTTCACCATCGCCCTTCATTTGAGTGATCTCGTACAAAGGCTCCCAGCTCATGCGCCGCACAGCGTAAGAGGCGTCAATCGGTTCACCACTTAGCAGACCGGTTTCCGAGAACATAAGCCCGTTCGACAGATTACCATTGTGCGGGATGGCCAGGAGTTGCCCTCCGGTCAGCTCCTCGTAAGAAGCCATCCAGTCCCAAAGGTCCTCAGGGTCCGGGGCCTCGTAAACTGAAACCGGAATAATCTGATCTGCTTTCTCCTTGTCATCCTTGAAGACCACGACGCGGTGCAGATTGTTGCCGGAGGGGTCAAGGGTATATTCAAAACCAATGAAGGCGGTGAATGCACCAGGAATATTGTGCCTGTCTGCGGCGTCTGTGACGCGTTGCCACATCGTAATCGACATGTCCTGGTTATCGGCTAGCTCGTTCACGCCGGTCTGCCGCATCGTAGCCCAGAAATTCTGAGCGTCCCGTCTAGCTTCAAACGTCCCGGGTTTGGCTATCTCATAGATCTGACGCCCCCATTCGGTCGCCAGCAGATCCTCGTTGGCTTCTTCAATCGCTACGGGTAGTCCCAAGTTTTCTGCATGATCAGCAACAACAAGAAAATCAAGGGGGCGGCTTAGTTTCGCATTCTGCCCGGTTGTGGAAACGACTGTCTCCCCTTTCGCAAAACGATAAGCCTCATCCGGGCCCAGCAAATTGCCGTTCAAACCCGAATCCGCTGAAAACGACGTGTGAAGATGTGTATCGCCAAAGAAAACCTGATTGGGGAAATCCTGACTCGGATAGGGCGAATAGTCGCCTGCAGGAGCAACAGCCGGCGTGTCCTGGGCGTGGATCGCCCCCGCGAATGCGAGCAGTGAAACGGAAATAGCGAGTTCCCTGATCATTAAAGTGCACTCCTCAATTTGTGGGCGTGTACCAAATGGGCGATGTGTAGGCGCGATCCTGTGTGGTCATCACAACGCTGTCCGCCATTTGAACATTGAACTTTACAGCGTCATAAGCCGTCCACCGTGGAGTGGGGATTTCGATGACCCGGGCATAATAGAATGCGGGTTCTGCCGGATCGAAATCCGGATCGGTCCAGACGGCACCAAGCTCGGGCGCACCGATGGTGTTTGTCCAGGACGGCACCGACAGGTCGACGGTATTGCCAACCGGCGGCAGTTTTCCGTTCTCATCCGGAGACCGGTCACCCCCCCACGCGACATCATAGACCTTTTCCATGGCCTCGCCGGACTCGGCATCGATCCAACCCTTGATGATCTGCACGCGGTCAAGATTTGCACCCGACGGATCACGCAGAGAATAGACGAGGAAGTCAGGCGCTTCGCCGTCTGCAGGCGTCGCAAGATCACCACCCATGGGGACCCCGCCATAGTAACCGACCTGAGCCAGATCACGACGGTTCATCGCGTCGGCTTCATAATCGCCACCAAAGAACCTTACGGATAGGCGCGATCCGGTCGTCGCGTAGGTTTCGCGCCGTTCCATGGCATCAAAGATCGCACCACGAGTATTTTCCGTAGCCCAGACAGCGGTCAAACCCGCGGCTGAATAGATGGACGAGTCATACGCAACATCGCCGTTCGGATATGTCCTTCCGACATGCGCCGCCCGTTCACCGTTGGGTTCATAAGCAGTAAATTTGCCATAAAAGTTGTTTTCCTGCGCCGTGGTCAGGCCGGTATGCGTATCAGTAGCGCCGTCGGCACCAAACTTGTAGGGGTTGGACCCAAGTACAGCGCCCAGTTCCAGCCCACGCAACAAACCAGACCTTGCATATTCACCCGGCAGCATCTCGGGCGTTTTTCGAACTGTCGCGTCGAGATTGCCGTAATCCCAAGTCTCGAAGTTGGCAAACTCATCCTCGGGCGATAGCATGGGATGCGCTTCGCCATCCCCTTTGAATTGGGTCCATTCGTAAAGCCGTTCCCACTTTTGGCGTGCTTCGGCATATGCCGGATCGAGCGGCGCGCCATCGGCAAAATCATCAACGAGCGGGAACATCATGCCGCTTGAAAGGTTGCCGTTATGCGGAATTGCGGTAACGTCGCCACCCGTGACCGTTTCGTAGTTCTCGAGCCAAGCCCAGAGGTCACGCGGATTGCTCGACCCCATAGGTGGTGTTGTGGTGTAGGGCACGACCTGACCTGCGCGTTCGGGCCCATCTCGAAAAATGACGTTGCGGTGCAGATTGTTGCCCGAGACCAATGAGGTCCATTCAAAGGCGATGAAAGTGGTGAATACCCCGGGGTCGTTGAACTCTTCCGCCGCGGCGATGATATCATCCCAGACCCGCTTGTAGGCCGGATTGCCGGGCTGGTAGTTGAGTTCGGACGAAATTGTGCCTTGTGCAAACTGTTTTGTGAGTTCCTGAGCTGCCATACGGGCCGCTTGCCCACCTTCTGCAAAGGCTTCGTGAAATTGTCGCCCTTGTTCATCGGCCATGATGTTGGGCGCACCGGACAAAATGTCGGTAATGGCGCCCATCCCATCGGAATGATCTGTGATCATATAGAAATCCAGGGGACGGGAGAGTTTGACAGGTTGACCAGTGTTAGAAATCACCTGCTCACCACGAGCCAATCGATAGCTGTCGCGTGGCAAAAGTGTTGTTCCACCGCCTCCCGCATCAGCCGACAACGCGGTGTGGACATGCGTGTCGCCGAACAATGGCCGCGTCGGAAACGCGCGGTCGGCATAGGGGGAATAAGGGCGCCCCTTCAAAACACTATCGGACGCTTCGGGCGGAGCTTCTTGTGCAAAAACGCCCGTCGCAAAAAGTGTCGCAGCGAGAGAAGGAATGATTTTTTGCATCAGGTGTTCCTTACTGTGTGGGCAAATTGTTATGGATGATGGATCGGCGCGCTTTCGATTCCGGGCCTGTCAGAACGCCCCAATCAACTCGGTACGGTCCCCCGCAGCCTGCCAATCCGGAACCATGAGTGGTGGCAGATGTTCGCGGACCTAAGCCGGACTGGGGGCATTGAATGCCCCGGTGAAGCTGCCAATACATAGGAGGCCGCCTGAACCAGCCGAGAGAGAAAAACCGTTCCAATGAAGACATCAGTCACCCTAAAGAATCGCAAACCTATGTCTGAAATGTCAGATTCGCCCCTTGACTGTAGCCATTCGAATAAATCTATTTGTCCGAATTCGGACAGAAGGCGGAATTGAATGCACATATCAAGCGCAAATGCGAAAAAATATCTTTCACATCATGGCTGGGCTTCAACCCTATCGGGTGAATTGCTGGACGCGTTCCTGGGCATCACTCACCATGTAACGCTTGATGCCGGGCAGCCGCTTTATTCCATCGACGACCCTGCCAGTGACCTCTTCGGGTTGGCCTCGGGTGCGATTGCTATCGAGTCAGCAGGAACTGAAAACGTGATCGAAAAGAGCTTTCTGATGCACCCTGGGGTGTGGATTGGAGCAGCACGGCTGGCTGGAACAAAAAGACGTAAAATCGGCGCGTATACTACGCGCCCTTCGACCATTTTGGTTGTCAAAAGCAACGAGTTCGTGAGTTTTGCTGAGATTTACCCGGATATTTGGCGTCGACTGTTGTTGAACCAGATCCAAAACCAAGAGCGGGCGATTGGTTTTGCCCATGATCTCATGCGCCGCGGAAGCCATGAACGCCTTGTTGCCGTCCTGGCCAGAATGGCCGGGCTGTATGAACCCAACCCTCCTGTTCCAGCGATCGTCGATGCCACGCACCGAGAGATCGCTACCTTGACCAACCTATCGCGCGGTGTTGTTTCTTCTCGCCTTGCGGAACTGGAGCGCAAAAAACTGATAAGCCTCGGACGCGCCAGCATAACCATAACGGATCCCAAGGGACTGTTGGCATTGCTGTGAACTATGTTCACGAGGTGTGAGCGATCCGCGTAAACGCGTGTAGAGGTTTAGCCGAGAATGGATGGTTCTTTTTGGCTGTGCGGCTCAAACATTGGGTTGCCGACAAGACAAGCTCAACGCCGCAACACAAAACACAAGCGCCAACGCGCCCCAAAGTGGCGCGTCTGTACCAAAACTGTAAAGTGCAGTGCCGAGAACCGGCCCGGCAGCAATTCCCATTCCGCGAAAAGCCGTATTGATGCCCGCCACTCGACCCTGATCCGTTGTACCGGCCGATAAGCTGAGCGCACCCATAGCGCCAGGAGCGACTGCCCCCAGAGAAGCACCAACGGCGATCATGCCAATCGCCAGAACCAACACATCATCCGCCAGAATCATGATCCCTATTCCGGCCAAAGCGCCAATACTGCCTGACCGCAGCAACCGACGCGCATCCCATCCCTTTCGTGTTGCCACAAACACTTGTGATATCGTCAACGACAGAGTTGCGCCTGCAAGAATAAAGCCTGTTGATTTCATTGCCTCGGTACTGTTTACTTGCAGGTCATCCATTAGTTTAAGCCCGATGATCGGAACCACCATGGTGTAGCCAGCAAAGCCTGCCATCGTGATCGCAAAGAATTTCCAGAACCGAGACAATCGAATGGGTTTTTTCGTCCTTGGCCGGATATGTAATTGCGAGGTCGGAAGAAATTTCAAAGACAGAAAAAACGCAAACAAGCCTGCTAGAAGAAGCGCAACAAAGCCGACTGCAATGCCCCGCTCGGCGGTCAACCAGAGCAGCATTGACCCTGAAAGTGCGCCCAAACTGACGGAAGCCCCCATAAGACCCATGCCTGAGACGCGCGTCTTGCTGTCTGTAGTATCGGCAATGAGCGCCTGCGTCGACGGAATGAGCGCCCCACCGAACACGCCCTTTACGGTGCGGGCAACTGCAAGCGTATAGACCGTTGCGCTGCTGGCCAGAACCAACATGTTTGAGAACACCAGCGCCATTATCAACGGGCTGAGCAAAACAAACGGAATAGCGGTCAAAACCAGGGAACGGCGGCCCACGCGCTCTGACAAAACGCCCCATAGGGGCGCTGTGGGTACAACAGCCAACGCGCCGAGACTTAGGATTATGCCGACTTGTAATTCGGTGATGCCATAGTCCCGGCTCACCGGACCAAGGCCACCGGAAAGCAGTGCGTTTGACGCAGCATAGACGTAGACACCAGATACAATTGCAAGGCGCTTAATCAGGATCAATACGTTACTTTCAGTTGCCAATATGAAATAATTAAGATGTTCTCGAGCATTAGGGCCGATTGAAGCAAGATCAAGTTCTTATGTTTGTTGAGAGGGTTCCGTTGCAATCCTTCGACCATTGACGATTTCGGAATTAGCGAGTGAATGTCTGTCGGTCGTATCAAGTCGAAAGCCAGCTCATGATTTCTTTCAAAGGTGCACAGGCACCGGAGTATGTGATCCTATTCGCAGTGTTCTTCTATGTTCGATACGGCGTTTCCTATCGCTATCTGGAAGAGATCATGGCGAAGCGAGCCAGCAAGATCTCTCCAATTTAGCCAACATCACATGTTCAGAAGCGCCCCAACGCCTCCAGGGCATGTAGGAAGAAGGCCTGATCGAATTGAACTACGGACGTATCAGAACTCTCGACCCGATCGCATTGGATAGTAACGTCGCGGAATAGAATTTTGGTTTTGTTACCAGGTTCTTTGAAGTATGAATCCAGGTTGAAAATTGCAGTGGTCAGCTGCTCTGATGCAGGTTTTTTGCATTTAGCCGCCTCGACGGGCTCTGAAGGTATTTTCCATGGGTCGGCCCAAACCGATGTCGTCCACGCCACCCAACTGGAAATCCCCGAACTGGCGAATATCTCATTGCCGATAGCCTCGATTCAATTTGGCACCTTGACAGGCCAAGGACTTATCCGGTCGGAATACGGACGTATCGTTTTGATCGATCCAGAAGGCTTGGGGGGATTCGATAAATGCTTAAGTGGCAGCAAAATCTCAGGTCATCGCGCAGCCCTGATCGCAATCGAAGTGCGGTAAGTTTTTTGCTTTTTGTCGTCATCGTATTCGGTTTCGTTTCCACGCCAAGAATGGTAAACGCTTGCCCGGTGTGCACGACATTGCCAGAGACAACGCTCGCAGATCACCTACTTGCAGCCGAGATCGTCGTTCTGTCCGGGCCTGCTCCGGATAATCCCTTCAAATTCACTCCCGTAAGGGTCATAAAAGGCACTTCCGAAGGGCTTGAGCGGATGCCCGAAATCCCCTTCCTGATCGATAGCCGTACGCGTGCTGCATTCCGGGCCGACCCTGACAAGTTAATTTTGCTGACTTTTGGCACCACAACCAAAGATGCGGCC
The DNA here is from genome assembly GCF_056533985.1 of Ruegeria sp. E8. Lineage (NCBI taxonomy): Bacteria > Pseudomonadati > Pseudomonadota > Alphaproteobacteria > Rhodobacterales > Roseobacteraceae > Ruegeria > Ruegeria sp. E8. Next base: position 32,992 of record NZ_JBQFOY010000021.1, read on the forward strand.
GGGCGTGGGCTGTCGCGCAAATGGACCAGAATTTTTTCTCTGACCCCTGACAGAGAGCAATTTCTCGAAGCTCTATGGATCGTGGGTGAGCATTGGCGACCGGGCAAAGGGAACTACGCCGAACGGGTTGAGTTTTTTGCACAGTTTCTTTCGGACAAAGACTTGGTGCTACGCGATACCGCACTGATCGAAATAGATCGTGCCCCCTACAGCAGCATCCAGATTTTGCGCAACAAGGTTCCTGTAGACATGTTGCTGCAAGAATTCGGCACCATTAACCGGCTAAGCTTTGTTCCGGTTTCGATCCGACTGATGGGGCTGCAAATTGACGATGACAGGGCGAGAAAAGCGGTTCAATCCCGGTATTCACAAGCGATGCATTCAAACTCGGCTTACGTGTACGAATGGGCTCTGTCAGGGATCGCCATGGACGGCTTGTCGGCCATTGAAGTCGTCAGCGATGCATTGAAGACGGAGACCTTGAAGCCGAACAGCAAGCGATCGCTTGTGCGTGCATTGGCCGATTGTGGCACGGTATCTCCTGCATTCAGAAACCGGATTACTGGGGTCTTCGCCGAGGTATTAAAGGACGATAGTGCATTGGCAATGGAAATTGCGATTGCGATGCGGGACTGGAACGAAACTCAGCTGGATGAACAGCTGTTGGCCTTGTTGGACAGTGAAAACCTTGACCCGGTCACGCAATTTATCATTCAAACCAAACTTGCGCCCAAAGACTGAAGTCAAAGAAGTTTGACGCAAATATCGTTTTTGATGACGTTCGTTGCGTGCGCGAGATCGACATCGCCCGGAACCATGAACGTTTTGATCAGCCGATACCTGACCTCGGCAATACCCCGAAACGCGTGGCCGTTTGCAACGTCACAGGCAAGGGCAAAATCATTGTATTAGTGAAGACAATCGAAAACCGCGGCACCCGACAGACAGATAAGGCCTGGAAGGTTCGACAAAGTGCCGTTTCAGGGCAAGGCTACGGCTTCGAGGAATACGACCGTCATACCATCGGCGGTAAGCAGCTCCATCGTCGGACCGGTCACGACCGCCTCGCTCACCGCAGCCATACCTTTGGTCCAGGCACGCTCGATTTTATCAAATGGCGGTGGGCAAGCCGTCAACGTCATGGGACCAGCAGTCAAAGACAGCGCGGAGCCTTCAAGTGCGTAACTTCCATTGATGATGTTACAGCCGACAGTCGACGTAAAAGCCCCCTCACTGGAGCGCAAAATAAAATGGGGTTCTCGCTCGGCCTCGGTATTCTCGAGCACGCGGCTTGCAATCGATAGGATACGCCAATAGGTGTTTTCAACATCCGCGTCCGCCATTGCGCGCTCACAGGTCAGTCCTGGTACGAACCCGGCAAGCCGCTCTATCACAAGCATATCGCGCTTGCCACCTTCCATGCCTTGGCGTTTCGCTATCTCGCCTTCGAGTACTACAACGACCGGCGTCATCGGCTCGGCCTGTGCATCCAGGTATCCGCGTTCGGCATCAAGGTAAGCGCCCTCGATCGCGACCGGGTAAGTGTCTTTTGTCCCGCATTCTGTAAACGTCGCGGCGTCTGCAGAATAGACGAACTCTCCGATCATTCGGCGGGGCCGTTCAACCGGGATTTGTACTTGAACCATGTTGATCTCCACATCCATGCCAGCGCCGTCCGTTAACACCGGTGTATGCGTGTCAGTGGTGAACAGTAACCGCTCGCCTAACCGCAGGCTCGCTCGGACTGTGTAACGCCGTGTATCCTGAATGACATCGGGGTTGTAGGGGATCGCGAATTCGTAGGGCGGGTTGCCCGCTTCGTTCACCGTCACTGTGCTGAGGATTTGCGCCGGGACATCCATCAATGATACATCCTCAAGCCGAACCTCGAAGGTCACTCCGGGCGGCATGGCGATCCGTTCCCGGAATGTGGCCGTTCCAGTAATTGTTTCCATCGCATTCGCTCCAAACCCGGCGAAGCAAAGAATCGTCGCCAGGAAAGACTCAAAAACTCGCATCGCCGTAATCCTCTCGATTATGTCTCGACGTCAACCTATGGCAGAAGGAAGCTAAAGGTCCATGACGAATGATCTTCTGAACCATGACCCGATCGCACGTTCAGCTACGTTCTTGAACCAATACGCTTCAAGCGCGCTATGGTGTGAGAGGCTGACTCAAATCACATTCGAATTAAGAAATTATAGTAGTGGGCATTGGCGCTACCTCAGCGTCTCATCCCATGTGCCCCGAATCGTGAATTATCACGCTTGACTGTTGTCACTGTGCCCTTAATTTCTGGACGCAGATGCATCTTGGTGCATTTACCCAGGTTTTGTGCCCTTAATTCTCGGATATCCACAGGCCACCAACCAGGGACCTCACATACATTCGGTGAAGGACCGAAGGGTCCCTGTACCGGATCACGTCTGCCTAACACACGACTTATCCCCAGAATGCACGGTCTTGGAATTTAAGGCACAGTCCGGCAATTAAGGACACAGTCCAGAAATTAAAGGCACAAATTGGAACTGATTTTACTCAATTTTTTGAAGCAAGCGTCCAGAAATTAAGGGCACCGTGACACCTGCGCCACGAAGCCCAGGTATTGCACCTGCTTGCGCTGGACGTCATTGAAACCGTCTTCAACTTCCCCTCGGATTCCCTGTCAGGTGACGAGCTGGATGTTCTGAAGATGCTCGCGTCGGGTTTGATGCCGTCTGTCATTGCCCGGCAAACGGGCAAGTCCTCCAGAACAGTGGATGCGCTGATATCTTCGATTACGACCAAGCTGAAAAGCCGGACGATCGAACAGGCGGTTGCGCGTGCAGTCAGTACTGGATTTCTCAAGTGGAGCGATTTTTTTGCCGATCCCGTGGCAGAACTGGTCGATATGGAACACCAGACACTCTGCGGCGGGATCGTCCGTTGGTCTGGTAGATCTCACGAATTGATCGCATTCGAAGAAAGCCGGCTTGTACGAAGCCTCGATAGCTTCCAATCGGTTCAGGTCGAAGATCTGGTAGTGGACTTTGGCCTAAACCCAGCAGAAATTGCCGAAGTGGTCGGAGGCTCATGCGATCATGCCCTATGGATCAGATTTCTGTGAACCAGGTCGGCGAAGCCCTCTTCGCTCTATTAATAAGTGCGGATGTGCGGACTTCACATAATTTCGCTTACACCGCTGTGTCGCCGTAGTAGATCTCGCTCTAATTCCAGTTTCGAAATCCCCGATTCTGCTGAAAACGCGTCACGTTTAAAGCTTGGCTACAGCGCCTTTATTCACCCTTTAGTCTCTTGATCTGACGCCTCGTCGGGCCAACCAGAAAGGAAAAACTGCCAGGTCGCAATGGCTCCAATCGCGCCAAACAGAATGGCCCAGAACAAGTTCCCGGTTACAAGCTCCAAGATCGCCCATCCAACGCTCAAGAGTGTGACGGCAACCCGCCGCCAGAGCGGAAGAAAGAAGGGTACACGAAGTTCGAACATGTTCATCCGGGGATCACTCCAACGTTGTGGAACACGCGATGTTAGACCTTTGGCACGATAGGTGCGCCAGCAAATGCAATCAACCAACGCCCTACCCCACGGTTACACGTCTCGGATTCTGCGCAAGCCGTTGAGTGGTTGCAAAGGTCGACGGCCGCACTGCCAACCTTCGATGACTCGGCATCGTGGCGCACAGCTCAGGCATCCACACCACGATATCATTCGCTGTCACTTCACCACGTCTACCTTGCTTCTGTTCAGCGAAATAGCGATGGCCGCAATCAGCAAAACACCCAAAGCGACCTGACTCCATGATGGTGGCACGCCCGCGATTGTCAGCCCGTTGCGGACGATTGTCAGGGTCAATGCCCCGATGATCGTTTTGACCACACTGCCATAGCCACCCGTCAGCGGCGTACCACCAAGCGCAACTGCGGCAATTGCGTCGAGCTCAATCATCAGACCCGCCTGAGGCGTTGCCGCCCCTGCCCTTGCCAGGTTGACGCAAGCCGCCAACCCCACCATCAATCCTGCAGCGGCAAAGACCTTGATCTTGAACGTCGTGACATTGATCCCGACCAGGCGGAGGACTTTCTCATTGCCACCTACGGCGCGCAACTGTTGACCAAAAACGGTCTTCTCATAAAAGGCCCACATGAACAGCGCGACAATCGCCGCAAGAATGAAGATCGCGGGGAATTTGCCCATCGATAAAAGCCAGGGTGCTGCGACAGACGAGATGTTGGTGCCGCCTGACACGCTATCGTCCGTTATGTAGATCGCCGTACCGTCTGATGCGATAATCACAACGGCGCGCACGATGATCAGCATTGCCAATGTTGTCACAAATGATGGGATCTTGAGCAGTGAAATGATCAGGCCGTTGACCATGCCAACAAGGCCACCTGCGACAATTCCCAGGATCAAGCCCACATCCCCGAACCAGAGCATTCCAAGTGCCCCCAGAAACGCCGAAAATGCCAGGCTTGACCCGATGGAGATATCAATTGAACCGGTTGTCACGATCATCAACTGTGCGAATGCCAGCAACATCAAGACAGGCGTTTGCTGCGCGATGAACGTCCAGTTGCGCACCGACATGAAACGGTCGCCGGAAATCGCCCAGAACAACAAGATCACCAGAACAATGGCAATGAACGGCACATAGTCTCGCAACATTTCCGCGCGTTTGGGCGTCAGGAAGGGGCCGGAGGCGGTTGTTTCGGTCATGTCGTTCTCCTCATTCGCCGAGAGTTATGGCCTTCACGAGCCGGTCCGAGGTAATCTCGTCGCGTTTGAATTCACGCGATGTGACCCCGTGATGGGTCACTACGATACGGTCAGCGAGGCGGCGCACCTGATCGAGATTGTGGCTGACCAAAAGGAATGACGTGCCCTGCTTGTCGCGAACATCCTCGACCAATCGCTCAACCTCCGCCGTTTCATTCGGTCCAAGTGCAGCAGTCGGTTCGTCAAGGATTACGATGTCACTTCCCCAGGCAATGGCGCGCCCGATCGCGATACTTTGTTGTTGTCCTCCTGACATCGAGGAGATTGGCTGCGACAAATCCTGAACGGTGGTGACATTGAGCTGCGCGAGGGCTTCACGGGTTTTTTCGCGCATCTTTCGTTCATCCACAAAAATCCCCCATTTGCGGGGGATGCGCCCCAGAAACAGGTTGTATGGCGCCGTCATATTGGGAACCAATGCCAGATCCTGATAGACAACTTCGATCCCGCATTCCTGCATATGAGAAACGCTGTGCTCAGCCCGGGACACTTCCTTGCCATTGATGATGATCTCTCCACCGTCCGGAACATGGGCCCCGGCCACAACTTTCATCAACGTTGATTTTCCGGCACCATTTCCGCCCACGATCGCGACAACTTCACCGCGATGAAGATCAAAGGAGCCGTCACGCAATGCCTGGACACCACCGAATGACTTCGAAACGTGTTTCACCGAAAGAAGAGGTTGAGCCGTCTGGTCATTCATAGTGGGTTCTCCTTCATTCCTATCCGCTTGCTTCGGCAACAACGGCTTCTGGCTCGGCTCTGGGAGAACCGAGATAGGTTTGTGCAAGTACGTCCAGAAAGGCTCCGCGCAGAACTGTATCTTCGCTTTGCTGGCTCAGCTCGATGTCGACCGCATCATAGATGCTTGGCAAAACCGTCGCTCTTACATGGGTCTTGATTTGTTCAAGAAAGTTTTGACCGAACCCGGCATATTCATCTCCGATCACCACCAAATCCGGATTGACGAAGTTGATGCAGTTGGTGATGCCTTGCGCCAGATAACGCGCAACCCTGTGCACCTCTTCGCTGGCAAGCCGGTCATCCGCCGCATATGCATCGAGGACCTGAGAAAAATCAGCGTCTGAAGTCAACGTTGTGCCGCTGACGTCCTCCGCGCGCTCCCGAATGGCGCGCAGTAGGGCAATGCGTGACGTAAAGAGTTCCAGACAGCCTCGATTTCCACATTTGCACTGCTCGCCATCAACGCTGATGGACGTATGCCCCAGTTCACCTGCAAGTCCTTGCGCCCCGCGGTGCACATGGCCATCCACGACAAGCGCCGAGCCGATCCCCTGACCGGCCGACACGTACAACATGACCTTGGCCCCCAGCGCCCGGCCATGATGGCGCCATTCAGTCAAGGCAGCTGCCTTGGCGTCGTGTGTGGAGTGAACAGGAATGTCGGGGTAGCGGGAGCGCAGCTCGGGGATCAGGTCGAAGCCCTGCCATTGAGGGCTTTCAGTCATGAGGATGACGCGTTCATCCCGCTCCAGGAACGGGCCAGGAACAGCCACGCCAATGCCATCGACCTGTTTCAAATTGCCAATCTGGCGATCCAGTGTCTCGGAGATCTCCTTGAAAGTCTGCTTGGCGGACCCGTCTCGTGCGATGGGGAATTCATTGGTCTCCAGCAGGTCACCGCGCAGATTGAATGCAGCGATGGAAAAGCTACGCCGCTGCAGTCGGAGACAGAGGATGTATCGCCCGGAACCGACAAAGGCCAGGTTGATCGATCGTCGGCCGCGCCCCCCGCGAACAAGCCCCACTTCCTCTACGATGCCATTGTCGATAAGGGGTGCAATTGCACGGGTGACGGTCGCCTGATCCAATCCGGTGGCCACACTGATTTCCTTGCGCGAGCACTCTCCCATGTCGTGCAAAGCCGCAAGGATGGCGCGCCTGTTGTGGCCTTGAATGCCTTCGATCGACAGACCTTTTTGAGCAAGCTTCATGTCCGAACCCCAATTCTTTCAATTTGGCTCAAACATAGCGAGTTTTGATTGCGACCTGCAATCAACTGTCGGGTGCTACGCATCGACGATCTCCTGAAACAGGATGTCGGCGAATGTGGCACTTTGTCGGATCCTCTCCGCGTTGGGCATGTCGGTCTTGGTGATCTTTTCCCGCGTCTCGACTTCACCTCTGCCGCCACGTTCGTGGCGTTGCAGCAAGCGCTGCTTCAGGAGATCGTCCGGCGTGTCTACAAAGATACGCAGGTCGAAATGCGATGCCGCTTGAACCCAGGGCGCTTCATTCATCAGAATGTAGTTGCCCTCGATTATGCAAACGGCTTCGTTTCCTTCGATCCGAGTGCCTTGTGGGACCGGGTCATGTATGTGCCGGGAATATCGCGGCCACCAGAACGCATCTCCCCTGGACAAACGTACGACCGCATGGGCAAACGCGTTGCCATCAAATGTATCGATACGGCCTTTCACGCTTTTAAGCCCTTCGGCCACAAGCTGGGCGTTTGTTTTGTGAAACCCGTCCATTGGGCAGTAGGCAGCGATGTGCCCGGCAGCACGTAAATCCTCGGACAGCCGCTCGGACAGCGTAGACTTACCCGTCGCCGGAGGCCCCGCAATTGCGACAATGAGCGGCGGTTGACCTGCACCTATCCGCTTTTCAATTGCGCCCAGAAGGCTGGCATAGTCGGCGAGGTGCTCAGGCATCCATCCAACTCCGCGTACCCGCATGGGTGCAGGACTTACCCGCGATCTGATTGGCGATATTCAACGCATCTACAAATGACCCGGTTTCGAGATAGGCGTGGCAGAAAGCGCCGTGGAAAATGTCTCCTGCGCCCAAGCTATCGACAACGTCCACCTCCAAAGCGGGTATCTCACCCTGACGTCCCTGATCATGCCAGACGACCCCAGCGTGACCCCGTGTCATCGCCCAGCGATGGATGCCCAGTTCTTCACACATATTGGCAAAGGCGCGCGGTCCCTCGGGACAAAACACGTCGCTGACAATTGGAATATCGGCCAGCTTTAGAAAGTCCGGGGACCAGTCTTTCCAGCCACCGCCATCCAAAATGATTGGCCCATCAAACGCGCGCAAAGCGTCAGCGTGCGCCGCAATAAAATGTCGTTCGTACTGGTCGATCTGAATCAACCCGTATCCTTCCGTCAGGATCAGATCCTCTTGAGAGTGCACCTTTTCGCACTCATCCCCTGCGCCATTGACAATCATCCTGGACCCAAGGCTCCGCGTTGAAACAACTGTCGAAAGAGGGATGCGATAGTCCGGGTCATTACAAATGTCATGCACCGTAACGTTTCTGTCCTTCAGATCGGACGTCAGCATTGTCTTCATTGGACCCGGCGCGCCCAGCGATGTAGCCAGCGCCGCCCTTCCGCCAAGATGGGCAAACGTGACGGCGGCGTTCAAGGCCGACCCGCCCGGGATCACATCATTGCTCAAAGCCTTGGTCTTCCCGTCCGGACCCGGAAAATCCTCGACAAGCGCGGTGACATCCATCACCGAGCGGCCTATGAACAGCGCCCGGCTCACGCGGCCTTCCGGGATGGGTCGAGCCCGCCATCAGCATACCGCTTTGCCATTTCGGCAACTGGGATCGGCTTGATTTTACGCCCGTGGCCCGCTGCCCCGAACCTCTCGAACCTGTCACGGACCAGCGTCTCAAGCTCCGCCATCCCGGCCAGGATAAACGCCCGCGGATCGAAGTTCGACGGGTTGTCCCGGGAGAAGCGCCGCATTGCGCCGGACATGGCCATGCGGCAATCGGTGTCGATGTTGATTTTTCGAACACCATGCCGGATCCCGCGCTCAATCTCTTCGACGGGGACGCCCCAGGTTTGTGGCATTTCACCGCCAGAGGCGTTTATCAGGTCTTGCAGGCCCTGTGGCACAGAGCTCGATCCATGCATCACAAGATGGGTATTCGGTACGCGACGGTGGATCGCCTCAATTTGGCTGATGGCCAGGATGTCGCCATCCGGTTCCCGTGTGAACTTATAAGCGCCATGAGATGTCCCACAGGCTATCGCCAGCGCATCAACCTTGGTTGCAGCAACAAACTCCGCCGCCTGATTGGGGTCGGTCAATAGCTGATCGTGATCCAGTTTGCCCTCTGCCCCGGACCCGTCTTCTTCACCCGCCTCGCCGGTTTCCAGCGATCCAAGAACACCCAGCTCTCCTTCGATTGAGGCACCCGTCCAATGCGCGATCTGTGCAACGCGGGCCGTGATATCGACGTTGTGGGCATAGCTGGCGGGTGTCTTGCCGTCGCCCATCAGGGAGCCATCCATCATAGCCGAGGTGAACCCCGCAGCGATGGCGCTGACGCAGGCCTGCTCGTCATGGCCGTGGTCCTGATGCAGACAGATTGGGTTGTCGGGATACATGGACGCCAGTGCGTTCACTATGGCGACAATCATCCGATCTCCGGCATAGGCCCTGCGAACATTTAAACTGGCCTGAAGGATCACCGGTGCGTCGCAGGCGCGCGCAGCGTTCATGATCGCAAGGCCCTGCTCCATATTGGAGATGTTGAACGCTGGCACACCAAATCCTTGATCCGCCGCATAATCAAGCAATTGTCTGAGGGTTATGAGGGGCATGGCAAGGCCTTTACTTGCGGAAGTTGGGAATGTGGAATTTCGCCGAGCCTTCCTGAACAAAGAGACCCCAGGCGTCGGTATTGGAGATGTCATAGACCCTGAAGGATGCAACAACCTGCCCGGCCACAAAGCACTCGATGGCCGACCCGTTGCGCAGGATCTGGACCCGGTAACACCCATCCTCCGGTGTGAAGGCGAGCGGACGCTCGACCAATGGGCTGTCGATCTCCTGACGGACCTCAATGCCATGCCGTTCATTGAGCACCAGGCTGTCCCAAAGTGGATCCATCGCGGCAGGCCAGCGATCAAACAGGACGCGCTCCTTCATGGGCTCGATTGAAAGGCTGTAACCGCTGTCCAGATGATCGCCGCCTCGGGGTTCGATGAGAATACCCACAGCTTCGGTGGCGGGGTCAGGTTCAATCACTACATCGAGCAAAACATCATCCCGGTTCGGACCGTCGATGAACGCGTATCCGTATGATCCTGTCGCATCGCACCGAGGGCTTGCATCGCCGGTCCAGTCTCCCAACATGGGGCGCAGCTTGTGGGGCACGGTCTCTGCGTAACTCTGGTCCACGTTATCGGGCAGTTTGCAGGTCAGCGTGCCGTCTGGCAGCGAGACAAGTTCGCGCGGGCTGCCCAGTTCTCCGCCCCAGACCCAGCTACGTTTGGGGCCGTGATGCTTGCGGAACGGAATCCATGCGAAACTCATGCGGCGGTCGCCATCGCTGGCGGATTTGGCGGCGTAGAACCGACGCCCGTCAAGACTGTCGAGCTTGCGGCTTTCCCAAGGACCATCCGGGGATTTTGACACCCGATACACGGTTTGCATTCGTTCCGAGTAGCGGCTTTCAACGAGATACCACCAATCGCCCAGCTTGAAGATTTCCGGGCATTCCGGGCAATGCGTCAGCATCGAGGACGCCAGCGGCGGGCCGACCTCCCAGTTTTCCAGATCATCGGACGTGGCAACGGCAACACAGCCCCGACGAAACTGCGGACCTTCCTTGAGGCGGGCCGAGATCAGCATCTTGAAGCACCCTGCCTCTTCGTCGCGGTATACAAAGGGGTCGCGCCAATCGACGGTTTCGTACCAGCGGGGATCGGGGGAGATCATCGGGTTGGATCCGGATTTCTCCCAGGTCTTGAGATCGGTCGACGTTGCTTTGCAAATTGACTGTGGCGAGGCCGATTGACGGTTGTAGCCTGTATAAAAGAAGTGAAAAACGCCCTCGTGCTCAATGACAGAGCCGGTCCAGATCCCATCACCGTCGCATTCGCCATGCGCGCCGGGACCAAAAGCGTCGGGCATTACTTCCCAGTTTACGAGGTCATCTGACCGAAGATAAGCGGTCGAGACACGCGCCCGCTCAACATATTCCCAGGCGCCTACGGGGGGTTGGGAAAAAAACAGATGCCATGTGCCATCGTGGTAGAATGGCATTGTATCACCAGCGGCAGCACCGCGCTCCGGAGCGTATCCGAAAAGTCTCATCTGCGGACCTCGAAAAAGAGTTTGATATTTCTGGGTCCCCCGGCCCATTGAGCCGGGGGAGGGCATGCTGCGTGCAAGGGGAGTTATTGCACGTAGTCTTGCCAGTTTGCCTGCCAGGCGTCGATGAAACCAGGCAGATCAGCGTCGGGATTATGGACCTTGCTGAGACTGCGAATGGTGTCCGGCGAAAGAATACAGCCGTTCAGAAGACTGTTGGCATAGGTATCCACATTGTCGGCCGTTACTGGAATGAGGCCGACCCGAGGCTGGGTGTCTTCAATCGGGTGACCGTGCAGATAGTCATAGAGCTGGATAAGACCGAACCCGCCAACCAACCAGTGACCGCCGATCGAGAAGTCCAGCTTGCCGTCCTTGATGAACTGAGCCACCTGCTCGTCGATATCTGTGGTGATGATGGCGATGTCATCTCGCCCGGCCTGATCCACTGCGAACTGACTGCCAAGGCCAGCGACCGCACCAAGCACGACGATCGCGTCAATCTCGCCAGGCCCGAAGCGGGCGATGAACTGTTCGGCATACTTCTGGCCATTCTCCCGGTTCAGACGATCCCAGGCCTCGGCGATCACCTCGACCCCTGCCGCGTCCAGTTCCGATTGGACACCAGCCCAGATTTCTTCCGCAGAGGTCACACCCTTCTGGTTCCAGACCATCGCGACTTTCTTGTGCCCCAGATCTGCCGTGGCTTTGCCGATCGCCTGCCCCCAAGTGTCATTGTTCTGGGTCACCTGCGCGATGAAATCCTCACCATCATAGTCATCGTCGTAGCTGGACACCACCAGTCGACCGACGGCAATACCAGGAATATCATTCTCTTCAAGAAGACGCGCGACCTGGATACCGGCCGGCGACGTCAGCGGGTTGAAGATCAGCCCGTCCGGGCCGCTTGCGATGATGGATTCAGCTTGCGCCGCGTGCTGTTCTTCCGAGTTCTGATCGTCAAACTCCTTCAGCTCGACACCCAGCGCTTCAGCGACGCAGCGTTCAAAACGATGGCGGTTGATAACCCAAGGGTTTGTTTCGGGTTGGCCAAGGTCTGCGATTACCAGATCGGTACGAGCTTCGCTTTGAGCCGTTGCCACGCTCGCAAGCGGCAACATGGCTGCTGACACAAGCAAAGGCTTGAGCATCTTGTAGGTCATGATCTCCTCCCTGGAGAGTTTTTCGCGTTGATTGCGGAGAGGTAAACTCCTATTTAATGCGTACTGCAATTAAATGTAGTTTGCAAGTATATATCCAATCCGCTGAACCAATCTGTGAATCTTCCAGGTTGCGAAGTGGCAAAAATCCAGGCTTTACGGCTCATGCAGTCAAGGCATCAAGTTCCGCGCGAACCACGCGGTATGCCACGGCCCGGTGAGGAACCGGTTGGGCCGATGATTTACGACTTCAAATCCATCGCACTCAATAGGAGGAAAACGAGCCTTTGGTATGAAAGCAAATCAAGGAAGTTGAACGGTTTAGCCAGCAAAACCTCAAAGGACACAAGCTACTTCTTCATTTCTCGGCCTATCTTGAACCGGTTTCGGATCGAGGCTCTTATCGGCCTAAAACAGTTGGTGATTTTGGCGCTGTTCTTGACGCCATCCGTATCGGAAAGCTGTGCTCCGTTTCGGTTTCAATCCAAAAAATGTGCCAAACACTACGATCTGGAGGTTTGTAATGGCGGCGGCAATTTGCACCGGTCAGTGTCTTTGTGGAAAAATTGAGGTTCGTATTTCGGCTTCTCCTGAATTTTCGGTTTTGTGTTTCTGTCTGGACTGTCAGAAAATCTCCGGTGGCGGCCATCTTCCACAGTCTGCGTATCTTAGGCAGCATGTGGAACTCAGCGGCGAGCCGAAGCTCTATAGCTGGGAGTCTGACGCCGGGAACACTGTCAGCCTGGGTTATTGTTCTGACTGTGGTTCGCCGATCTACAAAGCGACGTCGAAGATGCCGGAGTTTCTATTCGTCGCGGTAGGTGTTTTGGGCGACCACTCTGGTTTTGAGAACCCCCATTTGGCTTTCGTCGAAAATTGCCGGGATTGGGACAGGTCACGCGATCTCAAACTGAAGGGTCCTCTACAGTGAAGGCTGGTCCAAATTCAATTCGCCAAGACGGTCGCTTCTCTCAACGCGCCCGTAAATGATCAGGCATATTTTTTTGATCGCCGCAGTTTGATGGCCTCCGGAATTACCAGCAGGTGTAGCCGCCGTCGACAAGGACTATTGATCCAGTCATTAGGCTCGAAGCGTCTGAAGCAAGAAACTGGACCACTGAGGCTACCTCGTCTGCCCGCCCCATACGTTTCATGGGTGTACCCCCAATACAGTGTTGCGCTAATTCCGGATCAACATGGACATGGGCAATCAGCTTTGTCTCAATGTAAGTAGGTGCCACGGCGTGGTTCTGTTGCAAACTTTCAACCATTAACGCTTTCGAAATTAGCGAGTGAATGACTGTCGGTCGTATCAAGTTGAAAGCCAGCTCATTATTTCTTTCAAAGGCGCACAATACCCGAAGGCCGTGATCATGTTCGCAGTCTTCTTCTATGTCCGTTACGGCGTTTCATACCGGGATCTTGAAGAAATCATGTCTGAGCGTGGCGTCGCGGTAGATCACACGACGCTGAACCTTTGGGTGACAAAATACGCTAGTGCAGTCGCCGACGTCGCGCGTAGCCGAGCGCGCGCGATCAAAACTGTAGTCGGAATGACAGTTGGGAGCAGAGTTTGCGACAGAACCGGTTGGAACCAAGTAATTGAACGGCTTTATTACCGTTTACTAGCCGTGTGTCCTGATCAAACGATGGATTTCCGGATGCTGAGACAAGCGCTGTCGTTTTCGCAGAGCTCTTCTGAATTCGGAAGGCGTGACATCGAATTGCGAGCGAAAGGCACGCGATAAAGCCGCAGGATAAGAAAACCCACAGGCTGTCGCAATGTCCTTGATACTATGCTCTTCATAGAACAAATAATTTCGCGCCGCCTGCAGCCTAATTCTGAGATAAAGGCGCATAGGAGAAACTTGAAATGTTTCTTCGCTTGTCCGAGCAAGAGTACGCTTTGACGTATCAAGTGCGTCGGCCATTTCGTCCAACGAAAGGGGAAAGTCCAAGTTTTGCTCCATCAAGCGTACCATGGCATTGGCAAGATGGCTGGAGTTGAACTCGCGCTGATGATCCGTGCGCTGCCTATCCGTCGGCGGGCGGCGCGAATGTATCATCGCGTTAGCGACTTCGTTGGCCATTGCCTCGTCAGAAAACCGCGCAATCAGGTCCAGCATTAAATCGAAAGACGCAATCCCACCTGCTGAGTGCACCACATTTCCATCTGAAAGGTTGATGCAGTTCTGGGGTGATGAAGCAGGAAACCGCTCGGCAAAAGCTGGGACCGCCTCCCAATGCAGCGTCACTTCAGGATTGCCATCGGTTGCGGCCAACCCTGCCTGTGCCAGCGCAAAGGCACCTGTATCAATTCCACCAACCGTCTTACCGAACCGCGCTGCGCTGCGCAGAAACCCTAAAAGACCGCGTGAAACGTGTTGCGTGGGCAAGTTACCTTCAAACAACAAAACCACATCAGCCGGTATAGCGTCTTCAAAACTGCAGTCGGTCTGAAGCCACATTCCGTTGCTGGCGCGGACCATCTGCCCCTCTTCACTGACGAATTGCCAGGCGAAACGATCGATGCCTGAATTCTGGTTGACGATGCGTAAAGCCTCGCTGGCGAGAATCACCGCAGAGATTGGAAATTCCGGTTCGAGTACAAAAGCAAATCGAGTCAGTTCAGTGTGTGTGTTCATCTTTTTTGGTCTTTAATTCTCCAGTTCTTGGCAATAAATGTTTATTCCTTGGCATTTTTTGTCAATTGTTTATTGTAAAACTGTTAAAAACTGGTTTTCGACGGAACTGCGAAAAAGTCAGTTCAAAAAACTTCTGGAACGTTGTGGCGCCGAAAAGGCTGCGCGGAGAACGAGACTCTCTGCCATGGCGAAGCTGTGCCTGAACAAAGGGGAAAAGGTTTGGATCAACTTAAGAAGAGGCTCGAAGGCTGTTATGTCACCATTCCGACGCCCTTCGAAGACAATGCGGAAATGGCGGTCAACGAGCAGGCGCTGCGCCAATATGTTCGTTTCCTGATCGATGCCGGGCTGAATGAAGAATACGCAACCTTGCTGGCAGGTGGTGCGGCAGGGGACTTCTCGACCATGACACTCGACGAACGCCTGCAGGTGGCTGAAATCGTCATCGACGAAGCAGCCGGTGCCGTGCCGATCGCCATGGGGGCACAAACGACCAGCACCCTTGAACTTGTCAAACTCGCCAAATCCGCGGCGCGGACCGGAGCAGACTTTATTCAGGTGTCTTGCCCGTTTTATTTTGCACACACCGAACGCGACTTCGAGGAGTACATCCGTGCGGCCGCAGATGCGGCGCCCGAGGTGGGGATCATCATCTACAATACATTCTGGACAAGTCAGAACCTCAGTTTCTCGATGGTCGAACGGCTTGCCGAGATACCAAACATTGTGGGTCTGAAATGGGCCGCTCCCAGAAGTGACGCGATGGAATTCGAAGATGTCTGCTCGCATTTCTCGGACCGGTTCACGATCATCGACAACAACCTCTTTTTCGGAATGAGCGCGATGCCGTCACTCGGCGCGAAGGCTTTCGAAGTGCATCATTGCAATTTCTGGCCGGAATGGGGGATCAAGCTGGTCAACGAGGTTCGCGCCCAGAACTATGCCGAAATCACCAGGATGCTGGTCCAAGAGGGTATGCCGTTTTACAAGCTCTGGGTCGAGATCGAGCGCGAGTTCACCAGCGGCGACGGATATCTGGACAAACTCTGCATGGAGTTGATCGGGCTTCCCTCCAGCCGTTGCCGCCCTCCAACCCGCGATATCCGTCCAGTCTACCGGGAACAGACACACGTCATGATGCAGGCCATCGGCGTCCCCAGACTGAATCCAAGTTCAAATTAGGCCGCGAGAGAACGGCAATTCACACAGGCTAATCCAAAAAAGGGAGACACAACGATGACACCAAATACAATCAAGGCAACAGCAATCGCAATTGCTGCAACTTTGCTTGCAACGGATGCCGCGATGGCCGAAGACGATGTTCGGCTGCGCCTCAATTGGATGTACTACGGCAGCCACGCGGGATTTGCCCTCGGCAAGGATGCCGGGTTTTATGATGAGGCCGGTATCGATATCGATATCCGCTCGGGCAACGGTTCCAGTTCGGCGCACCGCCTTGTTGCCAATGGGGACAGCGACTTTGCCTATGGGTCATGCGGGGCGCTGATCAGCCTTGCCTCGCAGGGAGCTGAGATCATCTCTGTCGCCGTCATCGATGCCATGGGTGCAGAAGCCGTGATCGTGCGCCCGGACAGCGGCGTGAAGTCCATTGAAGATCTGAAAGGTAAAACAATCCTGACAACCGCCAATGCAGGTGTGAACACGTTCTTTCCGATCGTTCTCGCCAATGCGGGCTTGAGTGAGGAAGACGTCAACGTGACCAACGTACCCGACGGAGCGCTGGTGTCAGCCTATCTGCAAGGATCGGGTGATGCAGTTGGTATCTTGGGTGGTCTAGATGACAAACCGGCTGAAATCCGGGCCAATGGCGGGGGAGACCCGATCCTGTTCCCTTATTCAGACTACGGCGTTGATCAGGTGGGCTATTGCATTTCGACGCGCAAGGAATTGGTCGAAAGCAATCCAGATCTGGTTAACCGCTTCGTCGACGCAACCGTAAAAGCCTATTCGGAAACCGAAGCCGATCCGGATCGTGCTGTTGCTGCCATTGCCGATATCGTCGGTGGCACGATGGCCGAGGATGAAGGAAAAGCGCAATCGCGTTCGGTTCTCGATGTGACCCTGGGACTGCTCTATTCCGGCGCCAATGCAGACAAAAAGCTCGGTTACAACGTGCCGTCGGACTGGGAGAGCATGGTCAACTTGATGAAGGAATATAACGACCTCGATCCCAACGCCGATCCAGCCTCATTCTACACCAATGAGTTTGTCGAATAACATCTCGTCAAAGCTGACAATGAACCACTCGCAGGCGGGCGATCGCCTATGGTCGCCCGCCATCTTTTTTTGGAAAGCACTGGATCATGAGCCACCGGATAGAATTCTCAGGCGTAAAAAAGGTCTTCGGATCGGGAGCCGACGCCGTCCATGCCTTCGGGCCAGTTGATATGACTGTTGAAGAAGGCGAATTCATATCTCTTCTTGGTCCGTCAGGATGCGGCAAGTCCACATTGATGCTCATGACATCAGGGCTGTTGGAACCCACCGAAGGAACCGTGAGTATCGGAGGCAAGCTCGTCAGGGGCCCTCAGACCGACATAGGGATTATGTTTCAGGACAACACGTTGGTGCCCTGGCGAACGGTGCGCGGCAATATCGAACTGCAGCTCGAGATGCGCGGATTGGACCCCGCACAACACCGAGACAAGGTCGAAAGCCTGCTGAAGTCTGTCCATATGGAGGATTTCTCGGATCGCCATCCTTATGAACTCTCCGGTGGAATGCAGCAACGCGCCGCGTTCTGTCAGGCGATGGTCCACGCACCCAGTACAATGCTGTTGGACGAACCTCTGGGAAAGCTCGACGCGATGACACGCGAGAGTATCCGGCAAGATCTGCAAAGCCTGTGGATGCAGGAGAAACCCACGGTGCTGTTTGTCACGCACTCGATCGAAGAGGCAATCCAGCTTTCCAGCCGCGTGGCTGTCATCACGCCGCGCCCCGGCCAGATCGAACGTATCATCGAGATTGATCTGCCTTACCCGCGCGACTTCGATGTAAAAACCTCGCCCGAATTCACCGCCTATGTGCGCGAAACACAGGAGATCTTCAGGGGCTATGGCGTTATTTAGGAAACAACCATATTTCGCGGCACTGAAGCTTCGCCTGATGAACTCCTGGATGTTCATCACGTTCTTCATCGCCTTCTTTCTGTTCTGGGAATATGCAGTCCTCTGGTTCGACATCCCCCGTTACATCCTGACGCCTCCATCGGTGATCATCGAAAAGGGCGCCGCCGATCTCGACCGTTTGCTGTACTATACCTATGTCACCGGACTCGAAGTTGTTCTGGGATACGGGATCGCCATCGTACTTGCGCTGCCGCTTGGCCTTGCCATTGCGTTTTCGTCGATCCTGAAACGCACGATCTATCCCTTTATCGTCTGCATCGAGATGGTGCCAAAAATCGCCTTTGCGCCGCTTTTTATCTCGTGGCTCGGCTTTGGTCTGCTGCCGAAAGTGATCATCGTTTTCCTGGTCTGCTTTTTCCCCATCGTTTTGAACGCCATTCTGGCCTTCAACTCGCTCAGCGAGGAGCTGACGCTGTTCTCGCGTTCGACCGGTGCGGGTGTCCGGCGAACATTCTTCAAGATCCGTCTCCCCGCCGCACTGCCCCAGTGCTTTGTGGGTTTCAAATACGCGGCGATCAACGCCACTGTCGGAGCAGCCATCGCAGAGTTCATCGGCTCGGATGAGGGGCTTGGGTTTTATATCCAGATCGTCACGGGGAACATGCGCCCGGACCTCGCATTTGCCGGTATCTTCTTCCTGACGCTTCTGGGTCTATGTCTCTTCGGTCTTGTGACACTTGCCGAGCGTTTGCTCATCCCCTGGCACATTTCTGTCCGGCGCAACTGATACCCGTTGGCTATTGAGAAAGGGCTTCATCATGACGATGACGTTGGAACACATCACAGCACGTGCTGCAAAGCTGAACCTGCCACACAAAGCCTTCATCGACGGCACATTCTGCGCTGCATCAGACAAGGAAACTTTTCCGACACTCAACCCAGCCACGGGAGAAGAGATTGAGCGTGTCGCGCACTGTACGGCAGACGATGTGGACCGAGCCGTCAAAGCTGCGCGTCGCGCGTTCAACGAAGGGTCTTGGTCGCGCGCTGCACCAGAGGATCGTAAAGAGGTCCTGTTGCGCCTCGCGGAACTGGTTCGGGAAAACGCCGAAGACCTGGCCGTTTTGGAGAGCCTCGACAGCGGCAAAACGATCACCGACTGCCTGCACGAAATCGGCTCGGAAGTTGCCAGTTTCTTCCAATGGTACGGTGAGTTGACGGACAAGTCCTTTGGTAAAGTTGCGCCGACCGGAGAGGACGCACTGGCGCTTGTCGTCAAGGAACCGGCAGGGGTGGTCGGGCTTGTGCTGCCCTGGAACTTTCCCCTTCTCATGGCCGCCTGGAAACTCGCACCCGCATTGGCCGCAGGATGCTCCTGCATCGTCAAACCGGCAGAACAAACGCCACTCACGGCGCTTCGGCTTGCCGAACTGGCACAGCAGGCCGGCGTGCCGGACGGTGTCCTGAACGTGCTGCCCGGATTGGGTGAAACAACCGGTCAGGCCATCGGGCGTCACACCGACATAGATATCGTTTCATTCACCGGCTCCACCGAGGTCGGAGGCTATTTCCTCCGATATGCAGGCGAAAGCAATCTCAAGGTTGTCGGCCTTGAAATGGGTGGCAAGAGCCCGTTCATTGTTCTCGACGACGCTGATCTGAACGATGACCTGATTGAGCACGCGGCGACATCCGCATTCTGGAACGGTGGGCAGAACTGCTCGGCCAATATGCGTCAACTTGTGGACGCGCGGATAGCGGATGAGTTTCTGGACCGTGTTGTGGCACGGGCAAAGTCTTACAAGGTCGGCAACCCGCTTGATCCGGAAACGGATATTGGCGCGATGGTGACACAGGAACACATGGCCCGCGTGACCGGGTATATAGACAAGGGTCGCGCAGACGGCGCCCGGCTTTTGACCGGATCTGCACTGGATGGCCCTGGCTTTTTCGTCGAGCCGACGGTGTTTGGTGGCGTCACACCAGAGATGGTCATCGCACGCGAGGAAATCTTCGGCCCGGTGCTTGGCGTTCTGCCCGTCAATGGCATGAAAGAGGCTTTGGAAATTGCCTCAGATTCAATCTATGGCCTCCACGCAACCGTGTTCACCCGAGATATTGACCGCGCGTTGCACATGGCGCAGCGGCTGCCCTGCGGCACGGTATCGGTCAACGGGTTCTCCGAAGGTGACATCAAGACACCCTTTGGCGGCTACCGCCAGTCGGGATCACTGTCGCGCGACAATGGCATCGAGGCGATGGATCAGTATCTGCAAACCAAGACAATCTGGATTTCGAGAGGGGCCTGCGGTTGACCAAGATTTCAGTACAGCTTGAGTTGACCCAAGTGCAGCAGACACGGCTGGAAGCTGCTCTCGACGGTGCCCGTCTGAGTTACGGTGACGCAATCGGCACCGCAGAAATCGTGTTTGGCAATCCGGATCCCGCCCAGATCTCAAGCGCGGAGAACCTGCGGTGGGTTCAGCTTGAATCCGTTGGATTTGGCGAATACCTCGATCTGGATTGGGGCTCCTCGGTCGGCGACAAGGTCACGCTGACCAATCTCTCCGGTTTCTTTGCCGAGCCCGTGGCTGAAACCGCGCTGGCGGGCATTCTGGCGTTGATGCGCGGTGTCAACCAATTGGTCACGCTTCGGGATCGTCGGGAATGGATTGGTGATCCCTTGCGTGCCAGGCTACGATTGCTGAGCGGTGCACGCGTCACGATGCTGGGTCGTGGCGCAATCAATCGCCGTCTTGGCGAACTATTGGCGCCCTTCGAATGTTCCATAACACAACTGGGGACCGATCTGACCCCCGATCAACTGGACAGGGAGCTTCCTGCCACCCAGATCTTAGTGGCAGCTGTTCCCGACACACCAGAGACCCGCGGTATGTTGGATGAACGGCGGATCAGTCTTCTCCCCTCCTCCGCGTTCTTCGTCAATTTGGGCCGCGGGTCTCTGGTCGTCGAGCCTGCTCTGATCAAGGCACTAAGGTCCGGAAGCCTGGCCGGGGTCTTGCTTGATGTGACAGAGCACGAACCCCTCGACCCGGAAGATCCGCTCTGGACCTGCCCTAACACCATTTTGACCCAACACACGGGTGGTGGCACCCGGGACGAGGTTGATCGCAAGATTGATCATTTTCTGGCCAATCTCGCCCGCTACCGGCGGGGAGATGCGTTGACCGGGGTCGTTGATATGAGACGAGGTTACTGATGCCCAAGATTAAAAACATCCGTTGCGTGCTTCTAAGCTCGCCTTATGCCGACGCGGATGACCCGGAAATCAAGGAATGCTTTCCCAATGGTCCCAAGCGAACAATCGGCATGGTCGAGGTGACGCTGGATAACGGCGTGACCGGATTGGGTGAAGGCTACCTGGCGGTCTTTGCTCCGTTCGTGTTCAAATCGATTGTCGATCTGTGCATACCGCAGGTGATGGGCAAGGATGGCTTTGACATTGCCGGTCGCGTCCGCGATCTGCGGTCGCTCTGCGACTACTGGTCGCTTCAGGGCGCGGCGCGCCACGTGATCGCGGCCTTGGAAATCGCGCTTCAGGATGCAAAAGGCAAGTCTCTCGGCATACCGGTCTACGATCTTCTGGGGGGCACCGACCTGACAGAAATTCCAATCTACGGGTCAGGTGGGTGTTGCGATGCAAAAGAGCAGTTCGAGCGTGAGCTGGATCTTCTCGAAAGCCTCGGGATTAAAACCTACAAGATGCGCTCGATCAAAAGTGATATTCTGCGGACCGCCTGGGTGTTGGAAGAAGCCGGCAGGCGCGGGATCGAAGTGGGCGTGGACATGTGCCAGAACCTCGCCGACCCGCCGCAGGAGGTCAACGATGTGGTGACATTTGTCGAGAGCGTTCACGCCATCACCGAACGGCGCATGATCTTTGTCGAAGAAGCAATTGGTCCGGACGCGCCGGAAGGATTCAAGGAGCTGCGGTCGCGTATTGATGTCGATGTATGCGGCGGTGAGATCATCACGACACCAAAAGAAATGATCGATCGCATCAATGACGATGTTTACGATTTCGTTCAGCCTGACGCCTCGGTCATGGGGGGGATCTCTGCCGTCATGGATGTTTTTGAGGCGGCCAAGGCCAAGAAAACCCCGGTCGTCGTCCACGCCTGGGGCGGTGCTGCCGCGATCATGGCAAGCTACCACGCTGCCTTTGCCGCAGGTGGCAAACTGGTCGAGTTTCCCATGCTCGCTTTCCCGCTTGGGCGAGAGATGATGGGCGATCAGGGACAGATCGTTGATGGTAATCTCATGCGGCCCACCGCGCCGGGTTTGGGATTGACCCTTACACCGGAAATCGAGGCGCAGTACCCATTTGATGAAACCGCCGTCTATTCCTGCGCCCTGATTGATTTCGGCCCGCCCCCTGACAGCTATTGGGCACGGGACTGAAAACAGGAGAGGTCGAATGCTGAAGACGACGCATCTGATTGCAGGTGAATGGATCGGGGGTGAAGCGCAATTCACCAACGAACCAGTCAATGGTAAGGCTGACAGCTTTGCTGTCGGTACTCCGGACCTTGTTGATCGTGCTTGCATAGAGGCCGAAGACGCATTTTGGTCCTTTGGCTACTCAAGTCGCCACACGCGGGCCAGATTTCTGCGACGAATTGCCGATGAGATCGACGCGCGCGGTCATGAAATTACAAATATGGGTGTCAAGGAAACGGGTCTTCCGGAAGCCCGTCTTGTTGGTGAGCGTGCCCGTACAACAGGGCAGCTTAAAATGTTTGCCGACCATATTGAGGCCGGAGATTACCTGGATCGACGTCATGATGAGGCATTACGTGACCGTGCCCCCCTGCCTCGGCCCGATTTGTGCATGATGCAACGCCCTATCGGACCTGTTGCCGTTTTTGGCGCGTCGAATTTTCCGTTGGCCTTTTCGACGGCGGGCGGCGATACCGCCGCCGCGCTTGCTGCGGGTTGCCCCGTGGTGGTCAAGGCCCACTCGGCGCATCCCGGCGTCAGTGATCTAGTGGCACAGGCCATCGACGCCGCCATAAAGGCGCTGGACCTGCACCCCGGCGTATTCAACCAGATCCAGGGCGGCAACCGCGCGGTCGGAACTGAACTTGTTCAACATCCCTGCATCAAGGCTGTTGGGTTCACGGGTTCGCTGGCTGGAGGGCGCACGCTGTTCGATCTTTGTGCATCACGACCAGACCCGATCCCGTTTTTTGGCGAACTGGGCTCGGTCAACCCGATGTTCGTCCTTCCAGAAGCCTTGTCAACTCGTGGCGCTCAGATTGCCGAGGGCTGGGTCGCATCTCTGACCATGGGGGCGGGGCAGTTCTGCACCAATCCCGGGGTCGCGGTGTTGCTGGCGGGGCCAGAAGCCGGGGCCTTCACACAAGACGTTTCGACCGCATTGGCTCAGGTGGGGGGCCAAACCATGCTGACCCGGGGGATATCAGAGGCGTTCCAAAGGGCGCGCGACCGACTTGCCGACGAACCGGGCGTGCAATCAATTATAACTTCGGGCTGTGAGCCTCGGCAGGCCACGCCCAGCCTATTTGCAACAACGGCCGCCGAATGGCTGGCGAATAAGGAATTGGCTGATGAAGTTTTTGGTCCGGTCGGAATGATCGTCAAGGCGCGCTCGCGGGAAGAGATACTTGCAATTGCGCAGTCGTTGCGCGGTCAATTAACCTGCACCTTGCATATTGACGCGGGTGACGCGCAGCTTGCCCAAGACCTGCTTCCGATTCTGGAGCGCAAAGCCGGGCGGGTTCTGGCCAATGGCTTCCCCACCGGCGTGGAAGTTTGTGACAGCATGGTCCACGGAGGCCCCTACCCGGCCAGCACCAACTTCGGGGCAACCTCGGTGGGAACTCTTTCAATACGACGGTTCCTTCGACCGGTGTGTTACCAGAACATTCCGGAAGAGCTTCTGCTGCCCGACCTACGGTTACAGTACCGCGAGAGTGAAGCCTGTTAACTGCGGGAGTTAATGGGTGCCATCTTTGCGCATGCGGGGTGGGTGCAGGAACCGCTCCGGCCTCCAATTTAGCTGCTTTGCAAACTCCAGGATGTGTTCTCGCTCAAGCTCGAGGCGACCGGCATCCCGGCTCTTGCCATTCTCCAGGATCACCAACTGCGCAACAGTGCGAAGCGCATCCAGGGCAATGATTTTCATGACCGGCTCCTTTCCATGGTCAGCAACCAAGGGAGCCAATGGGCTACACGACAACTACGGATCCGCGCGCGCAGCAGCCGCTACCGAAGTGCGCCACCGGTTCAAGCATCGTTTGCGGCGGATAAGTCGAAGGGGCGGCCAGATAACAACTCGAGCTCACAGCTCATCAAATACTTCGGCCTGCCTACCATTTGTGCTCCCAACGCCCCAATCCCGGTGGATCAATAGTAAACCACATTGAGGTCTTCGGGACCTCCGATTGGAGCGTCGCGTTCATTCATACCGGATAACAATATCGTGGAACAAGATCACCAATTCATTACAAGACGAATACGCCCGATGCTCGGTTTCAAATCGTTCACCTCTGAAACTTCGACGTTGGAAGGCATCGAAGTCGCTAACATGATCCGAAAGGGTCAACTCAGATTAGAACTCTGTCCATTTCGCCAGTTCGCCGAATTGGCAGCCTAACCTGCTGTATTGGTGAGTTCGCATAACCCAGCGTCAGATTGCGCTGCACATATTCCATGCCATAGGTGAAAACGTCACGATACCGATGTATTCAGAATGCTCCGATCAGCTAACCGGCGACACAGACAGGATATCCCAGCACACCCCGAGTGTATGGTAATCCGTCTTGCCCGGAGGCGATTTCAGATCGTCGATTTTCTCGCCCTTTGGCGTCAGAACGCGGAACCACGCGCCGTATTCATGGTCGATCAGGTGATCCCAGGAATAACGCCAGAGCTCCAGATAGGTCTGCAGATAGGCGTCTTCGTTGGTGCGCTGGTACAGCCGCCATGCGGTAGCAGCGGATTCGCTGTGCACCCAATAGTATTTCTCCCGTGCGCAGACGGTGCCGTCCGGGGCGAAGCCATAGACCAGCCCGCCATATTCGGTATCGCGCCCGTGCTTTATCGCGGCGTCGAACAGTTCAACAGCGCGATCCAGATACCAGGGCTGCGGGCGCAATTCGTCCAGCGTCAGCAGCAGCCGGGCCCATTCCACAAGGTGACCGGGCTGTATCCCCCATGGCTTGAACAGATCGTTAGGCTTGTCGCGGTGATAGTCGAAATCGGGCGCCCAGTCGGCATGGTAGTGTTCCCAGATCAGACCATCCGTCAGTGCGGGCAATTCGACCGTGAATTTCCGCGCCAGTTTCTCGGCCCGTTCCAGATACCGCGCCTCGCCCGTGGCCTTATAGGCTGCGATGCAGCCTTCGCAGCTGTGCATATTGGCATTCTGACCGCGATAGGGGCCGAGCGTCGTCATGCCCGCGTCATATTCGTCGGCATAGGCGCCGTGGTCTTCCTGCCAGAAATGCCGCTCCATGAAGTCCCAGATGTCGTTGATGACAGGACGCGCGGCTTCGATCCCTGCGTTCAGGGCAAAGGCCGAGGCGATCAGGACAAAGGCGTGGCCATAGGCCATGACCCGGCCATCGGCCACGCTGTCCCCGTCAAGAATCCAGATGTAGGACCCATCGGGCCGCAAATGCCGGTCCCGCAGGGAAGCCAGCCCGTGTTCGGCTTTGCGCAGGTGACGCTCTTCGCCGCGTTTGCTGTAGGCAAGCGCGTAATCAAAGACAAAGCGGCAGGAACTGACAAGATGCCGAGTCTGGCGGTCATAGATGCTGCC
The DNA here is from genome assembly GCF_056533985.1 of Ruegeria sp. E8. Classification (NCBI taxonomy): domain Bacteria; kingdom Pseudomonadati; phylum Pseudomonadota; class Alphaproteobacteria; order Rhodobacterales; family Roseobacteraceae; genus Ruegeria; species Ruegeria sp. E8. The sequence continues at coordinate 58,559 of NZ_JBQFOY010000021.1, forward strand.
ATCGTCGCGGAAGCAGTGAAAGAAGCCGCCTTCGGGATCGACCACCACATCCTCGTAAAACGCGAGGGTTCTCGAGATGTGGTCGTTGAGGAATTCGGGCGAGGTGAAATCGGGATATGTTTGGGTTTGTGTCATAATAAGTCCTACTGCGCGATGCTGGGCAGCCAAAGCACCAGCGCCGGGAAGATCGTGATCAGGAACATCACACCATAAAGCGTCAGCACAAAGGGCACGCTTTCGCGGAATATCGGGCCGACCGGGATCTTGGCCAGACCGCCGACGATGAACACCATCAGGCCCATCGGCGGGGTGATCATCGACACCATCATGTTGAGAACGATGATCACGCCGAAATGAACCATATCCACGCCCGCGGCGGCAAGGCCGGGCAACAGCGCCGGGATCACCACATACATCATCGGCGCCTTGGTCAGGAACATCCCCATCAGAATAAAGGCTCCGTGGACCACAAACAGCAATTGCATCTTGGTGATTTCCAGCGACAGGATGAAGGTGGTAATCGCCTCGGTAACCTTTTCGACAGTGAAGATGTAGTTCAGGGCAAAGCCGCCGCCGATCAGCAGGAACACCATCCCAGATTGCTTAGCGCTTTCGACCAAAGCTTCATACAGCGCCGACCAAGACGACATGCGATACAGGAATACCGACAGCAGGACCGCATAAGAACCCGCTGCTGCCGCCGCCTCGGTCGGGGTAAACACGCCGGAATAGATGCCGCCCAGCAAAATGATCGGCATCAGCAGCGGCCCGATCGCCTGCACCATCGCGACCATCAGCACCGCGCCCTGCATCCGGGGTTCGGTCGGAAATCCACGACGGCGCGCCTGCCATGCGACCAGCACCATCATCGCAATCCCCATGATCAGCCCGGGAACGATCCCCGCAAGGAACAGCGCCCCGACCGATGCGCCCGAGAAAAAGGCGTAGACCAGCATCGGGATTGACGGAGGGATGATCGGCCCGATGGACGAAGACGCAATGGTCACCGCTGCCGCATAAGGCGCGGGATAGCGGTTCTTGTCCCGCATCATCTTGATCAGCACCTGACCAATTCCCGACGCGTCCGAGGTGGCATCACCGCTCATACCCGAGAAGATGATCGATGACACGATATTGACCTGCGCCAGCCCGCCGGGCCTGTGCCCGACCAGCGCAAGGCAGAATTTCAGTAATCGGTCACTGATGCCGCCGTGATCCATCACCTTTGCTGTGAAGATGAATAGCGGGATGGCAATGACGATGATGTTTTCGACCGAGGCAAAGATCACCCGCTCGGCCATGATGCTGACATCGGTGCCCCCGACCAGCGCCCAGACCACGACGGTCGAGATCATCACGAACCCGATCGGCAGGCCAAGCAGGATCTGCACGCCGAAATAAATCGACGCCCACATAAGCGGATCAGACATCAGGTGCCCTTTCGTTCGGGTCGTTCGGATCGTTGCGGATCAACGAAATGGCTTCGAACAGGGCAATTGCCGCATAGGCCACAACGAAAAAGATCATCAGCACGAAGAGATATCCAAGGTTGAATTTGATCGCGAAAGTCCGTTCGCGGAACATCCATTCAAGAACGCGCACGGTATCCGGAATGGACAAAAGCATGACGACGGCAAACAGCGTCAGCGAAATGGCATACAACCATTGCGAAAGCCGTTTGGGCAGCAGATCCATCACAAGATCCAGCCCGACATGTTCGCGCATCCGCATCTGGGTGGCGGCGGTAAACAGGCTTAGCGTGACGAAAAGAATGCCCGCGACCTCAAGCGTCCAGACCAGCGGATCACTCAGGACGTAGCGCCAGAAAACCTGCGCTACAAAAGTCAGAAAAAGTGCGGCGAACATCATGGCGGACAGCCATTCGCACACGCGTTTCAGGGTTTTCAGGATTGGGGCCACACTTGCCATGTTATCGTCTCATCCATCACCAAAGCGTAGCAGGCAGTTTAGTGCGGCCGGGACGCAAATTCACGTTCCCGACCGCGGGGAGTAACCCGATTAGTTAGACAGTGCCTGGCACTCGGCCGGGATTTCCATGTTCGCGATGGTCTCGAACATGCCATCTTCCCATTTCTCGGCCAGTTCGCTGCCCAGGAATTTCTGCTGCACGGCATCGCGGAAGGACGCGCGGTCAGGCTCGGTGAAGACCACGCCTTCAGCTTCGATGGTTTCCTGCAGCGATGCTTCCTGCTCCATCACGTTCTTGGTGTAGGCCGCCATGGCAACAGCCGCACCTTCGGACACAACCGCCTGCTGTTCTGGGGTCAGCTTTTCCCAGTTTTTCGAGGAAAATGCCGGGAACTGCATGAGCACCTTGTGCTTGGTGTTCACGATCTGCTCGGTCACTTCATAGAACTTCTGCGAATAGATCAGCGTCAGCGGGTTTTCCTGCGCGTCAACGGTTCCGGTTTGCAGCGCCAGATACAGCTCCGAGAACGGCACCGGCGTCGGGTTGGCGCCAAGGCCTTCGCCCATCAGGATGTTCGACGGCGAGGGAACCACGCGCAGCGACATACCGGCCAGATCGGCGGGGGTCTTCACGTCTTTCTTTTCACGCAGGTTCAGGGTCCGGGTGCCCTGATAGGCGGCATCCAGAACCCGCAGGCCCATTGCTTCATCCAGTTCTGAGACCATGCGATCCCACACATCGCTGTTTCTGAAGGCGCAGATGTGATCCGGGCCGGACAGCAGATACGGCGTTGCGAAGATTGCCCATTGCGGGGCCTGATCCTCGAACCAGCCCGGCGACATATAGGCGGCGTCGATGGTGCCGCGCGCCAGCGCCTGACCCTGCTTGCCCTGCTCGACCAGCGATGCCGCGTCGAACACGTCGACCTCGAGGTCTGAGTTCGCTTCGATATATTCTTCCCAGACGCGCATGGCGACGGCGTCGGGGTCGGTGCCTTTGCCGACGGTCGAGAATTTCAGCGCCTCGGCCGAAACACAGGTTGCCGTCAGGCCCAATGCCACAGCAGCACCTGCCAGAATTTTGGATGTGGAATTCATTCGTTCCTCCCTGGGATCAAACAGTCAGTTTCGAGTCTCTGTGTTGACGGATGCTACATTTCAGCATAGCATGTTGTCAACATGTCATGCCACTTTATAATAATAAGTGCAAAAACAGGATGATACGATTATCATGACCAATCTTGGCGGATTTTTCTCTGCAATTCCAACCCCTTTCACTGATAACGGAGAGCAGATTGCGCCCACACCTTTGGGGGATCTAGTCGCCCGGAATCTCAACGCCGGGCTGAAGGGGCTTTATGTGGGCGGCAGCACCGGCGAAGCCTTCCTGATGACAGTGGAAGAACGTGAAACCCTGCTGAGACTGGTGATCGAAACCGCCGACGGTCGTGGCACGATGATGGCGCATGTGGGCGATCCCAACCCGGCGGTCTCGGCCCGGCTGGCCCGTCTGGCCGCTGATCTGGGCTATCATGCCATTTCGGCGGTTCCACCCTTCTATTACCAGTACAAATTCGATGAAATCGCCGCGCATTATGAATGGCTGGCAGGTCAGAGCGACCTGCCCTTCGTAATCTACAACTTCCCCGGCCTGTCGGGGGTCAAATGGTCGTCGGACGAACTTGTGCGCCTTCTGGATCTGCCCGGCATCGTCGGTGTCAAAAACACCTGCGGCGATCTTTATGCGCTGGAACAGCTGCGTCGGCGTAAGCCCGATTCTATTCTGTATCACGGGTTCGACGAGACCCTGCTTGGCGGACTGTCGCTTGGGGCCGATGGCGGCATCGGATCGACTTACAATTTGCAGCCCGGGCGTATTCAAGCGATGGCCGCAGCACATGCCGCAGGCCGCAACGAAGAAGCGCGGCAACTGCAGTCCGAATCCAACGAACTGATTGATGCGATCGTTGCCGCAGGCGTACTGCCCTCGCTGAAATACCTGCTGACGGCGCAGGGCATTCCGATGGGTCCTTGCCGCCGCCCGTTTGGCAGTCTTTCGGCTGAGTCCCGCAAGGTGCTGGACATGGCTGCGGAACTGCATTTATCCGATAAGGCAGCGTAATCACCCGAAACAGCTCACAGGAGCCAGCATGGACACTACCCTTGGACGTATTCGACTGAGCGAGCAGATCGAGGAAGCCATCCTGAATGCCATCAAATCAGGTGAATACGCTCCGGGCAGCAAACTGCCTTCCGAACGCGCGCTGATGGAGATGTTCGACGTAGGCCGCCCCTCGATCAAAGAGGCGCTGTTGATGTTGGAACGCAAAGGGTTCGTGCGGCTGAAACGCGGCATCGCTCCGGTGGTTCTGGAGCCCACGCCGCAAGGGGCTATGGATGCCATCAGCGACATGGTACAGGCCATGCTGCCCGACGCCTCGCGCCGGTCCGAGTTTTACGACCTCAGGGTGATGCTGGAAACCGCCGCAGCGATGGAAGCGGCCCGCCAGTGCGACGCGGATGAACTGGCTGCATTGGAAGAGGCATTGGAAGCGTGCCGTCAGGCCATCGGTAAATCAAAGGCCTTCCGGGATGCGGACAAGGCGTTTCATTCCTGCCTGATGGCAACCCAGCAGAATTCGGTGGCAAACGCGCTGCATGGCGCACTGATCGACTGGGGTCTCTACAACCCCGAAACCGGCCCCGAGCTTGACCTCATCAACAAGCGCGTCATTGCCCAGCACGAGGCGATTGTCGACGCCGTTCGGGCTCGCGACCCTGCGGCCGCCGCCGACGCGCTGCGCGTTCACCTTCAGACACGGCGTGATGCGCTGTAGACAGGTTGATTTGTGGTACATGGCAGTCCAGAAAATATCAAAGGCGTTTGGGCCACAATCCTGTGCAGGTTGAGCAAGGACGGATCGCCCGACCTTTCCGCCATCGATGAACAGGTCGCTGCCTATGCCGCAGCCGGGTGTGATGGTGTCTATTCAGGCGGCACCGCGTCCGAGGTCCACAGCTTGACCGAAACCCAGTTCAGGGAAATCTCGGTTCGGTTTGCCGAGGCCGCGCGCAAGCATGGTCTGCCCTTACAGATCGGTGCCACGCACCCGCTGGCGCAAGGCAGCCTTGCCCGCACAGCCTTTGCAACAACGCTTGATCCAATTGCGATTCAGGTAACACTGCCCGATTGGACCCCGCTGGATTTCGGCAGCGTCCAACGGTTCCTGAACAAGATCGCTGAAGCGGCCGACGGCTATCCGCTGGTTCTCTACAACCCGCCTCATGCAAAAACCGTGCTGCAACCGGATGAGCTTCTTGCGCTGGCCAAATCCACCCCATCGTTGGTCGGGTTGAAATGCGGCGGTGGAGATACCCGATGGTACAGTGCAATGGCGCCCGTGTTTGAACGGCTTTCGGTATTCATCCCCGGCCATCACTACGCCAGCGGCACAGCGCAGGGGGCGCATGGCAGCTATTCGAACATGGCCTGCCTGTCCCCGTCTGCAGCGGTGCGTTGGGCGCAAATGCCCAAAGCGCAAGCCCTGTCACTCGAAAACCGGATCGCGGAATTCATGGCCGAGGCGATCTTACCCCTTCTGAACCGGGGCCTGCCCGGTTTCGGATGCGACAAGGCGATGGCGGCTGCGGGCGGCTGGGCCCGTATTGATCCGCAATTGCTGTGGCCGCACGAGGGCGCATCAATCGAAGAGGTCCAGCGCATCATCTCTGCCGCGCGCCGCCACATCCCCGAATTCATGGAACCCATGAATGACTGATCGACCCAATGTTTTGCTGGTTATGTCCGACCAACAAACCCCCACGACCCTGGGCTTTCGGGGAGAAACCCCCTGCCGTACGCCCAATATGGACAAGCTGGCCAGCGAAGGTATCAGCTTTGATCGCGCCATGACGCCCTGCCCGTTATGCCTACCATCGCGCGCGGCATTGTTCACCGGGCTTTATCCGCACGAAAACGACATGCTGGACAATGCCACAAGTGCACTGACCCAGTGCCAGATGCTCGACCTGTTCCGCGAGGGCGGCTATCAGGTGAATTATGCCGGGAAATGGCATCTGGGCCACGACAATATTGGCAAATTCACCGACCGCGATGATGGCGACAGTACCCAAGAATATTCGGACTGGTGCACCGAAAAGGGGTTGGTTGACGGCTGGACGTTCAACGACCCACGCGCCCGAACCCACAGGCAGCCGTCCATGTCGACGCCTCTCGCATTTCCGCTCGACATGCCGCCCGAGACCACGAACGATGCCTATATCGCGGATTTCGCCATCGAACACCTGCGCACCCGCGACCGCTCGCGGCCCTTTTTCCAGGTCTGTTCATTCAACGGCCCACATCCGCCATTTGTGATCCCCGAGCCCTATTATTCGATGTACGACCCAGCGGACGTAGTCGAACCGCCAAATTTCGGGCCGCAGGACGGCGAGCCCGAAGTGAACCGCTCCAGCTATTATCGGCAACTGTTTCTGGATCACGGCACCGATTTCGAGGCATGGCGCAAAAGCTATGCAGTCTATTGGGGTTTCACCTCGCTGATCGACGATCAGCTGGGCCGCATTCTGGCCGAGTTGGAGGAACAGAACCTGATGGAAGACACCATCATCGTCTATCTGTCGGACCACGGTGAAAACCTTGGCGCGCATGGGCTCTGGCACAAGATGGTTGCCTATGAGGAATCGATCCGCATTCCGATGATCTTCCGGGTGCCGGGCCGGAATGCCAGAGGCCTTCGCTCTGACGCGCCGGTCAGCCTGATCGATGTGGCGCCAACGCTCGCATCGCTCTGCGGCCTACCCGCGCAGCCAGAATGGCGTGGTGAGGATCTGTCGAGCGCCCTGACCGGCGGAGCAGAACCGTCAGCAATCCGCCCCATGTTCGCCCTTCACCGCCCGCTGGGTGACTGGATGCAAACCCAGCCCTGGCGCAGCATCGAGATCGGGAAGGTTAAATACATCTGGCACCGGGACAATGTGACAGAATTGTTCGAACTGAATGCGGACCCATATGAGCGGTCGAACCTAAGCGGCGAACCTGATTGGCTGGACAAGATCGGGGATCTTCATTCCGAACTGGTTCGCATGATGGTCGAACTGCAGGATCCACTCGCGGATGATGCGGCCAGACAGATCTGAACGACCGAGAATGACGCCCTAACTTGGCGTCCGTTCACTCGCCGCGGAATGGAATTGCGCGGCGAGTGTGCCATGTGGGGGTCCATTGCGGTACGAGGCGAAATGACACTCTCTTATGATCGTTTTTGGTTTTCCCGAAACGAATAGACTATCCCGCTGGCGCGGAATGGTCAAAGTCTGTAGCCTGTACAGGCGCTGGAGACGGTGGGCCGAACCGAGTGTTGTCATGCTCTCATCTGCGGATTGGTTACCGCTTTTCTTAATACGACGTGGGATTGCCTCTCTCTAAGTACGGATATCTGTCCCAACGAGCGCCGAGGATTTCCCCATCATTGGCCGCCATCTCCAGTGTGCGGCACAGATCTCCAGTGTGCGGCACAGGCAGGCTGGTCGGTCGTTCAGGCGGTAAGCGGGATTCTCCGAGCGATGCCCAAGATGAACCCGGCAAGTTCCCGCGCGATAGCTGCCAGCACACGCGGCTGCAGTTTGCCCGTCCGGATGAGATCGCGGTAGCGTTTGCACAACCGGTTCTATGCTTTCCAACCGATATCTTAAATCTCTTGAGTTGGGTGCGCCACACGTTTCTTGTGCGGATGTGGTGCTTCCCGCTGCAATCGCCAAGCATGCAAAGCAATCGTTTAGAAACAGACATCAAACGGCAGTTATGCTGCGGATCTGGCACTTGCCATCTTCGGGATGGGCGTGTCGGCTTTCACCGGTCGCGGCTTCGGCAGCACGCCAGTGGACGCGATCAAGCCCATTCACGTCCCCTGCCTGTCCAATTTGCCGGTGATTGGCGAGATGTTCTTTCAGTACGATCCGCTGGTCTATTTCTCGTTCGTCATGTTCGGTGCGGTCAGCTGGTTCCTCTATTGCACCAAGACTGGTCTGACCCTGCGTGCCATCGGTGAAAGCCCGGTTACGGCGCATGCAATCGGGTTTCATGTCATTCGCATCCGCAATCTGGAGGTTATGTTTGGCGTGGCGTACCTGTTGCTTGTCTATACACCACCCTGGGTCGAAAACATGACTGCTGGCTGCGTCTGGATTGCCTTGGCCATCCCATCTGAAGTGCTGTCGGCCCTACACTATCTGGCGACGATTATTGTACTGGTCATCATCCCGCAAAACCGGCAGGTAATGGCGCTGGACTTCCCCAAGTCGCTGGTACAGCCGTTCCGACCAAAAGGTTGATCTGCAGGATTTTGAAGCGCTCACACAGATTGCAGAATTATTGCGGAAATTTCACATTGTTGGGTTCTTTGTTTGTCGGAACTGGTAGCCGCGATAGATCGGATTGGGATTCGCCCAATTTGGCACGTTGAATGGCTGATCCGGGGCCTGAACAAAAAACTAATAACAGAAATTTTATTTGAGTCTACATCATCCACGTTTTCGCAATTTGGCATTAAGGAACGCTTAGGATTGAGCGCTGGAGGTACGCGAAGTTTTGTGTTTGAAAGACGGCATATGTATAGAACCGCTCGAAGGCTACCATCCATCTCGGGATCAAGCGTAACTTCTTCCGGGATCCTTGTCTTCCTATACTTGGCTCACATAATTGGAACAATCGGCCTGTTCAAAAAACAGGCACCCGAAGGCGCCTCAGTTGGGGAGCAGAAATTGCCTTTCATCTTTGATTTGTGAACCAAACCTTATCCGAATGACCTACGCTAGAACCTTAGCTGACGGGAAGAACTCGTAGCCGAGATCTTGCGCAACTGCCTCATAGGTGATCTGACCACTAGCAACGTTGAGGCCATTTGAAAGATGGCCATTTGAGCGCAGAGCCTCTTTCCAACCGTTGTTCGCGATTGCGACAGCGTGCGGCAGCGTGACGTTGTTCAGTGCATAGGTCGACGTTCGGGCGACTGCGCCCGGCATATTGGCGACGCAGTAATGAACCACATCGTCGACAACATAGGTGGGCTCTGCGTGAGTGGTAGCTTTGGACGTTTCAAAGCAGCCGCCCTGGTCAATCGCCACGTCCACGACGACCGCACCGGGTTTCATTTTTGAGATCAGTTCGCGTGTGACCAGCTTGGGTGCAGCAGCACCGGGGATCAGAACCGCGCCGACAACCAGATCGGAATTGGTGATTTCTGCCTCCAATGCGGCTTTGGTCGAATAGACAACCTTGGCGGACGCCTCGAAATGGTTCTCCAGCTTCTCAAGAACTGCCGGATTGCGGTCCAAAATGGTCACGTCGGCGTGCAAGCCAACAGCCATCTGGGCCGCATTGAACCCAACAACACCGCCACCGACGACCACAACTTTGCCGGGCTTCACGCCGGGCACACCGCCCAGCAATACGCCCAGACCGCCTTTAGCTTTCTCCAAAGCGCTGGCACCGGCCTGGATTGACATGCGACCGGCCACCTGGCTCATCGGTTTCAGCAGGGGCAGACCGCCATTATCGTCGGTGACTGTCTCGTAAGCGATGCATACAGCGCCCGAGTCGACCAAATCTTTGGTCTGTTCCGGGTCGGGGGCCAGATGCAGATAGGTATAGAGGATTTGACCTTCGCGCAGCATAGCGCGTTCCACGGCCTGAGGTTCCTTTACCTTCACAATCATCTCCGCATTGGCAAAGATATCCGCTGCGGTTTCGGCAATCTCCGCGCCAGCGGCACGATAGGCATCATCATCAGCCCCAATGCCTGTGCCGGCGTTGGTCTCGACGATGACGTTGTGACCATGAGAAACCAGTTCGGCGACGCTTTCAGGGGTCAGGCCAACACGGTACTCGTGGTTCTTGATTTCCTTGGGAACACCAATGAACATATTCTTCACTCCTTGGAACGGATGATCATTTTGCGGTTGGCATGGCGAACTCGGCACCTTCCGAGATACTTTCAGGCCAGCGCTGCATGATGGATTTCTGCTTGGTGTAGAAACGCACACCCTCCTCGCCATAGGCGTGCATGTCGCCGAAAAGGCTCTTCTTCCAGCCGCCAAAACCGTGCCAGGCCATCGGAACCGGGATCGGAACATTGACGCCGACCATGCCGACCTGAACCTGCTTGCCGAATTCACGCGCGACGTTGCCGTCACGGGTGAACAGCGACACACCATTGCCGAACTCGTGGTCGTTGATCAGTTGCAGGCCTTCAGCAAAGTTCGAGACGCGGACGCAGGACAGGACCGGGCCGAAGATCTCTTCCTTGTAGATCTTCATGTCGGGGGTGACGTTGTCGAACAGGGTACCGCCCAGGAAAAACCCTTCTTCATGCCCTTCGACGGTATAGTCGCGACCGTCGACCAACAGGTCCGCACCTTCTTCGATGCCAGAGTCGATGTACCCTTTGATGCGGTCACGCGCGGCGGCGGTGACGATAGGACCCATCTCGGCGTCCAGCTCAAGGCCATTCTTGACCTTCAGAGTTTCGGCGCGCTCTTTTAGGACCGGCATTAATTTATCGGCAGCATCACCAACCAGCAGAGCTACCGAGATCGCCATGCAGCGTTCGCCCGCCGAGCCAAAGGCCGCGCCAATCAAGGCGTCGGCGGCCTTGTTCATGTCCGCATCGGGCATCACCAGCATGTGGTTCTTTGCGCCACCCAGGGCCTGAACCCGTTTGCCATGCCGCGCGCCAACTTCATAGATGTAGTTCGCAATCGGGGTCGAGCCGACAAAGGACACGGCCTTGACGTCGTCGTTCTCCAACAGCGCGTCGACGGCGAACTTGTCACCTTGTACGACGTTGAACACACCGTCAGGGAAACCGGCCTTCTGCATCAGATCGGCGTATAGCAGCGCAGCGGACGGATCGGTCGGTGACGGCTTCAGGATAAAGGTATTGCCAGCGGCGATGGCGATCGGGAACATCCACATCGGCACCATCACCGGGAAGTTGAACGGAGTGATCCCGGCGACAACGCCCAACGCCTGACGCGTTGTCCAATTGTCCATGCCAGTGGAGACCTGCTCCGTGTAATCGCCCTTGAGGAGTTGCGGAATGCCGCAGGCAAACTCGATGATATCAATGCCACGCTCAACTTCGCCTTGGGCGTCGGTGAACACCTTGCCATGCTCAACCGTGATGGCGCGCGCCAGATCGTCCTTATGCTCGCGTACCAGGGCCAGAAAGTTGTTCATAAGGCGGGCGCGGCGGATTGGCGGTGTGTTTGACCACTTCGGGAACGCGGCTTTGGCAGCGGCCACTGCGTCGTCGACAGTCTGTAGAGTCGCCAGCGATACCGCACCGGTTTGCACACCGGTTGCGGGATTGAAAACCGGCTGGGTATTCTCACCGGATGGAGCAGTGATTTGGCCATTAACGTAATGACCAATGGTTGCAATGTTGGATTGATCTTTCATTGTACTTCTCCGGATATTCAATTGAGGGTACGCAGAATGTCTGCGAGCTTGCTGAACAGCGTTTCGACTTCGGCTTCTGAAATGATGAGCGGGGGAGACAGCGCTATGGTATCGGCGGTCACGCGGATCATCAGACCTTCAGCCCAGGCTTTTTTCATCGCCTCAAACGCACGAGCTCCTGGCGCGCCTTCACGCGGAGACAACTCAATCGCACCGACGAGTCCAAGGTTGCGGATGTCTACCACGTTCGGAAGGCCTTTGAGGCTGTGCAATCCCTGTTCCCAAATTGGCGACAGTGCTTTAGCACGATTGAACAGGTCATTCTGTTCATAGGTTTCAAGTGTTGCCAACGCCGCAGCAACACCAATCGGATGCGCCGAATAGGTGTAGCCATGGAATAGTTCGATGGGCGCATCTGCGTTTTCCATCGCAGAATCGTAGATTTTGTCGCTGACTAGGACTGCACCCATCGGAATGACGCCGTTGGACAGACCTTTTGCGGTGGTGACGATGTCGGGTGTAACGTCAAAGAATTCAGATGCGCTTGCGGTGCCCAAACGGCCGTACGCGGTGATAACCTCGTCGAAAATGAGCAATATGCCAAAACGATCGCAGATTTCTCGAAGGCGCTGTAAATAACCCACTGGTGGTAGGAGTACGCCGGTTGAACCTGCCATCGGTTCTACGATTACAGCGGCAATAGTCGAAGGGTCGTGAAGCTCGCAGATGCGTAGCAGATCGTCGGCGTATTCAATACCGTGCTCAGGGCAGCCTTTGGTAAACGCATTACGCGCAGGATCATGCGTATGACGAAGGTGATCGACACCGGATAACAACGTACCAAAATACATCCGGTTCTTGACCATGCCGCCAACCGAGATTCCACCAAATCCCGTTCCATGATATCCGCGCTCGCGCCCGATCAGTCGTGTGCGCGCGCCGTCACCACGCATCCGGTGGTAGTGCAACGCAATCTTCAAAGCGGTATCGACGGATTCCGAGCCCGAACTTGTCAGGAAAACATGGTTCAGCCCTTCGGGAAACATCGCAACCAGTTTTGATGTTAACTCGAACGACTGCGGATGCGCGAAATTAAACCCAGGTGCATAATCAAGGGTTGCAACCTGACGCTGAACAGCTTCAACAATCAGAGGCGAATTGTGACCGGCATTCACGCACCACAAACCAGCCGTTGCATCCATGATCTGGCGGCCATCAGTGCTTGTGTAATACATACCATCAGCACTGGCGACCATACGCGGGTCTTTCTGGAAGTCTCGGTTGGCCGTGAAGGGCATCCAGAAACTGCTCATGTCATTTGTGTTGAGTTGTCTGTTCATCGAAGTGACTCCAGAGTGTCGGCGTGTTGAACTATGGTGTGATACCGCTTGAAAAGAAAAACAATCCCGATTTATTATCTTCCAACTATCGTTGATTTCATTCAAAAATACTGGCACAATGCTTTCGATCTAAAGCGGCAAATCATATGAAGAAAAATCAAGCTCACCAAGACGAACTGGTAGCCCGCCGACTGCGGGTTGTTCGCAAATCGCGCGACCTTTCCCAACGGGAACTAGCGCGGCGTGCAGGGGTCGGAAGTGGTACAATTTCCTCGATTGAATCGATGTCCACGCAGCCTTCAGTGGCGGTTCTGAAAAAGATACTGGATGGCATCCCGATGGACCTCGCCACGTTCTTTAGCTTCGAACTGGAAGAGAAAAAAAGCAGGCTCTACCCAAAGGAGAGTCATCTGGATATTGGAACGCCAGGACTAAAGTACCTTCTGCTGGCCGCAAAACGACCAGGACGGCGAATTCAGATGTTGCACGAGTTCTATGGGCCTGGAAAAGCATCAGGCCGATCCCTTCTATCGCACGAGGGCGAGGAATGCGGAGTAATCATTCGTGGTAAGCTCGAAGTCACAGTTGCTGAGGATGTATTCATCCTGGAACCAGGGGACGCGTATTACTTCAACAGCGAACAACCACATCGGTTCAGAAACATCGGTACCGAAGTCTGCGAAGTCGTATCTGCCTGTACTCCTCCAACGTTTTAAAGGTGCAGTGACCTTTTATGCGTGGGTAAACGTTTGCGTTTGTCCGCTCAGCGTTTCTCCTTTAGGTCCATTCGGCAACAGGAAATTCAAATAACACCTGCGACCCCTGCCAAACCAATACTAGAAAGCGTGAACCCGGCGCCGAATAGAATTGACAATCCTCCTTCTCCAATAACCAGATCCACTGAAACGATCACCATTTTGCGTGGTACATGCAGTTCACTTGCGACTTTCAAAGGTACTTTCAAATCGACGATTGTTACCATGCTGAACATCAATATCAGACTACACACCATGTCCAGCATAAGAATCGTCGCCGACGCACCACTCAGTTTCCCCAAAATGACAGGGCAATCGCAAAGATGGCCACCCACGTCTTGATCGCGGGATTGAACGCGCGAGTTAGCGCCACGGCATCGGTCATCTGCGAGTAAGTGGTGTTTGGGGGCCCGCCCAGCAAATCTGCGACTGTCGTTGACAAATCGTCACATAGCATAGTGTTCGGGATACCTGATTCTTTCAGGTAATCCTTCTTCGTCACAGCACTTATCGACATGATATCGCCAAAGTGTTCCGTTCCTGGCGCAATAGCAACTGGCAGGATGAAGATTGTAGCCGAGACATTGATTTCCAGCACAACAAATGCTGGATCTGCGAACCAATCGGAGCCCACCAGCCATGACCAAATTTCGCCATGGCAGGGATTTAAATTTTGTCTTGGACAAGTCTCTAGCGCTCGCCCTTCCGATAGGGTTGCATCAGCGCCTGAGGCACACGCGCGCTACGCGACATTATTACGAGCGCCAATATCGATAGCAGATAAGGCATCATAAGGAAGACTTGATACGGTACAGCCTGACCGAGAACACTCTGCAATCGCAACTGATAGGCCTCAAAAAGCGCGAACAGAATTGCTCCAAGGATTGCCCGCCCCGGCTTCCAAGACGAGAAAACAACCAGCGCGATACAGATCCAGCCACGACCCTGCATCATTGTCGGGAAGAAGCTGTTGAATGCCGCCAACGTCAGGAACGCACCGCCGATTGCCATCAATGCACTGCCAGCGATCACGGCCCCGTAACGTACGCGTATTGGGTCTACACCCTGCGCTTCGGCGGCATGTGGGTTCTCACCGGTTATCCTTACCGCCAAACCAAGCGGTGTCTTGGCCAGCATATATGCCATGCCAATCGCGACTATGATCGCAAGGTAAGTTGGTGCGGTTTGGCTGAAAAACGCGGGGCCTATAAACGACAGATCCGACAGCACCGGAATGTCCAGCGACTGGAATGGTTCCACAGTCGGCGGTGTATCCTGCGCCGGGATCGCAATACGGAAGATGTAGTAGCTGAAGCTCGAGGCAAACAGCGTGATCCCCAGACCCGTAACGTGCTGAGACAAGCCCAATGTCACTGTCAGCCCGGCGTGCAATAGACCGAAAAGCCCCCCGCACAAAGCCGCTGCCATAAGGCCAACCCAAAGGTTTGCGCCTTGAAATACTGTTAGCCAACCAATCATGGCACCAAATGTCATTATCCCTTCGATTCCCAGGTTAAGAACCCCCGCACGTTCGCAGAGCAAAGCGCCAAGAGTCCCGAAAATCAGAGGCGTCGCGATCCGCAGAACTGAAGCCCAGAGTCCGACGGTGAAGAAGATCTCAATGATATCGGTCATCTGCGGATCCTATAGTTGGAGAGGAAGATTGCGACCAGCATCGTCAAAAGTGATAACGACACGACAACATCTGCGATGAAGCTGGGGATGCCGAATGTCCGGCTCATGCTCTCAGATCCCACAAACATCATTGCAGTAAAGATGGCGGCAAAGATAACGCCGATTGGATTCAGACTGGCCAACATAGCAACGACAATGCCAGCGTAGCCAAAGGACGCTGACAGATCATTAGACACCTGCCCTTTCACGCCCAGAACCTCGACAGCACCCGCGACCCCGGCCAATCCACCCGAAAGGCAAGCCACCTTGATCAGGGTTTTTTGGAATGGAACACCGGCGAATTTTGCCGCGACAGAGTTGAATCCAGCCGCCTTCGATTCCAAACCAAACACGGTATATGAATTCAGAATGTAAACAAAAACCGCAGCAACCAATGCAATTATCAAGCCAAAGTGGAGACGTGAGCGTTCAACGATTTTTGGCAGCAACCCTTCGTCTACAACCGGAACCGACTGCGGCCAACCAAAGGCTAGAGGGTCTTTCATTGGGCCATCCAGCATCATTGACACAAACAACAGAACCACAAAGTTCAACAGCAGCGTTGTCACAACCTCGTCCACACCGAACCGCAGCCGAAGGCTCAGCGGAATGACAAGCATGATCATACCGGCAAACGCACCCGCCAGGATCAGTAAAGGGATCAAGGCGATGCTTGGCAGCCCAAGGAAATTTTGGAATCCAAACACAGTCGCCAAAAGCGCGCCCATGTAAAACTGCCCTTCCGCACCGATGTTCCAGATCCGTGCACGGAATGCCACTGCTGCGGCAAGCCCGGTGACGATCAGAGGTGTTGCCCGTGTCAACGTCTCGGTTATTGCGAATTTCGATCCGAAAGCGCCGACAAAGATTGTGTGGTATGCCTGAAAGACCGGTGCGCCCGCCAAAGCGATCAGCACACCTGCCATCGCCAGCGATGCAACGACCGCCAGAAGTGGAGCGGTGATGACAAGTGCCTTGGACTGGTGTTCTCGTTTTTCTATGCGCATCAGCTTAGTCCTCGCCACTCGCCTGCCATCATCAATCCGAGCTGACGCGAATCCACATCCTTTGCATTCACCGCGGGTGAAAGCCTGCCTCCGTGGATCGCCATTATCCGATCAGATAGCGAGACAACCTCTTCCAAGTCTTCACTTACCAAAAGCACCGCTGTACCGCCCCTCCGGGCGTCAAGAATATCCTCGTGAATTGCGGCGATCGCGCCTTCATCCAGCCCGCGGGTTGGTTGCGCGGCCAGCAAAAACACCGGACGCTTCGACAGGCTGCGGCCCAGGATCAATTTTTGCATATTGCCGCCGGACAACAGGCTGATTTGGCTGTTCGGCGTGCCGCCTCTGACATCGAACCGGTCGATCAAATCCTGACAATAGGCCCGCCCCGCAGGTTTGTTTAGGAATCCGCGATTTGAAAACCTTGGATCATCGATACGTTCCAGAACTGCATTTTCCCAAAGCGTTAATTCTCCGACCGCGCCCTGGGTATTCCGATCCTCTGGAGTCCGACCGACGTCCATATTGCTCAGATCACGAGGAGTCAGTTGGTTGACCTGCTGACCGTCTATCTCGAGCGAGCCGTTATCAGGATGGACAACACCGGCGACGAGATCACATAGGGCAGCCTGTCCATTTCCGGACACACCGATAATTCCAAGCGTCTCCCCTGCGCGAATTTCAAAGTTAATGTCCTTCAGACGCGCGATTGCCCCGACGCGCAGGCCGACATCGTTTGCGCGCACAATGACATCGCCGGGAGTCGCCTCTTCGCGAACGGGCCGTTCGACCTTGCGGCCGACCATCAATTCGGCGAGTTCTTCCTTGGTCGTTTCCGACGTCTTTCTCTCAGCGGTCACTTTCCCTGCACGCAGTACTACGACGCGATCCGCACCGTTCATAACTTCATTTAGCTTATGTGAGATGAAAATGATCGAAAGCCCGTCTGCAGCCATCGAGCGTAAAGTATCAAACAAACCCTCGGCTTCCTGCTGCGTCAGAACTCCTGTGGGTTCGTCCAGAATGAGAATGCGTGCATTGTTGTAAAGCGCTTTCAGAATTTCAACGCGCTGCTGTTCGCCCACCGAAAGGTCGCCAACGCGTGCATCGGGGTCAACGACAAGGCCAAACTTCTCCTCCAGCGTCTTGAGCCTGTTCTTACCCTTTCCGGTCTCGGACTTGAACTTGGACATCGGCTCGGTGCCGGTCATAACGTTCTCGAGAACGGTCAAGTTCTTGGCCAGGGAAAAATGCTGGTGGACCATCCCAACGCCAGCGTTGATTGCCTCTTTCGGCTTTCCGTGCGGAATATTCTTCCCGTCTATATAGACTTCACCCTCATCCGGCACGTAATGCCCGAAGAGAATGTTCATAAGTGTCGTTTTTCCTGCACCGTTTTCGCCGAGCAAAGCAATGACTTCACCCCGATGTAGTTTGATTGAAATATTGTCGTTTGCCGCAAATGATCCGAAACGTTTGGTTATCGAATCCAAATGCAGAACTACAGGTTCAGACATAACAACGTCTCCAGGACGGGTGCTGAATTTTCGATTTTCTTCGGCGGGTAAAGGTTTTCGCCATTACCCGCCGGGGCAATCGACGGATGGCTCAAGTCGGATCGCTAAAGTCGATTTCAACTTCGAATTCGCCAGCCTTGATGGCGGCACGAATTTCTTCCATCGGCCCGATTGCATCTGCTGGAACCATCGACTCGACGAAGGCAATGTCGTTTCCGCCTTCCTTCATCAATCCGAAGCGTGTGTATTCCTGACCATTAGAGTTTCCGGCTGTTCTGTCCGCCAGCGCTGCGGCAAGGATCGGGCCGAAGTTCCAGATCGCGTTTGCAAATACGGTGTCGGGATAGCGTTCAGAATAATCAGTCAACGAGCCGATGGCTCGAATTCCCCGCTCTTTTGCTGCATCAGCTGTGCCAATTCGTTCGCCAAAAAGAATGTCAGCGCCTGAATCAATCTGCGCAAGCCCTGCTTCTCGCGCCTTCGGTGGATCGAAGAAAGTTCCGATGAAGTTGATCAGATGTGTTGAATCCGGGCGAACGGAGTCGACGCCCTGACGGAACCCGTTAATCAGCATATTGACTTCCGGGATCGGGATCGCGCCTACAGCGCCGAAGACGCCGGTTTCGCTCATATTTGCGGCCAGCATGCCGCAAAGAAACGCTGCTTCGTGGTTCCAGGTGCCGAAGGTCCCGAAATTGTCGCCCTCGGGTTTGCCGCTGGATCCCATCAGGAATGTTGTCTCAGGGTAATCGCCTGCAACTTGTCGGGCTTCGCGTTCTACCGCGTAAGCTTCTCCGACAATCACTTGAGCGCCCTGTTCAGCAAACTCGCGAAGCGCTCTTGAGTAATCGGTTCCGGCTATGCCCTCCGAGAAAATGTACTCGATTTCACCCCGCTCGGCGGCTTCAAGCATTGCGACGTGAAGCCGCGAATTCCAGGCATTTTCTACCGGAGACGCGTGAACACCAGCTACTTTTATTGGCGTCGCGCCCAAGACCATCGGCGCTGGCAATACCGAAGCTAATCCGACAGCAGTCCCTGCTTTCAGAACATTTCTCCTGGTCAGTTTCTTTTCGATTTTCATGATCTTCCTCCTCCGTCGATCGTTTTGAAGGAGCCCCACGACCCCTCATTCCTTCGTCTTTAGAAACCTCTCAATTTCTAATTTTGACCATTTGGTAAAATTAGATAATTTTTACCTCTTGGTCAATTTATTTCCACATACCTGCATTATTCTTTCTAAAGATTGTCCGAGTATTCAGGAATTCGGTTGGTAACTCGCTGGATCCAGCTCCAACGGTCTACCTTCAAGTCCTAGAGTTGAGACTCTCGGTGGAGTTTCAGAAATCACTTTGCCACGGCGAATGACTGCGAGGCGGTTCGGTTTGAGGCGAACAGCTTCTATTGGATCGTACGCCTGCAGTAAGACCAAATCAGCGTAATTCCCTTTAGCAATGCCATATCCCTGGAGCCCCAATATGCGTGCAGGGATTTCAGTGATCGCATCGAAGCACCAGCGCATGTCTTCCCGAGAGGATAACTGGCCGACATGCAATCCCATTGATGCTACGTCGAGCATGTCGGCCGATCCAAGTGAATACCAAGGATCCATTACGCAGTCAGAACCGAATGCGACGGCAATCCCCGCATCTCGCAGTTCCTTAACCCTAGTTTGCCCACGACGCTTGGGATATGTATCGTGTCGACCCTGCAACATTATATTGATCAAGGGATTTGCAATTGCCTGAACGCCGGCCTCGGCCATTAGCGGTATCAACTTAGAGACAAAGTAGTTGTCCATTGAGTGCATTGACGTAAGGTGGGATCCTGCAACACGACCGTGTAGGCCCAACCGATTAGTCTCAAACGCCAGTGTTTCGACATGACGGGACATTGGGTCATCAGATTCATCGCAATGCATGTCGACCTGTAATCCGCGCTCGGCAGCCAGTTCGCACAACCAGGTCACCGATCGCGCTCCATCGGACATATTACGTTCAAAATGGGGAATCCCACCAACGACATCGACACCCATGTCAAGCGCCCGCACCAAGTTGTTTTCAGCACCTTCGGCTCGAAATACACCGTCCTGCGGGAAAGCCACCAACTGCAGATCGATATAGTCTTTTACATGGTCGCGAACCTGCAGCAGGGCGTCGACGGTCTTAAGATCAGCATCGCTTACATCAACGTGAGAACGGATTGCAAGCAACCCCTGACTGACTGCGAGATCGCAATACCGCAAAGCGCGTTCAATGATCTCGTCCACGGTCTGGATCGGTTTCAACTCGCTCCAAAGTGCGATCCCTTCAAGCAAGGTTCCCGAAGTGTTCATTCTTGGTTGCCCAAGCGACAACGTTGCATCCAAATGGAAATGGGAATCGACAAACGGTGGCGATACGAGCATTCCACCAGCATCTATGACCTTACCCGCTTCCTTCGTAATGCCAACATCCACGGCTTCAATGCGGTCATTAATGCATGCAATGTCCATTCCACTACGACCATCTGGCAATGTCGCGTTTCGCACTATTAAGTCAAATGTCATGTCCTGTTCTCCAATCTGTTTTGAGAGATATCAGTCGATCATCGGCAGCAGTTTGTCCAATGATGCCTTGGCGTCGCCATAGAACATGCGGGTGTTTTCCTTGAAGAACAGCGGGTTTTCGATGCCCGAGTATCCGGTACCTTGGCCACGCTTGGACACAAAGACCTGCTTGGCCTTCCAGCATTCCAGAACCGGCATACCGGCGATGGGGCTGTTGGGGTCTTCCTGCGCCGCAGGGTTCACGATGTCGTTCGAACCGATGACGATGGCCACATCCGTATCCGGGAAGTCCTCGTTGATCTCGTCCATTTCCAGCACGATGTCATAGGGCACCTTCGCTTCGGCCAACAGAACGTTCATGTGGCCCGGCAGACGACCCGCAACGGGGTGAATGGCAAAGCGCACATTCTTGCCCTTGGCGCGCAGCTTGCGGACCAGTTCGCTGACCGACTGCTGCGCCTGCGCAACGGCCATACCGTAGCCCGGGATGATGACAATGCTGTCGGCATCGTTCAGCGCCGCTGCAACGCCGTCGGCCTCGATGGCGATCTGCTCGCCTTCAACGGCCATTTGCTCGCCCTGCGGGCCGCCAAAGCCGCCAAGAATTACACTGACAAAGTGACGGTTCATCGCCTTACACATGATGTAGGACAGGATCGCACCGGACGAGCCGACCAGCGCACCGACCACGATCAGCA
>NZ_JBQFOY010000022.1:0-76954 GCF_056533985.1 Ruegeria sp. E8
CAAACCGGCAGGTGCCCACCTTCGAGGTGACGCTTTACTTCAACCCCGAGCAGCGGTCGGCGGTCAATATCGTGCCGGGTCTTGTCGGCGTAATTCTGACCATGACGATGATCCTGTTCACCTCAGCCGCCATCGTCCGCGAACGCGAGCGGGGCAATATGGAGATGCTGATCAACACGCCAATCCGATCGATCGAACTGATGATCGGCAAGATCATCCCCTACATCTTTCTGGGCCTGATACAGGTCGCAATCATCCTCGGCCTCGGGCATGTCCTTTTCGATGTCCCGATAAACGGCGGATTGGGCACTTTGCTTGTGGTGACCTTGTTGTTCATCATCGCCAGCCTGTCGCTTGGACTGGTGATTTCCACGCTTGCGCAGAACCAATTGCAGTCGATGCAGATGACCATCTTTGTCCTACTGCCCTCGATCCTGATGTCGGGCTTCATGTTCCCCTTCGACGGCATGCCACAACCCGTCCAGATGATTGCTCAGGTCCTGCCGGCAACCCATTTCATGGATATGATCCGCGGCGTGGTCCTGCGTGACGCGTCGCTATACGAGTTGCGCTGGGGAATTCTCTGGATGATCGGATTTGGGGCATTCGGATTGTTGGCGGCCACTCTAAGGTTCAAGAAACGGTTGGGTTGAAGACGGCCCAATGCCGTCATTCAACCCGTAGTTGGGTCGCTGCGTTGCGGCCCGTCAAATCCGCCGTTCGCTGCGCACGCAAAATCACCCTGCTAACGAATTCACTGATTGCGGGACAATGCTTTCACTCATTGCGTTGAGACGAATGGCCGCTTTAGCTGCCAACGCCTTAGTCAGTGGCCAGGATATATCTGCGTCCTATCTCCTGAACGGGACGCACGTTGGAAGGAAATGTTGAACGCAATTCTTGGAGTTGTTCCGGCGAAAACGTAACCGTGTCGCTTACAATGTGCCATGTGATTATTTCAAAGCATCCCGGCGTGGTCAAAGAGCCCTTGTATCTATACCCAGCAGGGTGGCCGGGTAACAGATTTTCCGGAGACATCACAATTTCTGGTTTTACGAATTGCCCCTTGGCTGGGACGTGTTGTAGCAAGCTGTCCACTTCAATATTCGCCGCGCCGGTCTCTACCAGCACTGCAATTACGAGCAAATCGCCTTCGCCGGATTGGTGCACGAAATGGATTTCCGCATCCGCCTGCTTGCTGTTAATACGGTGTTCAGAGCCGTGGTGGAAATGGAATTGGACAAATTGGTACTTCCGATTTCCTATGGCGGCGCTACCAGCTTGGCCTTGAGTGCTGACTTCCAGAGAACGCCCGCTATTCATGATCGCTGGAGCGAACGCCTGCCAGTGCAGAACCAATGCTGGCGGCTCAGCCTTGACGGTCATTGATGTCTTGATATCGATTGGCGATTGTTCGTGACCCTCAGAGCAGATACTCAGCGCCGGGCTTAATTCTCCCCAATGTTCAGGGCCAGTGTCGCCGACGTAGCCCCAGTTGGTTTCTTCCGCATGTGCGTGCTGTGATGACGAAAGCATGAAGATCACACCCAACAAGAACGCTATGGAGTGCCGTACCATCAGTTTTTACTCCTGCTTGTTCTTTCACTTTACTTTCACCCGTTTGCTTTCGGCATCTGACAGATCTGCCGCTGCCCATTGCGACGTGCCTAGGTGTTTCCGAGGAAGATTAGTTTTTTTGGCAAACCGTTTTGAAATAACGATTTGATCGAAGACGATAGGCTCCGCTTATCGGGCGCGATTAAATTTCCCAACGAGAGCTCTGAATTTTGCCTGTAAGCGAGTATCGGGAGACTTGACGCAAAGGAGATGGGCCCGCCACATCATAGCGGTGTCTTGCCATCGAATGGCTTCTGCGTGACATTTGACGGCCAAACGGGGGAGTTCGGAC
Source organism: Ruegeria sp. E8 (assembly GCF_056533985.1). Classification (NCBI taxonomy): domain Bacteria; kingdom Pseudomonadati; phylum Pseudomonadota; class Alphaproteobacteria; order Rhodobacterales; family Roseobacteraceae; genus Ruegeria; species Ruegeria sp. E8. The sequence continues at coordinate 1,910 of NZ_JBQFOY010000022.1, forward strand.
ATCATGGATTTCAATCAAATACGATACTTTTTGGCGCTGGCTGATACGCTGAACTTTACGCGAGCGGCCGAGCAATGCTTTGTGTCACAACCAGCACTGACACAAGCAATCAAGCGGTTGGAAACAGAGCTTGGTGGGGAATTAATCCACCGAGATGGTCGCGAGAATGAACTGACCGAGCTTGGCAGATCATTACGGGCACATTTTGAACAGATTGACCGAACCCGGCATATGGTTCGGGCAACTGCCAATGCCGTGAATGCGGGAGAAATCGCTGAGCTTAATATTGGATTGATGTGTACAGTCGGTCCTGGTGTGCTGGCCCCGATGTTGGATGAATTTCGCATCACATATCCGATGGTCTCCATTTTGCTGCATGACGTTGCCCCCGCCTCCATCCCCGATTTGTTATTGTCCGGCGCTCTGGATGGGGCCTTTTGCGCCCGACATGGCCCTCCCCATCCGCAATTGGACTATGTTGAGCTGTTCGAGGAGTCGATGGTCATTGCGTTTCCGTCTGATCATCCGTTTTCCAAACTGGACACAGTGCCTTTGCGTGACATTGCCAAGCAGCAATATGTCGAGCGGCTTCACTGTGAGTTCCGCGAAGAAGTTCTGGAATATTACCGGGAACTTGACCTTGAGCTTGAAGTTGCTTTCAGAAGCCAACGAGAGGATTGGATACAGGGTCTGGTCAGGGATGGTGTGGGGGTCTGCTGCATCCCCCGATATTCGCTTTTGCGTCCCGAATTGGAGCATCGACCAATTGTCGAACCGACGCTGTCAAGAAAGGTCTCCTTTGCCACTGTGGGACAATCGACACCAACGCCTGCTCTGAAGGCGCTTGCAAAACTGGCAGAGGCGCATGAGTGGCCGGAGTACCAGCCAGCCGATTGACCTCCTTACGGCCAATCGAGTGCCCAAGCCTATCGACAGATCACCCCACATCGCCGCCTATGACCATAAGCGTTGCCTATCGTCTTCGATCAACTCAATATTTCCGTTCAAATTAACTGCGACATACGATCTGCCCAACAACAGACGCTTGCGTCTGTGTAAGGCTCAAGGAGGATCGTAATACACATCTGCTAATGGGTAGCCGAAACCGACGCGGAACTTGCAGTAAATGCAACCATCATTGACTTGTAGCGAGACGCTTCGGTCAGGTTTCAGGTTTTAGCCTATTTCTCATCTTGCGATCCAAAACGGCGACGTGTTCGCGGGTTTGAGGCACGCCTAGAGCCTCAAGTGCAGGAGGGAGTCCGTTGCCGGTTGAGGAAACAGAAGCCGCGTTCGAAAACGAATTTTGGGATCACTGGGAGGTCGGCATCTATGTTGAAGCCACCAGCCGGGAACCTTTGTTCGCGTCATACGACAAATACGATGCCGGAAACGGATGGCCAAGCTTCTTACGACCGATAGCGGAAGAAAAAATCGTGGAAATCAACGAACGCGAACATGGTGCGATACGCATCTTGCTGCGTTCCAAGGCAACAAACCGGCACATCGGGTATCTGCTATTGGACGGGCCGGAACCCACCGGGCTGATCTACTGCATAAAGTCTTCGGCCATTCGCTTCGTGCCAATTGACGAGCTACCCCGGTCATAACGTCGCGCCCAGAAATCCATGCGCGGCATTGAGGCATGCCAGTCATCACAATCTTCAAAATCACACGGGAGAACCAAAATGAAACATGTATCCAGGTCTGCTTATCTGACTTTTTCAACAGCATCTCTGGCGGTGGCAAGCGTTACCGGAATGGCGCTGGCATCAGGGCACTTTATCTCAGGGTTGCAGGGGCAATACCCGGAATACGACCTGAACGACACCTATGTCTTTCAATCCAGTAACGATGGCTACACCACCATCATTTCCTCCGCAAACCCAAGCACGCCGGGTTCAACGGACTCTCCTGCCGGAGTCACGTTCGGCAATGAGGGCATCTACAATATCCATATTGCGCAGGATGACAGCTTTGAAACCGGCATGACATTTGCATTTACCTTCGACGGCGACAGTATCGAAGCTCACAAGATCGGCTCCCCTAATGCAGAGATTGGCGAAAAAGGGGAGACTTTCGGCGAAGGGAACGTCGGCGATTTACTAACGCTGCCTGGTGACATTCGGGTCTGGGCCGGGCGCGGTGAAGAACCGTTCTTTGGCAATGGCATCGGTTTGGCCAAGTTCAATGCCGCTAAGCAGGGCGGAACGTTTTCGCCGGAAATCTTTCAAGAGGACGGGGATTTGTTCCTGGGTGCAACTTCCAGCTTTATTGTCATTGATATCCCGAACTCAATGCTGAGCGATGAGATCAAGGTTTTCACGACAACGGCAGTTCCGCACAAGGGCGAATGGAGCCAGGTTGATCGACATGCCAACGTGCTGTTCCCGTACGTATTCTTGTCCGATACACCAGCGGTCCAGGAAGATCATGAGCAACACCGACCGGATCTTGACGTGGAAGAACGCCGCCAAGCAATCGTAAACAACGTGTTTTGGGCGGTTTCTGCATCCAAAGCAGATGTTGGCAACGGTGTGGACTACGCGGAGAAAGTCGCGGATATGGTCATGCCGGACGTGATCACCTATCGCCCGGGATCAGAGGCCAGTTACGCCGTCGACGATCTGAACGGCCGCGCGCTGCAAGATGATGCGATGAACACTGTGTTGCAGCTTATGATGGGTGTGCCCGTCGATGACAACGCCGATGACAGCCACCGCTACACGGCTGAGTTCCCATACATCCTGCCCACAAACTAACTCCAACCTCGCACATCGACGCTCCCGGCCACTGACCATCGTGGCCGGGTTAGCTACCTAAGCCGGAGAATTGTTATGAAAAAGCTTGTTGCTGGCGCAGCCGCTCTGACCTGCATTGGTGTTGTATCAATGGCCGAAGAGTCGATCCAATTACCAGTATCCTTTAATGCTGATGGAGCCGTAAACCGGCCTTTGAATCACAGACAATGGGTAAATGTTGGTACGACCTTGATACCACAGGGTGAAATCAACATTATCGACGACCTTCCGATACCAACCAGCGAATACATCGACACCTATGTCGAACCCATGGCATTTGCCATATACATGGCTACCGGAACCTGGCCCAATGGCACGCAGATCGTAAAAGAGTTCACGGCTACGAAGCCAGCCGACGCTGGCGAAGTGTTGACGGAGAGCCACTACAACGGGTTGGCCATGTTGGTGAAAGACGTTCAACGGTTTCCTGCGGAAACGGGCCACCTTGGATACTTCAACTTTGGCCATCATTCTGAACCCTACGAGACTACATCACAGGTTCTGCCTCGCGAGCAGTGCTCGGCGTGTCACGAGGCGTTGGCGAGCGAGCAACAGTACATTTTCGCAGACCATCACATTGGATTGACACAAAACTCGAACTGACCGGATTAATAGTCACATGCGGGAAACCAAGAAGGATTGACGGCGGACATTCAATCAGTTTGCAGCGTTCATCACGTTGGGCTCTGAGCAGCCATTCTGTGCAGTGGGTTCAGACAGGTGGTATGAGCCCTGAGCCGTCATTGCTGATCCAACAGGGCGCTGCGTACGCATTCGGCAGGTCGCAGCCCCAAAGCGGACAATGTGGTTTGCTTACAGTTCTCAATAATGTTCCATGTCTCAGGGCTGGCGCGCTTTGGCAGCTATATGGCATTCTGGAGCATGCGCGCGAGCAAGAGTAGCAGTTCACCCAATCCTCAAGAGAACCGATCTTTGTCCGCAATCCACGAAAAACGTCCTGGATGGGGCATGCGGGCATTGGATGGTCGTTTGGTTCATGTGAACGACGTGCAGAACGGCCTGGAATGCGGATGTCTTTGTCTAGCCTGCAAGTCACCCTTGATCGCGCGTCAGGACAAGCGTCGGATTTGGCACTTCGCCCATGTATCAGAAGTGGACTGCGACAGCGCGGGCGAAACCGCACTTCACCACGCACCTAAGCAGAGCCTCGAAGATCTGAATGGGCAAATACTGCTACCGGAGTAAGTCATTCGCAAAACAGGCTGGCCATCCCTAGACCAACGGGCCAGCAAACCTATGGCAAAACTGGACAATCTGATGACGCATACGATCCCTGAACGTCGTGCATCGGAATCCAGTGTTCGCATTGAGCCACAGGATTGGAGGCATCAGGGGTTTCAACCTGATGCGATTTTGGAGAAAGACGGTAGTGCGTTGCTCATCGAAATTCGTGTGACACATGAGGTCGATGCAGAGAAGCGGAAACGGATGCGGGAAGTGGGGCTTGGTGCCATCGAGATTGATCTCTCGGAAACAGACCGCGATATCGCACCTGATGAACTTGCAAGTCTCGTAATCTCAGAGGCTCCTCGCAAGTGGCTGGTCTCCGGAAGGAACGAGACTCGGAAGAAACTGGAAGCCGAGTTCACAAAGATACTCGAAACTGAAGCCTCCCGGCTCAACAGGATGGTTCCGCGCGACCTGACCCGGCATTTCTACGTCAATGCCTGTCCACGGAGACATGAACCGGGCTTTGCATCGGTCTATGTCGATCAGTGTATGAATTGCGACTGTTGTTGGGGACATCTTGTCAAGTTCATGGAGACACCACTTTGGAACATACTTGATGAGCGGTTGAGACATGCGCAGGAAAACTCGGTACTCTGTGCGCACAGAGACAACTCCGTCAATCTGCCAACAGAAAAGCAAAAGGAATTCGTCCTTGAGCTCGCACGTGATGATCTGGACCGGGAAGAAGGTCTAACGGCATGCCTTTCAAATGGCTGGGAGCGGGACGAGAAGTTTTGCCAGACGTTCATTTCCGCGCATCCTGATTGCAACAGATGTGGGGCGAAGATGGTCCTGCGGCGGAATGCACAAGAACAGCTATTCTGGAGGTGCCGCAATTACCCGGGTTGCTGGGGTTCATCCACATGCAGCCTGGGGCCACCTCTGGAATTGATCGTAACATCGCACGAGCATGAACGCCGTAAGGCACAGGAGGCGTGTGAGGCGATCGCTGCGGAGCGGGCGGCGCTAGCCAGATCTGAAGCTGACCCGGATTCCCTATCGCAAATAGCGACGCCTTCATCTCCCCGGCCTTTGAAAGATTAACAAAAGCACATACCCGCGCCGGAAAATCTGCCTGGATGGCCTGAGATCGGTTCATCACCTGTTTCCCGGTTTCTGCCTTTGTTCCCGCTATGTCTCGGGAAACTTCCAGGCCAAGTGGTTGTTGTTTAACGATCCGCGCCAAATTTAGGTTCTGGCGCCGCAAGGTGTGGGGGTTCAAGTCCCTCCACCCGCACCAAAATTTTAATTAAATACCTTTTAAACCAATATGTTATAGGCATTGAGGAAAGATCAGCTCCATCAATAGACCCACTTTTATGCGTTGGTACTCTTGCTTTGTCTGGCGCATACACTGGCGGCGGATCACGGATCATCAGTTGCCAGTAGGTACCGCATGGAAAACTGTATCCACGGCCACGATTAGCGCATTCTCCCATTAGGCCGGTCGTGCTGACGTCAACACTACTTGTCACCGAAGAGTAATTGGTTAGATCGTAGACTGCTCGCGAGGTTCTGGGCACTGAAGCTTTGGCAAGTAACCAGCGATCAATAGGCTCATGAAAGCATACGACGCGTTCGTTAACTTGGGTTACTGTGGATGGTCAGGCAACAAACACAGGTGGTTTTTCAGATTTAGCTTGTTCAAACAGGCACATGTTGTGCCTGATATCCACCAGTCACGGATTGGTGACCACGTACGTGTGACAGTTTACGAAAATTTAAGGATTTCTGAAGAGTTTAGATAAAATTTACTTGGTGGGTGAACAAGGGGCTGTACCTATGGACGAAAAATTTCTGCAAAGAGCGAACGGTATTGAGTTGAGGCTGGAAGCGGAAGGGTTCCATCTCACGGCAATTGCTATGCGCCAAGTGATTGATTCCTACATCCAAAGCCATACACATCAGAAACCTGAAACATTATACGAAAAGTCTCAAAACCATACGCTTAGTTAACTTGACGTTAACCATGGCACCCCGAAGCTGGCCAAAACAAAACGAGGGGTTTCATGAGTAGTAATCATTGGTTTGTAGAGGCTATGTCTGAACTTGTCGAAGATGCAAAGAAAGACAATGAGCCAAATGTGTTAAATGGCCTAGGTGCCGCGTTGGAGATTTTCTGCTTAGAGTCAAAACTAAACGTAGAACAGATGCGACAGATACAACAACTGGTCTCAATTGATACGCGACAGGGAAACGAGGCCTATTTGGACGTTGCCGATGCAAGAATTGGACGTGATAGACGCATGGATGCATGACATTGAGTCGCTGCTGTAAAAAAAATCCTTTTGCACACTGTGAGTTGACTGAAGGGCATTGCCAAGTTGTTTGCTAGTAGTTGAAAAGAGCCTTGTAGGGAGCGATGAGTCCGTCAACTCGAGGGCATAGCCATTCCAAAGATTGTGCGCATCATTGAGAACATGTATGTCGTATCGGACAAGTAGCTTGGTAATTTTACCTCACGGCGCTAAGAGCTGATTGAAGACGGTCCACAAAAGTATGGCTGAAGGCTCAGCTGGGCGACGTCCTGTCGAAAGAACAAGCCCGAAGGTCACTAGAGATTTCACGTCGGATTTCTCTGGATTGGGTTTTCTTCCGACGTTCGCGAAATGATAACGGATAGCTTTTCGAGGCAAAGGCAAAGGCAAATGCGATGCGCCGGTCGGTTCCTCAAAGACTGAACTCTTCGAAGACACAGTTTTCCAATGACAACTTCGGTGCTCCTAGGAGACATTGACGTGTTTGAATTCTGCCGGCTGTTTCAAACTGGGAAAACAGGTAGCTTTTCCAGCGAAAGAGGCCCTTAACCATAGCCGTGACAGATCTCGCGAAATGTCCGCACGTTTGGCCACGCGATTACAATCCCCGGCTGAATATGGCCACAACCCAACTGAAATCTGATCGCGACCCTTGCCTTCTGCCCCTAGAACAAGGGGTGAAGACCCAATCAATCGGTAAATCCGGATCATGCGTGCATCGAAGACACCCGCAATATGTGTCAGACCGAACCATTCCATCAACTCGCCGCCGCTGAGCATAATTGCGCCCGCCGTACGCGGGCCGGCTTTGCGGGACAGACAAAATCGTGTCACCTCCCAGATCAAAGGGCTACAAATTGGTCTGCCGCCGATCAAATGCCCAAATATCTCATTAACCATTACAGGCCCTGTGGTAGGTAGAACACGCATCGAGCCACCGTGGCTGCCGTCCTCTTCTTCCCAAATGACATAGAGAGGGTTTAGATCATCGTACTGATCCTTCTCCTCTCCATTTTCGTTGACGTGAACGTCCCAGCCCAACCGAGTTTTAAACTGGTCCGCCCGATCCCGGAACATACCTTTAGCTAGCTTTGGGAATTTATCCAATTCTTCTGCGAACACGTACCTTAACATTGCTTGCCCCTTGATTCGAACACAGGGCAAGTAGTGGGAAATTATAGTTAACCGTTTTTTAGCAGCCGCTTTAGCCAGTAATCTTTCGTAAACGAGTCATGTAAAAAATTATCCCCCTAGCACTCGTTAAGTAGATTTTCATAAAATTCGCAAAAAAAGGCACGACAACTTTAAGGAGAACGTCCTTTGTTTTGCACAACAACAACACCATTTAAAATTGAGGATGTAGTTGCAACATTAGGCAAACCTACCTCTACAGTGGAGGGTGCGTGGAGATTGCTTCAAGCAGACTTCGGCGCACAGACCATTTTCGGATGTGGCCGTGTCGAACCAATACCCAACTTTTATGATGTTGTTGCGATGGCCGTTTTGATAGCAGTCCTGGCTAAACCTGCGGAGGTTCAGTTTGCTACGGAACTTGCTTTAGAAGTCGCCGATGAAACCTCCCTGGTGCTTGAAAACTCCGATGATGAAAACACATTTAGCCAGCGCAATCAGTTTTGTGTTCTAAAGGACATAAATGTTCTGTTGGATCAGCACTCAATTAGCTCACAATCAAATCTCGACCCTAAACGAAAGCATGACATTAAGGCATCAATATCTTCAATCTTTATTCGCATGCGAGCCAGTTTAGCCTCTGCGCCTAATTATCAAACTAAATCATCTTCTGCATTGAACTTACACTCAGGACCAATTGGTTTCCGGCCCACGGTGTGAATCAGGTCTCAAAACCGAGTGGTCAAAGTATCAAATTATTTGATTGCGCGATGAGCAGATGGTGCGTCTTTAGCCCTTCTTTCCAAAGTCCCACCGTGAGCCTCGCGTTGATGACAGACGAGTTCTGAGCGGGACTTTCTTTATCAATCGTTATGGCTTCCGTAGCTTGTCGATATTGGCTGCCCGAGCAAAGCCTTTGAGAAGGTTTCGCGAATCAACCTTGGATGCACTTTATACAAAGACGAAATCATCTTCCGAAAGGACAATCGGCGCACCGGCGATTACGGCAATAGGGGAATCATCAAGGCTTATAACGGTAGACGAATCCAGAATGGTGATAGTCAGGTCCTCAAAGTTCGCCCCGGGTTGGTCAATTTTGATTACGTCAAGCCCGTCCTGGAAGTCTAGGATTGTGTCAACACCTTCGCCTGAGCGAAAAACAAATACGTCGGCGCCGTCGCCGCCAACTAGCACGTCATTTCCCACCCCACCTTCCAGAACGTCATTATTGGCTCCTCCTTCCAAAAAATCGTTTCCTGCCCCTCCCGTGAGTATGTCGTTACCCTTTCCTCCGGAAAGCACGTCCTTGCCGTCTCCACCTGCCACAACGTCATTTCCACCTCCTGCCAACACCGTGTCATTTCCGCTACCACCATCGAGGGCATCATCGCCGGAGCCTCCAAACAAAAAGTCATCACCGGCACCTCCAGATACAGTGTCGTTACCGACTCCTCCCTGGACAATGTCGTCTCCGCCTCCGCCATCCAACGTATCGTCACCACCACTGCCAACAGCGCTATAGCCGCCATCACTAGCATCCGTGGCGCTGGCGATATTACCGGAAACAGCAATAGCAATCTGAGGTAGTGTTACGGGACTGTAGTCGCCATAGTATACATCCCCTGCATCCAAGGTGACTTCGACAACTTCGTATGGGTCCAAAACAAAGTTTACATCGGACAAATCGTCGAATTCGTACTCTTCGACCTCTACGGTTACATCGACTTCACCAGCAAAATAGAAATCATCCAGACTTGTCGCAGTTTCAGATGTAACTCCGGGTTTAAGTAGTATCGTGGATGGTGGCGGCAAATAGGTGCGGTAAGTTCCTTCCTCATAGGGGCTGATAACTCCGCTACTCAAAATTCCCAGTTTGAATAGGTTTTTTAGTAAATTTTCGAGTTCCAGCTTCTCAGCCTCGTCGATCCTGCGAAGCTTGTTTCGCGAATTCGGAACTAAATTTCCCTCGTCGTCATATACCGCCCTATCACTGAGACCATTTGAGCTACCATCCTGTATTCCAAGTTTTCGGACCGACGCAAAAGTGCTGTAAGGAGCCAGGAAAGACAAATTCAAACCAACATTGACCCCAAACTCATTTGTCCTGCTGGAAATGTAGAGAACAGTTTTTACGCTGTTAGTGTAAGCGTTTATTTCGATGGGCCTATGGTTTTCTTGAAGCCCACCAAGATCCAAGAGAGACAGGCCTTGTCCTTTATCATTGATCAGACTTTCCCTCATCCAAGCGAAAACCTGACCGGCGGGCGATAAGTGAACCGGACTTTCCTCCGTTATTCCTCCGGCGAAAGCATTGTAGTTACGATTCAACACCGACCAGACATCAGCGGCATCAACTCCCGCTTCAATCATGTTTTCGAACTGCTCAAGTACTACAGAGGCGGCCTTTAAACCCTGTTGGCCAATATTCGCATTCTGGACGTTCCATTCGGTTACGTGATAATCGAGTTCCTTTTCAAAAAAACTCTCCCACATACGAATCCGGGAATCGATGGCTCGAGTTTCATAGTACCCGCCGGAAAAAGTGTTATCACCCTCGAAACTTTTGTTAAAATAGTAATGAGAAACGATCCCGTCGATTGCTTCGCTAGCTACGGTGGCTTGGAGGCCATCAGACAAATCTTGGTTCGCATCAAAATACTTTATAATTTCCATGTTTTTCTGATCAATGGAGCTGTTCTGCCCGACGTGCCAAGGCGGCGCGGTTTGTACTAGAATCTTGGGATCATGGTCGGAACCAGATGACGATTGATTGTAAGATTCGATGGCATGGGAGAGGTATTCTGCTGCTTTCGAAGCATCTTGACCGTACTCGGAAGCTTCCTGAAATCCCCAGTATTCGTTGCCAATTTCAAAGTTTTTTAAGAGATAGCCGTCAGGGCCGAGCTTTTCGTAAACTGCGTCTACAAACTCAATCATCTGTTTTTGTGTAGCCAGTAGATCTCCGACAGGAACGCTCAACGTAAACGGTGTGCCCCGCTCCACCACCCAATCTAAAAATTCGGTTAGCCTTGCATTGAGTTCACCGTCTGGCAGGAAAGTAATATTTTCTCTCTGTGCACTTCCGGCAGGATAACGTAAATGTGTGACATCCAGCAGGTCGTATGCCTCGCCAATGTTCGGAAACATATTCCTAAAATTAGCACCAAAATGTTCAATGTTTACGGTGTTGGAAGTGGATCCAGGAGTAAGTGTAAATTCATATGACGCCATGTCTTTCCCCTATTTCCGAGACGTACTCGAAACTAATAGTCCTAAAATGATAACTCTTCGGAAACGGTCAAATAATTTGGCGGTAAATTATGTTCCAAAAATTAGTAAAAAGCGCCTCAACTTACACAAAGTTACTGAGCTAGAGGCATTCAGGTAACTCTAAGTTAATAAAATTTTTTTTATCCTCTCACAATCAAGGCGATTCTAGCTTGTGCGGAAAGAGGGTTTTTATGCAGCTTACTGAACTTCGAGCTTTCATTTCAGTCACGTCACTATTGTTATTGCCCGCCTGTCTTGGTGGTGGGTCAGGCTCGAGTGCTCCTTCCCTCAGCATGCCGCAAAACGTCACCCTAAGCCTTGATGGTCAAACCATTACGGCCGCCTACACAATTGATGTAAATTCAGGGAAAGCTACTATTGCTGGCACATCCGAATCTGCAGAAGGCCGTGCCAGCATTACCACCAGAGACGGAAATTTAATCGGGTGGAGCGCTGGTGGTTCTGATAACTCGGTCACGTTTAACACATTGGTCGGCGACACTTTTACTACTCAAGGCGGTGTGATCCTTGCAGAGACCGCGGATAGGCAGAATATCGGCATCTTTGTTGACCCGTCATCTCACGGCTATGTACATCAAACTTTTGGAGCTTGGATGACTGGACTGGGCACAGCCTCAGGCAAAGTCGGAGTTGGCTCCTTTGGCACAAGAACAGAAACCGGAAACGTACCAACCGGCACGAACGCAACATACAGAGGTGCCATGACAGGTGTCGCAACTCTTGCTGACGGGCAGAGGTATATGACCAGTTCAGAAGTTTCTGTCGCCACGGATTTTTCTGACCTGACCTTTTCCAGTACAGGCACGCAAACTGTTAACGTCAACACTGGCGCCATCCAAACGACCCCGGAACTGGATTTTGTAGGTTCTGGGAGTGTTGTGGATGCAACTTTTTCGGCCAATGTTACTGGTTCTGGAACAAGCGGCAGAGTAGACGGAGTTTTTTACGGTCCGCAGGCTACCGAAATTGGAGGAACATTCCACACTTCAGGCCCCGGCGGTATCAATCACATCGGCTCCTTCGGCGGAAAACAGTAAATCGGTCAACGTAAACTTTACTGGCGCAAGCTACTCTAAGGAGCCATTGAACTACGTTCGGAGGCATAAATCACCAGCGGAAAACAGGGTTTTTTTGCTACACTTCACGTCTGTGAACGTGCAGCAAGTCACAAGCCGCGAGAACCGGACATTCAGCGCCGGACTGTAAATGGGTGGTGGTGGACAAATCTGCCGTCTGGATTTTTTCGTTGAACGCCTGATACGGTCAAACAAACGTTAGAAAACAGATAATTGCTGATGGCTTTATCCATACCCCCTTTTTGAAGGTTCCTGCCTGTGCGGATCCGTACAGGTACATGTCAAGTCTCCGCCGCTTCTGACCTTGGCGTGCCATGGCCGTAGCTGTCAAAAATTCACGGCTAGCGCATATTCACTGACAACCATGTTTCCACAGGAGAGTTTTTCATTCACCAGCGAACTTATCAAAAGTGGCCTCGGTTCGAGCGGAAAGGATCATTATTTTTGCAAGTCGTGCTTGAATTTTGTTTACTCCCAAATTGGCGGAGCAAGTTATCGAGTCAACATGCGCACATCAATTTTAGACAACGCTGCATACTTTGAGCCATATGTTGAAGTAATGACCGACGAGAAAATGAGTTGGGCAACTGTCCCAGCTAAACATAGCTACGCTCAAGCCCCGGAAAGCCTAGATGAATTGCAAGTTTTGATGGATGACTACAAGAACTCTTAAAGTTGTTGTTAAACGACATCTGACCAAGAGCTGACGTTTACGCGCCGTGCAGCATCGGTCACTTTGGGCTCATTCCGGACCTCGGTGCCGTTGCAGCACAGGCCCCTGCCCCACCGTCACCTGATCGCGCAGACGGCCCATAGGAGACATTGAACAGGTGCCCCACATGCTGCGGTCGCAGCCCGCTTTCCGGACATTCGCTGCGAGTGCGCCGGAGGCCGAAAGCGCAATAGAGCGACCCTTCGAATACCTACGTTCAATGACCGAATCTTTGCCCTTAGAAGAAAAACTTGATGCCAAAGTAAGGCCCGTGCTGGTCGACGTCATAGGCGAATTCTCCGGAACTCAGCGTATCGCTATAGTCGACGCTGAAATAGCGATACCCAAATGTGAACGCATTATTCTCCCAAGGTTGGTAATCGAACCCTACATTCGTGCCGATCTGGAGGTCATTCCCGCCTGCTCCGAACCCACCAAGCTCCAAAGAGGCAATCCCAGTCCATTTATTATTCAATCGCCACATTCCACGTGCGCCGAATACAGGTTCGATCCAATCCTGATCACCGCCTAGTGCAGGTGGATTTCCCGGATCTGTAGTTGTTATGTCGATTTCTTGACGAATGGAATTGTATCTCAGACCGCCTTGAAGATCGATTGCGTATCGCTGGCTGCTGCCGCCATATACGCCATCTGCAACACGGTAAGCACCCAGCACACCGAACCATTTTTGACGAACGTCGACGTTAACCCCGGCGCCCAAAGGGCCGGGCAAAGTAGTATCTTGTTCGATGCCGACATAGTTCGCATCCACGATGATCCCAAAATCCCCGTTCCATGCCTCGTACCGGCCGGCTGCCGCAAAATCGAGCACATCAAGTACGTCACCAAGGTCCAGATCCAGATCTACGGATTGTCCAGCTACGGTTGACGTTCCCTTGGTTCGCAGGGGTGTGAACAGATAGAAGGAGGCTCCATGACGCCAACCGGTTTCGTCTTGACCAGGCGCCGGTAATGATTGACCAGATACAAACGCTGGAAGAGCCGCAAGGCTTATCGCAAGTATCATGACGCTGTGTGATGCGGTATAGGGCATGACTGCTTCCTTTAGGAAATCGCGACTTAATAATTGAACCTAAGACCGATCCCGGCGCCTTGGTCATAGGGGCGATCAGCACCAATCCCGATCAACACATCTGCATAGAGGGCTACTCCGGGGCTCAGGTTCTTTCCGATCTGGAATTCTGCGGTCGCGGGCCAGGCGTCATTCTCCCAATCATAGGGCGCTTTGATATCCGCTTTGATCCAATACCCCTCACCAAACGGCTGAAGCGCAATAAGGCGCATCGCGGTTTGGCTTACATCGGTCGGTCCATTGTAAGATGCGAAATGCTGGATCAGAGGGATCAGTGTCAGCCCCCTGTTTGCGTTTGCAAAGGCGAACCCTCCGAACGGAGCGATTTGATCAGACCCGGTGCCAATGCCTTCATCGGGGTCGCCGAAATCAAGTATCCACTCCAGACCAAGCGCGGACTTGACGGACCATGTGTCATTCAAGGGCATTTGGGAGGGGAAGTAGATCAGCTTGAAGCTGGTCTTTTCGAACCCATCGAACCTCTCACCCGTCACATTCGTTGAATTGTAATGAAGCTCGTACTTTAGCTTCAGATCGGGGCGCAGCATGTATGCACCATCAATGAACATGTCCTGACGGCCAGCGCCGCCTTCCAAATCGAAGTACTGGTAGCGAATGTCCGTGTTGTTAACCGCCGCCAGCGGATTTGACGCGTTTTCCTCGGCTTTAGTGGTAGAAGCCATTACGAGCAACGCCGAGGTCAAGACCGCCAGATGAAGGTAGATGCGGGTCATAGTACACCTTGGAAAAATTCATGCGACCAGTTAGACGGCGGCGTCTCGGCACCGCCGTCTCACGTTCGTCATTGCCAGCTAGAAAAGACTTCTCGGGCCAATTCGCTTTCGGGCCTGAGATTTTCAATTCCCTCATAGGGGACACCCTTGCCGAGCGGTTTGTGAGGGTGCTTTTCGATGGATTTCTGGTGGCGCTTCAACATGTCCTGGAATGACGCCCCGGACCACAGCGAATACCCGACAAGCGGATGTTCTTCACGGGGATCGCGATAGATATTGAAGACAGGGGCCGCAGCGCCGGGCTGACCGGGAGCTGGCAGATGCATCTTGAACTCTTGCTTCACGACCGAGCGCAAAACCGGCCCTTCATACACATAGACATAGTCGCGGCGCGAATTGCCTTCTCCCTCAAGCAATAGAGCCGTCTGGTCGATGCCATCAATGACACGGTCGCGTGGAATGTGGTCTGTCGCGCCTGCGAGCCGGGCAAAGGTTGAAAACAGATCTGAGACATGAACGATGTCACCTGCTGCACTGCCCGCCTCGATCGCGCCAGGCCACCGGATGAACGCGTCAGTTCTCACACCGCCTTCAAGGTGCTGTGTCTTGCCGCCGCGATAGATCAGCTGGTTTAAGCCCGATGTCCCTTCGTAGTGATACATCAAACCATTGTCAGCCATGATCATAACGACGGTATTATCTGCCTTGCCGGTTTCATCCAGCTTGGCCAGAACCTCGCCGATCCAGCCGTCCAGAACCTGCAATTTGTCGGCATGAAATCCGCCGTTGCGGGATACAGCTTGATCAGGATAGGCAAAGTTCAGAGGATAGAGTGGCCAATATTGCATAAAGAATGGCGCGTCCTGTGAAGCCAGCCGCTCTAGCTGCTCCAATGCTTGACGCTGATAACGCAAGTTCATTTCCTCGTATTTCGCTTGGGTCCATTCTTCGCCGGGTGCCATGTCGACTTCGCGAGCCAGGCCGCCGGCTTCACCCTCAACGCCGGTCACGAGACCATAGGGTTTGAACCGCTCGTCCAATTGAAACTGGTTGGACTGACCTGACGGATGGTAACCAAGCATATTGTTGGCGACCATTGCATCCCGCGTCATCAGGCTAAGCTGAACCTGTTGGTGTAAGGGAAAGGCCGCCCAGTCGAATCCCTGATTGTGTGGGTAGGCCTGTTCAATATCACCCTGATGCCATTTTCCAACATGCGCAGTGTTGTACCCTTCTTCCTTCAGAATTTCGGCAATCGTTACCTCTTCGGACGCAAGACCTTCGCCAACCAGGGCAACCTTGACCTCTTCAACGCCCGCACGCACGGGGTGACGACCGGTCAGCATCGCCGTTCGTGTCGGCGTACAGGATGGCTCAGTGTACATCCGCATCAAAGACATGCCTTCCGCGGCGAAATCGTTAATGTTTGGCGTATCGAACCCGGTGACGTAATTCATCGTTCGGTTGCCCATCTGACCAAAGCTAACATCGTCGATCAAAATGTAGAGGATGTTGGGTGGCTGACCGCCATTGGCATCGCGGATCCCGGCAAGTTTCGCCTCAATCTCGGTGTCCTGCGCATCCCATTGCTCGCCAAACTGTGCGCGAAGGAACTCAAACTCTCCATCATGAATTATCGGCGCATCCTGCGCAAAGCTTGCGCTTGCCATCAGCACCATGACTGAGCCTTGTTTCAGTATTGATCCCATCGGTATCCCTTCCCCTTTTTGAATTACATCTTCCCTGCACGCCGCAGCGATTGAGCAATTTCTTCCTGAAGACCTTTCAGCGTTTCGCGGATGTCGCAGGCAATTTTGAGCGATTGGCTTCCAGATTCAGTGTTCAAGGCAAGGTACTCGTCACTGAGAAGCAGATAGTCCCGGCAAATTTCATCGAAAATAATGTCTTCACGCCGTAAGTCCGCAATTGCGGCTCGTTGATCAGGAAACAGGGTATCAAGGACGATACCTTTCATTGCGGAGCTCGTTCGATGGATCAGCAGGCTTAGGGGAGTGTTCGCCGAATTCACTTCTCACAAAAGGTTTATCGGGGCATAATACGGTATAATCAGAGATGTAACTTGCTGAAAAAATGGAATTATCCAAAAGCACATCGACTATTATTAGTAATGGCAAAGCGCCTGACGCCAAAGACGTGCGGGCCGCGCTTCAGCGACTTGTCGGGTCCCAGACTTTCGCTGGATCACAGCGACTGCAGGATTTTCTTATCTACGTCGTCGAGGAATCGCTCAACGGTCGAGCCGAAGACATTCGTGCCAAAACTATCGCCATGGATGTCTACGGCGCTAGCATGTCCGAGATGGCGCGTCGAGAAAATGTGGTTCGGGTGGATGCTGGGCGCCTGCGTCGCAAACTGGCCGAGTATTATGTCGAAGATGGCCGCGATGAAGTCACTGTTTTCGATCTGCCTAAAGGCGGATACGCACCTGAGATTTCGATTAGGTCGCCCAGGACGGATCAGCCCGAAGTACCCGAGAGGGAAGCCAGGACGTATACTTGGCCACGCCGATTCATTGGGATTGCAGGGGTTTTCCTTATTATCTCTGTTGCAGCGGCAATTGCGTTTATGTCGACAAATCGTGGCGTTCCAGTCAGCCAGCCAGTCGATAGCCTGAGCCAAGCTGAACGCAGCGCCATATTTGATGCATCCCCCATGCGACTTCAGGCCGTTAACCTGGCCAATTCGGGCCGCGATTTGATCTTTCCGGCCTTGGAGCCCGCGCGGCTAAAGGGAGCCCTGACAATATTCCAGGGGGCAATCGAAAACGACGACAGCTATTTCGGAGGCCATGCAGGGGCTGCGCAGGTTGCAGCAACAATAGCGCTGGTTACACCGGACGCTGATCCGACCGGGGATATGCTGCGTTACGCAGACACTCAGGCCGATAGAGCGATTGAATTGGCACCCGAAACAGGGTGGAGCCAATCTGCAAAGGCCTGGGTCGAATTTACCAAGGGTAACTGGCCGGAAGCTATGGAGTTCTCGTACAGGGCGCAGCGGTTGGCACCAAACGACGTGCACGTGCTGGAGTTCGTGTCATTGATCCTGTTGTACTCAGGTGAGTTCGAAAAAGTCGTGGCGATCAGCGAAGATGCACTGTCGAAAATAGATTTGGACCGAGGTTATGTGTTTCAGAACGCGATGGGGTCTGCAAAGTTCCATCTGAAGGATTTCGAAGGTGCCGTTTCTGCCTTTGAACAGGTGACCCAAAAGGGTGGCCCTGTCGGCCCTGTTTCTGTCGCCTATCTGATGGCGGCTCATCAGATGCTGGGGAACGAGAGTGAAGCTCAAGCCTTGTCGGATAAACTCTCGCGTGAATGGCCTGACAGTAGGGTGGATATTTTGTTTCAGAGACTATTTGCGAATCCAGAATACGGGGTGGAACTTGGTGACGCTATGAAACAAGCCAATTGGAAGCCAAAAGTTGACGAATGAAGTTCGTGTCTGGGCTATCGAGGCCATTCCAGTGCGAACTGGCCACAGTAGATGCTAATTCATGCATCATTCCCTGCCACGGGGCGGTATAGGCCCCTTACCCATTGCCGCTGGATTTCGTTGGCGGCCCAAAGCTGCCACTCACACGGTTGTTCGACTTCTGCAGTCGCAGCCCGAATTGCCGCCATTCGCTGCGCTAGCTCGATCACGACGGCGGCAGATGTCTGGACGGCGGACAAAGCGGTCTTTCGACTAGCAAGTATCAACAGCAGCTATCGGGCGTCTGACAACGCTACTCGAACCTCTTCGATCAAAGAACAGATGTTCACCGAATTCTCCGTTTGGACCTCTACCAGAGTGCCTACACCGAGTGGAAATCGGTGTGACCATGTTGCCATTCGTTGCTGAAGCTCGTCAGGATCACTTTGAGTGTCCAAGTGGCTTGGGTGCCTTGCTCTGGAAAGAAATCTCTTGAGAGCGACTTTTGGAGAACACTGGCAAACAACTTCGACAATTCGCCCGTATTCTTGGTCCAGCCAATCCGATGAGGTACCGCTGTCATCGCCGTCCCGCAAGGATCGCCAATGTGACACCAGAACGGCAGAACCTGATCTCATAGCCGCATCTTGGAAAGCATGATCGCTTTGTCTGCTAAGCTGCTTCCTGTCATCTTGAGAACGAACCTCAAAGCGTTGAAATAGATCCTCAAGGAAATCATCTTTGTCTAGAAGTTCAAAGCTCAATTGCTTTGCTATTTCGCGAGCGATCGTCGTTTTACCGCTCGCAGGAAGTCCCGTTACAATCACACCAATTTTCATGGACAGATCAGCGCTTTTGAATTCCACATGACTTAAGACCTACCATAGGCCACATCGCCGCGCGACCAAAGACTTGGCCGCAATGATCCAGCTAGAAAAGCAGACATTCGTGCAAACTGCAGTATCCGGTAAAAAGGCCTCATACCGGACTTGCGGCGGCGCAGCAGCGCGCAATCAGGCTGGATGGTCGATCTGAGGAACAAAGGCGACGTTGAACACCTCACATCTCTGGTAGATGATTGAGAGACGAGCGAAGCTGACTGAATGAGAAGCGAGGTTTAAGCAGTCATAAAGCAAGGGCGTCGAGGTCCGCAGCTTCACAAACCAAAGCATGTTTGCAGGTACTCAGAAATAGGGGCGGAATTTTCCTGCCCTACCCTTCTTTCACTGCCCGGAAAACACGTGAATATGGCTGAGCAGCAAACGAGGACGATTGCAGTGACGGACGATGCCGGATTTGATCCTGACTTGTGCGTCTGGATCTCAACCACGACCAACAGAATTCACAACGTTACTCCAATCGAACGACCCGAGTTCATTGAATCTACGATGGACAAATTGAATGCTGAAGAGCGTGAGACATTCAAGGCGTTCTTCGATGGAGTCTATCAAGGGTGGAAGCGTGGTGACATCCTAACTTCGGATATGGTCGGTGACATCTGGTACTATAATTCCAAAGCCGAATACTACACCTCTCCGTTTGTTTCCGGTGGCGGATTGCCGATGATCTCAGACGCGGCCAGACGGGTTCTGGAGATGTTTGAACTTGGGAATACAGTTCTGCATCCGATCACGCTCATGAATTCGGAAGAAACCGAGCGCACCACATCTGAACCCTATTACCTGCTGAATGTCGGCAACACACGCGCGATGGGGAACTACGAAACCCTTGGACCGGAAGGGGACAGGAAAGCACCACTCAGAAATAATGGTGCCGAAGTTCGCTATCGGCCTCGTAGTGGTCAGGAAACAGAACTTGTTGTTGTTCCCGACGCGTTGGGTGGACCTGATATCTGGCTTGACCCGAAGGTTCCGGAGATACTGTTCCTTTCCGATGCGTTGGCACAAGGCCTCAAGGAAGCAGGTGTCGATGACGGTCGGGGATTGGAGCGCTGTGCGGTGGGTTACCTCTGAGCGCGCTGAACTGAAATCATATGATAATCATAGTATTTATAGGTCTTAGCATGGGCGAATTTGCTTTCCAGATTCTCCACGTTTTTCATCATGATCTGTTTGGAACGACAGAGCCTGGGCTCAGGACCCATTGATTTCCGCCGTTTGGCGTGAATCACCGCGCCCAATGGCTGTTCAATCGGTGCGCTTCCCCACCCCAACAGCCTGCGTCGATGGACTTGCATCAACCTGAAATGTAAGATGATGCTACTGAACCGTGACCGGGAGAAACCGGTGCTATGACGGACAACCAAGTTCAAAGAAGGCTCACGACTATCCTTGCAGCCGACGCGGTTGGATACAGCCGCCTCATGGATTCGGACGAGGAAGCGACTCTGCGAACGCTCAAAGTCCATCGCGAGACCATTGACGGAAAAGTTGCCACCCATAACGGGCGTGTTTTCGGAACTTCGGGCGACAGCGTGATAGCCGAATTCCCGAGCCCGGTGGAAGCCGTGCGATGCGCCATTGAAATTCAGCAATGCCTCGAGAGGAACAACTCAGGCTTTCCGGACGACCGCGTAATGTGCTTTCGCATAGGCATCAATCTGGGCGACGTGATGGTCCAGGGCGATGACCTCCTTGGCGATGCCGTGAACGTCGCGTCCCGGCTCGAGGCGCTGGCCGACGCCGGGGGTATTCTGATCAGCGGAGCAATTTACGATCAGGTTGTAGGCAAGGTTACTCAAGCGCTGGAAATTATGGGTGAGAAAACTCTCAAGAATATTGAGGGTCAAGTACGCGCGTACCGCGTGTCCACTGAAGAGGTGAAACGGGAGACGTCCGCGCGTGTTTCCGCGCTTGAATTCGACCCTCCGGACCGGCCTTGCGTCGCAATTGTCCCTTTCAAGTGTCTGGGGTCCGAACCCGACAAGGACTATCTTGCGGACGGCCTCAGGTTCGGTATTTCAGCGACGCTGACGCAGCTTTCCGGACTATTCCTGGTACATGCGCCGGCCCTGAACTCCTATCGCGATAAAGACGTGTCTGCACCTTCGGTGGGTGCAAAATTCGGAGCCCGCTTTATCCTTGAGGGCGCCGTTCAGCAGGCCGGGAACCGCGTTCGGGTCACGGTACAGCTGACCGATGTCGACATGGGACAAACCATATTCGCGCAACGCTATGACCGCATTCTTGATGATATCTTTCTGGTTCAGGACGAAATCACCCGTGAGATCATCTCAGCGCTGAACATAGAGCTGGCCACGAACGAACGGAATCGTATTTGGTTCGGGAAACTCAACAGCCCGGAAGCTGTCGAGCACTATTACCGCGGAGCCAGTCACTTCTAGGAACTGAACCCGCAGGACAATGCGACTGCTCGCGGCTTGTTTGAAGAACTTTACCGAGTTCAGCCAGACTCGGTGGTTGGTCCGAGCTACGTTTCGGTCACGCATTGGATGGACGGCTTCTTCAGGTGGACCGACCCTGCGGCCGGATCCATGGAACTCGCAGCCAGTTGGGCTCAGAAGACCATGGAATACGAAGACAACAACGGCATCGGCCATGCTGTCTTGGGACACCTTCTGCTTCTCGAAGGACGGTATGACGAAGCGCTGACGCTGTGTAAAACCGGAGCAAAGCTTCGGTCGAGTTGCCCGCTAGCGCATGCCCTGCTTGGCCTCGTGTCAAATTATTGCGGCGACTCGCAGTCAGCCGTCGAAAGCGTGAAAGAGGCCCTTCATCTTGAGAAAGTGTATCCTGTCTGGTTAATTGATATACTTGCGGCTGCTTACCGGGATTGCGGGGACGTCGCGCTTTCGATCCCAGCAGCGAAGGAGTCGTTGCGGCTCAATCCCAACAACAATGACGCGCGCATCATTCTTTGCAGCGACTACGAGCTTACGTGCGCGCGCGACGAGGCGCGGCGTATTGCCGATGAAGTCATCACAAGTGATCCAAAGTTTTGTCTTTCCGACTATGCCAAAAGCCAGCCTTATAAAGACCCGGTTACGCTTGACCGCCTGATGCACGCCCTTCGCGAAGCTGGCCTGCCGGACTGAGCAACGCCCATAGGTTTCAGTCCGCTCCTAAGTGCATTTCAGCTGGCACGGTATTGAAACGAAAATCGTACGTTCGGTTGCCGCCTCTATATTGATAAATTGAAGTAAGGTCTGTCGCCAGGGATTTTGGGATAAGTGGCCGCCTGAGCTAAGAGAGGATCTGGCGCATCTGGTCGGTTTGATGATGCGGCGAACCATTATGACGACAGCTCACATTTTTCCCAAGCACCGGATTAAGGGGTTACCTCAGAGTATAGGTCTTGGCGTCGCTGTTCGCTGCCTTTTGCATCAGTGATTGGAGGCGGAGCGAAGCGGGAATTCACGTTCAAACCGTGTAATTCCAAGATGCAGGCGAAGATGGCGATTCCTAGTGACCTGTTTGTTCAACAGAGCCGACTCCTGATTTCACAGTTCTCTGAATTGTGCGTTCTATTAACGCCGTCACCTGGTCTGGTGTTTCTATTGAAGAGGAATGGCCTGCTCCCTTGAACACAACCAATTCTGAGGTTGCGATTGCACGATGAATACGACGTGATTTCTCCGGAACCGTTGCGATGTCTTCGTCTCCAACGCCTATGCCGACTGGAACCTCTATCTTTCCAAGCAGTTCGGTGCAGCCTTCTCTGTCAATCACCCCGTTGACCGCCCGTGTGATCCCGATCCGATGGTTGCTCATTATTGCCTTTGACCACCTGCGCCTTTCTTCTGCGCAGTCTGGATCGGTGAGAAATGTGCGACCGAACATTATCGGCATGACCTGATTGATGGCGGCCCACAATCCGATCCATCGCGCTACAAAGTTCAAAATTCGATACTTGGGAACGTTTTTCGGCTCTTCAGGATCAGCGCTGGTTTCGAGCAAAGTCAACGACTTCAGAAGACTTGGCTCACGAGCTGCCAATCTCATGCCCACAAAACCGCCCATGCTTAGGCCGACAAAATGGCAAGGTACCGCGTCCAGAGTTCTGATTAACTCTTCAGCATCGGAGGTCAGCGAGTCGATATCATACCCACCTTCGGTCACGCTACTTTGTCCCTGACCCCTATGGTCATATGTGATGCAGCGAAAGCGGTCCCTCAAACGAGCAACCTGCGGTTCAAACATGGTCCCGCTGAACAGGAGGCCATGAGAGAACAAGACCGGCTCACTTTCTCCGCCAGTATCTTCAAAATGAATTTTCGCGCCGTTCAGTTTGGCTGTCGGCATGATTTCCCTCATTCAAGCAGACGAGTAGATTTTAGCACAGCCATAATTTTAAAGCATGCTGCTGCAGCCGACGTCCGCTGCAGGCTCGATTGCAGACCTTTAAACTGTCTCAGCACCGACCCCGCCTTCTCCTCCAGGATTTAAACAACGGCCCAAACCGGTCACTGGCGAACTGGACGAGATGCTGCTTTCGCAGCCCGTATTGCGGACATTTGCAGCCTGTACAATGCAATCAACCACGTTCTGGCTGGCAGTGCGGGCCCAAGTGACAATGAGATTGGGGTTTAATTCTAGTGTTCCCGTCTCTCTGGAAAACCGTCGCAATGCAAATCGGCTTTCTATCGCCTGAAGTGCATTGAACACAAAACAAAAAGATACCCTTTGACTTCTATCTTTTGCGGTTCGCAAACATGTTAGATTCGTCCATCATACGCTCTCCGGTCGATGACGGCAGCGATGACCGTGAAACTGTCAGCATCCTGCGCGGCAGCAAGAGCGGCCTTCAACTCCGTGCCGGACCCCACAGTATGCCCCACACCGCCAAAGGCCTCTGCCAAGCGCGCAAAGTCGTGCTGCGCGAAATCCACGCCTGAGTTCTCAAGTTGCCGCCCGCGCTGTTTAATCTCAATAAGGGCAAGGCTGGCGTCCACTAAGACCACAAAAATCGTTTTCAGACCAAGTTCTGCCGCCGTCGACAACTCCCCTGCCACCATCAGCATTCCGGCATCGCCGGAGAATGAAACAACCTTGCGATCTGGTTCGATCAGTGAAGCGCCCATAGCAAGCGGCGCGGCACAACCCATTGTGCAAAAGGCCGACGACTGCAGCAGGCTTTTCGGGGCGTAGCAGCTCCACTTCTGCGAAAGAAGAATGCGGTGCGCACCGGAATCGACTGTCGCTACGGTTTCCTTTGGCAGCACTTCGCGGCAGATGTCGATGACCGCCCCCGGCCCCCAAACCTCCGTCTCGGCAAATGTTGAGGTCAGGCTCTCACGGACCGAGTTGATCTTGCCGTCAGACCAACGGGATTTTGCCGCGACCCCTTTTGAGATAGCGTCCAACGTGCGCCCGACATGCGAGACGAACTGAAGGCTCGATTGGTGCATATAATGAGTATTTGGCTCCGCCGAAATATCGATAACATTGACTGTCTCTGTGTCCCAGACGTCGCGCCAACCGACCCGCATTTCAATCGGGTCGTAGCCAGCACAGATGATCAGGTCGGCCTCCTGTACGAACGGTAGCAGGACTTTGTCATTCTTGGGTGACAGGCCCGCGCCACCCAGGCAAAGGGAATGATCTTCAGGGACAATCCCCTTCGCTTTGTAGGTCGTGATGACCGGCACGTTCTGTGTTTCGCAAAAACGCAGGATAGCGGCACTTGCATTGTCTTTGAGCGCATCCAGCCCCACGATCATGACCGGTCGTTTGGAAGTCGCCAGCCACGATCGGGCCAGTGTCAGATCGTCATCCGCAGGAACAACGGCACTCACTTTCGAGCGGCGGCGCTTCTTAACAGGGCCAGAACGCGCGTCAGCGACAGAAATCGGTACATCGATATGGACAGGGCCGTCGCGGCCATCAGTTGCGATAGTAACCGCTTTGTCCGCAATTGTATCAGCCCCTTCTGCGGTCAGCATAAAGCTGGCCTTGGTGATCGGGCGGAAAACAGCCTGGTGGTCAAGAACCTGGTGTGTGTAGGTCAGAGCCTCAGTCGCGTCGACACACCCGGTCAGGACGATAAGTGGCACACGATCTTGATGTGCGTTGGCGACGACATTCACACCATTTAACGCGCCAGGGCCAACCGTTGCCACGAGAATACCTGGTACTCCGTTCATGTGATGCGCCCCTTCGGCCATAAAGCCGGCGCTGTTTTCATGTTTGCAGAGAACGAATGCGATACCAGCCTTTTCAAGCGCATCGACAATCGTCAGCACCTCTCCACCGGGCATGCCGAACGCGTGCCGGCAGCCAGCATCATAAAGCCGCCGCGCGAGAAGATCGGCGGCCCGCAGGTCATTGTCAGTTTTCATGGGGCCTCCTATTCAGCCGCGTAGCGCGCCATGTCGGCTAGGCGCGTATATCCGTCCCGCGTCTGTGGTGTTTTCATGCCAAGAATGTTCCCGGCGACTTGAGTTCGAAGGATCTGTGCGGTCCCGCCACCGATGGTGAACATGCGCACATCGCGATACATCCGTTCCAGAGGTTCACGATCACTGTAGCCACGTGCGCCGAACATCTGCAGCGCGTCGTTGACCACCTTTATAGCCATCTCGGACGCAAAGAGCTTGGCGCGGGCGGCCATCGTCATGTCTGGATACTGACTGCCGTTTGGACCACGCGATCGCGCCGCTTCATGGAGAAGCAGCCGGGCTGCATGAACTTGCGTGTCCATATCGGCGAGCATCCATTGAAGCCCCTGGAATTCTGCGAGTGGGCGCCCGAACTGTTCGCGTTGGAGGAGATAGCGTTTGGCCTGTTCGAGCGCCCCTGCCGCGACACCCATGGCAATGGTACCGGCACCGACGCGCTGCGAATTGTAGGCATTCATCAGGTCTGCAAAACCGCGCTTGAGACCCGCGGGTGGCTTGACCAGCCATTTCTCGTCGATCTCGACATTCTCGAACCGCAATTCTGCTTCGGGCATACCGCAAAGGCCCATCGTGTATTCGCGGCCCACCACAGTGAACCCCTTTGGCATATTGCCCGAGATTGGATCGGCAAACAGAATGAAACCACCAATCCCCTGTTCGACGCCTGCCTCATCAAGCACGCGCGCAAATACCAAGTGGAGCTTCGAGACGCCGCCTCCGGTGATCCAGTGCTTAATCCCGTTGACGATGTAGTTGTTACCTTGTTTCCGGGCGGTCGTTTGCATGTCAGTCGCGGCACTTCCTGCGTGAGGTTCCGTGATGCAGATCGCGGGCTTGTCCCCTGCCAACACATAGTGGGCACAAAAAGCCTTTTGATCGTCATTGCCGTACCCCATTATCGCGCTGATGCCGCCCATGTTACCTTCGACAACGATGCGGGCCGTCAGGGCGCAGGCTTTCGCGATCTCTTCCACCACCAAGGCCACATCCAGAAAACTCGCGCCATGTCCGCCATACTTCTTTGGAATGGTCATACCCATGAGGCCCGCATCGGCCAGTTCACCAACGTTCTGCCAACAATAAGAACGCGACTTGTCCCACTTCGCGGCACGTTTCTCAAATCTTGGGGCCAGTTCTCTTGCAACGGTCACAAGCGGATGCGTCATGGCGTGTCCCTCGTTTCTAGTTTCACCAGAATACGCTTGCAGAAATACAACTCAATGGAATAAGATTTGATATCAAATGCAGTATTTCTTAAGTTATGCAGACACGCTCTCTCAGAACTCTCATGCGGATTTCCAAAGTCGGCTCCTTTGTAAAGGCGGCCGAGCAACTAAACATGACATTGTCCGCAGTTTCCATGCAGATGAAGGCGCTCGAAACGGAGCTTGGCGTTGACCTTTTTGACCGCACCGTGCGACCGCCGCGACTTACGCCAATCGGTCGAACCATCCTCGAGGCCTCAATCCCGATCCTGCAGCATGAAGATGACCTTCTTGAAATCTGCCGTCCGACAGACACCCTGGTCGGACATTTCCGAATTGGATTTGTCACAACAGCTGCCGTTCGCCTGCTGCCGGACTTCCTGAACAACGCAAAACATCACGCGCCGCAAGCGACCTTCTCGTTTGAAACCGGGCTGTCCAAGGCACTACAGGAAAAGGTCGTGAGCGGACAGCTTGATGCCGCACTTGTCACGGATGCCGAAGGTGTTCCCGACGCGCTTACGGAATTGGTGCTTCGAGAAGAACCCTTTGTTTTTGCGACCCATGAGAGATTGCTGAAAGACGGGCTCGCAGGTTTGTTGAGGGCGCAGCCCTTCTTTCACTTTATGCCTGACACCGGGATCGGAAAGCTCATTGCTGGCGAGATGCTGAAGCACGAAAGGCCAAAGGGTTCCGAGACGATTGTCCTCGATAATCTTGAAGCGATCATGGAATGTGTCTCGGCGGGTCTGGGTTTTACGCTCCTGCCTGCCCCCGATGTGATGCGATATCGATCTGCCGACGTCAAAAGCATCCATCTTCCTCAAACGTCGGCCAGAAAACTCGTTCTTGCAACCGCGTGCGAGGGCGCGCTGTCTGGAAGGGTGACGGTACTCGCGGGACTGTTTTCGGCCGGCGATACTGACGCTTAGCATGAAAGTATGAACTTTTCCTACGCTTGAGGCATTTCGCAATCCAAGCGATTGTGACTGTGCGACACTAATAAAGATGCCCAAGGACCATAGCTGCAACGGGTCACTTTGAGATTTTGGATATCAATTCCCGTCAGTGCTTTGAGACAGCTCAACACTGCGGCTATGAGCAGCCCGCGCAGTCCTTCGCAGTAGAGGAAAGACCCCATTCTCAAGGGACATCAACTCGTGAAGCGCGGCTTCCGTTGTCCCGTTAGGTGATGTGACCTGATTTCGAAGATCAGTCGGCGACTGGGGTTTGACCCGCATCAAATCACCGCTCCCCGACACCACTGCAGATGCTAACTTGGCCGAAACTTCTGCGGCCAAACCCAACTCTCTTCCCGCTTCTGTCAACGCTTCCGTCATCGCGAACACATAGGCCGGGCCGCTGCCAGAGATCGCGGTCACAGCGTGAAGCATGCCCTCATCCTCCAGGATCACGGTTTCTCCAACTGCCTGCATCAGCTGTATTGCAAGTTCCATATGACTGACCGCCGTGCAGGCATTGCCCACAAGAGCGGTGATGCCAGAACCAACCGATGCAGGTGTGTTTGGCATTGTGCGTACAATTGGCGTCTGCGTACCCAGCAACTCCTCATAGGTCGAAATCAAAGTGCCAGCGGCGACCGGTACGAAAAGAGTTTGCCCGGACCCAAATGAATTCAGATCCGACAAAGCAGAGGTCATGACCTGGGGCTTCGTCGCAATTACCGCAACAGCAGGCGGTTCTTCCGGTTGTTGGTTTAGTCGCAGGCCGCGTTGCGTAAAGCGCTGTAGCCAGTCAGACGGACGCGGGTCTCCAATTGGCTCCAGTCGCGAACAGGTTAGGCAAATACTTACGCTTGGATCGAGCCCGTTTCACTTGATAGGCAACATGTTGCAGTTGAACCGCTTGAAAGAAAGCACAGTGATGACCTCACCCGGGCCGCCGCCGATGGGGATGTGCATCGTCTCTGGTATACGATGGTCCCAACACCAGAGGTGTGTACCGGAAGAGATTGAGCGCCGCCTGACCTTGCGTGAAGCGGGTACAATATCAGATACAATTAAGGGTGCGCGCATGATCGCTCGCTTTTCAGACAACGATGCGAGCTACACACCTAAAACTAGTGGGGTAAACCCTGATACTCTTTCAGTTCTTTCGTGAATCTTTTCAAACCAGGAATGTCATTTGATGCGGAGAAAGTGATTATTCGAACCGGCCAACTGAGGTCGGTTGTTAAAGGCACGGCAGAGACATTGTCTGTTAGCGACGAGCTCAAAATTCCTCTGTCGACGATTGCGCGGCCTGCACCCTGAGCTACCATGCGCACCAAAGCGGCCTGTGTTTGGGCTTCGGCTCTGACCTGAAACGATACCTCACAGATGTCGAACATTACCTCCACTGCGCGGCGGAATGGACTATGAGGTGTCAGCATGATTTGAGGAGCCTCAGCGAGTTCGGCAGCCGAAACTCCGCGTGCCGTAGCCAACGGATCATCGCGGGGAACAATTACCACGGGTTGAAGGTCGGCCAGCCGAGTGCAAGCCAGATTTGAATCGCCGGGATCAGACGATACAATTGCGCAATCCACACGTCCTTCGCGCAAAGCGGCCATTCCGGCCTTCTCGTCCAGAACATCGACGTCGACCCTTAGGGCAGAGAGTTCCGCCATGAGTTTGCCAGCCACGACCGCAACGCGGGTATCGGCCAACGCCGGAACTGTTGCCACACGCAGATGCCCACCTGTACCAGAGGCGATTTGGATTGCAGTCTCCTGAATACGTTCCAGCCCCTGATAGTGTTTTTGGACCGCCTGCTGCAAACTGTGCGCCGCCGAAGTTGGCTCGAACTTACGTCCCGATCGGTCAAACAGCGGCACACCCATTTCTGCCTCAAGCTCAGCGACGACACGGCTTATGGCGGGCTGAGATATGTGCAGGGCATCAGCTGCCTTTCGCGTGGACCGGTGCCGGTAGGCCATCTGGAAAAGCTCAATCTGTCGGGCAGTTATACGCATATGAGTTGATAACACCAGTGTATCAACAAATACAATAAGATGATTTTTCATTAAGTCGGGCTGGCGGTACGTTCCGTGCATGAACTGCACTACAATGGATCGAAACGTGCCCGCTGACCTGCTGATCTTGCTTCTGGCCATCGCAACGGGTGCTGCGATTCAGGTTGGAGTCGGGATTGGGTTCAGCATCGTGGTAGCGCCTGTGATGATGGTGTTGCTAGGAACGGCCACGGCTGTTCCCGTATTGCTCATGCTGAACACGCTCGTCTCGCTTGTTGCGTCGAACAGGCAGGTGTGGTTGCAGAACAATGCCCTGATCCGGAACGCCGTGATTGGGTGTGTTGCGGGCATAGCATTGGGTCTTGTGATTTACCCCTACCTGTCGGAACGCATGGTGTTGGTCCTGACAGGCGTTCTTTTGCTCGTCGGAGTGGCCACTTCGTTGTTGCCGCAAGAAAACAGGGTCGGTCCACGGGGATTTCAGGCAATTTCGGGTCTGTCCGGCCTTGCCACAGTATGGGCCGCGACCCCCGGCCCCTTGATGATTCTGGGCTTTCTGGCGTCGGGTCGAACCCCGCATGAAGCGCGTCGGTTGGTACAGCCCGTGGCACTGATCGCATATGGTTCCGCCTTTGCGTTGCACTGCCTGTCGGACTGGACGGCCTTTGCCAGCGCTCCATGGCTTTGGCCATTTGTCGCGGCCACTGTTGCGGGCAGTCTTTTGGGGCACCTGATCGGCCCGCTGCTGCCACAACAGGCAATCTCCCACGCCATTCGAATAATCTCGATCCTCGCATGCGCGGCCCTGTTCCGCCGCGCCTATCTGGTTGGATGACGCCTGATGACTGAACAGATGAATATCGACCAGAAACTTTCCGAGTTTCCGCGCGTTCGCTTGATGACCGAAGTCACACCGGTCGAAAGGCTGGATCGCCTGTCTGACCACCTTGGAATTGACCTATGGCTTAAGCGGGACGACCTGACCGGGCTTAGCTTTGGCGGCAACAAGACACGTCAGTTGGAGTTCTATTTTGGTGAAGCGGTGCAACAGCAGGCCGATACCGTACTGATTACCGGCGCAGTTCAATCGAACTTTGTGCGCACAGCGGCTGCTGCCGCGGCCCGTCTGGGGATGAATTCCGTTCTGCAACTGGAAGAGCGGGTGCCGGGAATGGAAGAGCAATATTACCACTCGGGCAATGTCCTTCTGGCCAGAATCCTGGGCGCTGAACACATGCACTTTCCGGTCGGCGAAGATGAAGTCGGTGCGGACAATGCCCTGCATGAAAGGGCCGATCAACTGGTTGCCGCTGGCCACCGACCCTATGTCATCCACCTTGGCATCAACCATCCGCCCCTGGGCGCACTGGGCTATGTGCAGGGTGGAGCCGAGCTGAGCGCGCAATTAAGCGATTTCGACGCCGCAGTCGTGCCTTCGGGCAGCGGCTCGACCCACGGCGGGTTTCTGACGGGGCTGCGGCTGTCCGGGATGAGCGCACCTGTCCACGGCATCTGTGTGCGTCGCGATCAGGATCAGCAGTACGCGCGCATGGAAAAAGTTCTCGGAAGATTGGCCGCCTTGATGGATTTCGACCCGGCGATCGTCACGAACGGCATCAACGTCTGGGATGACGTGCTCGCGCCCGGATATGGGCAAGTCGGAGAAGGAACGCTTGATGCCCTGACCCTCATGGCGCGAACCGAAGGCATCTTTTTGGATCCGGTCTACTCGGCAAAGACATTTGCCGGGCTACTGAAGCTGCTGGACGAGGGAGTGATCAGCAAGGGCCAGAGGGTCGTCATGCTGCATACCGGAGGGCTTCCGGCACTGTTCGGATACCAGGACGTGTTTGGATCAATCGACAAGAACCGGGTGCAAAAGCACCGCACACATGACCAAACAAAATAATAACGAGAGAAGGGAGTAAACGATGAGAAAGAACCTGATACTGGCCTCGGCCATGACGCTGGCGCTTGGAAGTGTGGCTGCGCAGGCAGAAGAGTTTGTCACAATCGGCACAGGCGGCGTGACCGGGGTTTACTATCCCACCGGCGGATCAATCTGCCGTCTGATGAACAAGAACCGCAAGGAAACCGGCGTGCGCTGCACGGTCGAATCCACTGGCGGCTCAGTCTACAACATTAACACCATCCGCGAAGGTGAATTGGAATTTGGCGTTGCGCAGTCCGACTGGCAGTTCCATGCCCTGAATGGCACATCGAAATTCGAAGAAGCCGGACCATTCGAGGACCTGCGCGCAGTGTTTTCCGTCCACGCGGAACCGTTCAACGTGATGGTTCGCGCGGACTCGGGGATCGAGCATTTTGACGATCTGGCAGGCAAGCGGGTCAACATCGGCAATCCCGGCTCTGGCCAGCGTGGCACCATGGAGGTGCTGATGGACGCCAAGGGCTGGAGCAAAGACACCTTCGCCCTTGCCGCCGAGTTGAAATCAGCAGAGCAATCCAGTGCCTTGTGCGACAACCAGATCGACGCGTTTATCATCACGGCCGGCCATCCCTCGGGTAACCTGACCGAGGCTGCCACCACCTGCGACGCCAAGCTGGTGCCAGTAACGGGTGAGGCAGTGACGGGTTTGATCGACAACAACGCCTATTACCGCTCGGCCACTATACCCGGTGGTATGTACCGCGGCACCGACAACGATGTTGAGACCTTTGGGGTTGGTGCAACACTTGTGACGTCGGCCAACGTATCGGATGAGGCAGTCTATGCTCTGGTGTCGTCCATCTTTGAGAATTTCGACGATTTTCGCACCTTTCACCCGGCTTTCGCGAACCTGACCAAAGAGGAAATGGTAAAGGCCGGGCTTTCAGCGCCGATCCATCCGGGCGCCCTGAAATATTATCAGGAAAAAGGGCTGTTGGAATAAAGCGATAGGGTTTCGAACCCTCTCGTCCAACACCTGCCGGGGCCGCGTTGATCCGACGCTGGTCGAGTGGCCCCGCATAGGCAACACCAATCTCGAACAGTGAATGATTTAGGTTCGAACGCAACCAAAGCGGTCGAAGCAATTGGTAAGGCATCAAAACAAAAACGCGAGTGCCAATAAGGCTTCATTGAGTATGCAGAACACAATAGAGCAGACCACCGTCCGTCCCAAATCCAATGGCGATGGACATAAAGGCAACACAGCGGGTTCTTCTGCGGAGACACCCAAAGTTGACTACTCGGTCTCACCGGGTCTGGCCGACCGGCTTGGAGGGCTTGGGCTGTCCATCGCCTTTTCCTCCTACCAGGCGGGGCTTCTTTACATGGTTGGGGTCAAGCCGGGTGGTGGGATCAACATCCATCAGATGGCTTTTCCCCGACCAATGGGTGTTCACCGTCATGGAGTGCACGGATTGTCGCTGGCAGCAGACGATCAAATCCTGCACCTGCAGAACGTGCTGGATTCGCAAGAGCGCGTGAATGATCTGTTCGACGCCGCCTTCATCCCGCGTCAGAGCGAGTTTACCGGGCAACTGGATCTGCACGACCTTGGCGTCGACGCCGCGGGCAAGGCGATCTTCGTGAACACGCGATACAATTGTCTCGCAACACCGGACCCGCGCCACAGCTTTCGTGAGGTCTGGCGGCCACCGTTCATCTCATCGCTGGTGGATGAGGATCGTTGCCACCTGAACGGGTTGGCGATGAAGGATGGGCACCCTCGATACGTCACAGCCGTCAGCCGGTCGGACACGATCGACGGCTGGCGCGACCGACGTGCGGATGGGGGCATCGTTATAGATGTCGAAACGGGAGACATCGTTTGCGACAACCTGTCGATGCCGCATTCACCGCGATGGCATGACGGACGGTTATGGCTGCTGAACTCAGGGCGTGGCGAATTGGGCACGGTGGAGTTTGACGGGAACGGAAAAGGTCATTTTGAGCCGCATGTTTTTTGTCCCGGTTTTGCCCGTGGTCTGGCGGTGCACGGTCGTTACGCCTTCGTCGGCCTGTCCAAGCCCCGTTACAAGCGGTTCGAGGGGCTGGAACTTGAGACCCGCCTGACTGAGGCCGACAGCGCGCCATGGTGCGGCATTCAGGTAATTGATCTTGAGACCACGGCTTGCGTGGACTGGCTGCGGATAGATGGCGCGGTCGCCGAGCTTTATGACCTTGAGCTTTTGCATGGTCACCTCTGTCCCATGGCAGTTGCGCCCGGCACCGCTGAGGCCGCAACGCTGATCACCCTGCCGAAGCAAACATAGAAAACCCAACAAGAAAATCAAAATTGGCACGGACATAATGAGTAAAATAGAACAGGGCACGAACCTGCCACACGTTCGGGCAATCCGTCTGCGCGGTGGTCGAATGGCGAAGTATAAGGGACAAGTGGCAAGTTACTCTCCGGCGCTGGGGCGCGTGCTTTCGGGCGTTTCTGCGGCGGCACTTGGTACGACCGCACTCCTGACTGCAGGCTCTGCGCTTGCGGGTAGCTGCGTCCCACAGGTCCCCGGCATTTTTTTGTGTTCCGGACCGGCTGATCCGGTAAACGACATCAGTGTGACGATCATCAATGGTGCGCCCATAACCGTGGAAACGGCGCCGGGCTTTGGCATTGAGCCATTCAATTCCCATAACGCCGTTGATCTGTTCAGTAATTCGGGCATGACGTTTACCGACAACAATGAGTCAACGATCATTTCGAAATCCAATGACGCGCTTCGAGCCGTCGTTTATGGCTGCGGTGATTTGACGGTGACCACGACCGGCACGCTTAGCGGAGCGCGCCACGGTATATACGCTCGAAACACCAGTGTGCTGTCGCAAGGGAGTCTCTCAATTACAGCGGCGAATGTCAGTGGAGCAGCGGATGATGGAATTTATGCCAGAAACGACCGCGGCACCGACCTTTCAATCACAACCTCCGGGATCGTTTCAGGGGGCCGGTCTGGCCTATTTGCGCTAAACACCGGTAGTGGTGCGACGACAATCTCGGCCGCAGGTGTCTCCGGTGCAACAGGTGACGGCATTTCGGCGGCGAATTCCGGTAGTGATCTTTCCATTACTGCAACTGACAGGGTCATCGGCGGCGATCGGGGGATTGCAGCCACAAACAATGGCAGCGGCGCATTGACGATTGCTGTTAAAGAGGTCGTTGGTCAGGGCGCAGAAGGAATTTCCGCGCAAAACAGAGGCACCGGCCTTACCATTTCTGCGACCGGACCGGTTCAGGGCAACTCATTTGGTGTTTACGCCCTCAACGGCGGCACCGGAGCCCTGACAATCACAACTGCGGAAGTCACGAGTACCAACAGCTTTGGGATAAGGGCGGCGAACCACGGCCCAGGCACCAAACTATCGGTTACGGCGTCGGGTACTGTGACAGGTGCTCGTGACGCGATATACGCAAGTGGTCGCGGAACGACCGGAGGTATAACGATCGACGTCAAAGACGCGATCAGCACAGATGATGGGTACGGTATAAATGCCCGCAACTATGGCAGAGGATCGTTGGTGATCTCTGCGGCCAACGTCACCGGAACCGCCAACAATTCAGGCATTCTCGCCGTTAACAGAGGCACCGACCTTTCAATCACGACAAGCGGGCACGTGACCAGTAGCTGGCGAGGGATCTCCGCAAGAAATACAGGTACCGGCGATTTGACACTTTCGGTCGCGGATGTGACATCAACGCGCCTGAACGGGCTGAACCTGAATAACTATGGCGCGAACCTTTCGGTCACATCCACTGGCACAATCAGCGGTGCTACCCACGGGATCCAGGCACGAAATGACGGCACCGGAGCCCTGACGATTGCAGCCAAGGATGTCACAGGAACCTTAGGTAATGGCATCTATGCCCGAACCTTTGGGACAGATATTTCAATAACATCGTCGGGAACCGTGTCAGGTGGATCGTTCGGAATATACGCGCGCAACGATGGCAGTGGCGTGTTGACGATTGAGGCTGCGAATGTCAGCGGTGCCCGCTATGGCATCCACGCCCAAAACTTTGGTTCAGGTCTGACATCGATTACCGTGTCCGGCGCTGTTTCAGGGGGAACCAATGCCGGGATTCTGACCCGGACGACTGCCGGGTCGAGCGTGATCACTCTCAACAGCGGTGCGTCGGTCTCCTCCTTGTCTGGCGAGGCGATTGTCGACAGTGATGGCGGCAGTAGCCATGTCGTTCTGCGGTCGGGATCAGCGATCGCCGGTGAGGTGCTGTTGAGTGACGGTACCGACGCGCTGACGATTGAAGGGGGTGCGAATATCAGCGCGGCAACCCTGTTTGACGGCGGCATTGGCACGCAGGACTCGCTGACCTTTTCGGCCTTCAATGGCAATTTAGATGGCGGTCTGTTCACCAATTGGGAAAACCTGACAGCAGACAATGGAAGTGCCCTAACTTTGGACAGTTCAGCATCAAGTTTTATTTCTCTCGCGGCAAACAACGGATCAACCATCGCAGCAGGGGTGGCAAACCTGTCCCTGAACGGTAACCTGCGGATCGACGCAACCAGCCGTTTTCGGGCCGGGTTTGGCGACTTGGGCGTGGTCAGTGTTGATGGTGGTGTCAGTAACGACGGTCTTGTCAGCTTGATGGATGGGCGCGGGGGTGATCGCCTGACTATTGGCGGCGATCTGACAGGGTCTGGCACCGTGGCGCTTGATGTCGATTTTGATGCCGGAACCAACGACCAGTTGATTGTGACAGGTGACAGCACAGGAGCGCAACAACGCCTGCAGGTTCAGAAATCCGGTACTCTTGCAAATCTCCAGACCTTTGCGCTCGCCACGGTTTCCGACACGAGTTCTGCCAACGACTTTCGTCTGGTGAATGGCGATTTCGTGACCAAAGGCGGAGAAGCCGCTATCGTCGGAGGCCCGTATACCTTCCTGCTTGATTACGACCCGGTAACCGGTGAATTCAACCTCACGCCCTTCACTGCGAACGGAGGGGTGAACCTGAATCCGAACCGAGCCTTCCTTGCAACTGGTGTCCAACAGTTCAGCGACCAGGTTGCCTTGGATGGGGCGTTGCGCCGCCTGACCGGCAGAACAGGTGCAGAAGACGCCAATACCGTCAGCCGATCCCTGGCAGAACTCAGCGCGACAGATCGACCACTGGTGTGGCTGAACGCTGAAGGTGGGCGCGACCGTTATACATCCGGTGATCGTACGAATGAAACGACCAGCGGCGGTCTGCGTGTCGGCGCCAGTCTTCCATTTGCCGAGGTCGCCAACGGCTCTGTGATCGGTGGGTTTGAATTCGGTGCAACAACACTTTCGACAAACAGCGAAACATCATTGGCTGACGGCAAGATTGACACCGACGCCTACGATATGACACTGAGCGCGTTGTGGCTGGGCGATAGTCAGCTCTATCTGGACGGCCAGTTGCGTTATGCGTTCTTCGACAGCACAACCAGCCTTGCCGGAGGACAGGAGGTCGATACGGACGGGAATGGCTATGCCGCTTCGATCGAGGTTGGCAAGGTGTTTGCCCTGAACAATGGGCTGAACCTCATTCCTCAGGCGCAACTTCTCTACAGCAGCGTTGATGCCGATGATCTCAACGATGTTTCAAGCGGTACCGCTGGAACAGTCTCTGACGGCGATACGCTGAGCGCGCGCATAGGTCTGCGGGCCGAGCGTGAGTTTGGCACCAGCGTCCTCTTTGGCCAGTTCGACTATTACCGTGCGTTTGATGATGAAACCTCGGTGTCTTTTGGAACCGACACGGTTCTGACCGAGCGCGGCAGGAACAACCTTGCACTGACACTAGGGGGCCACGTGGACATCACAGCACGCACCACATTGTTCGGAGAAGTTTCCGCCCAGACTGGGTTTGGCAGCAGCTCTGACGACTACGGTGTTGCTGGCCAACTGGGTTCCGAACTCCGGTTCTAAAGCGTTCACCACGAGACAAAGACGGCGCACTTCCCCTCGCACCATCCGTTGTGGGCCACCGCATCGCTTACTCACGGGCAAAGGTGGCCCACAACCAATTTACCGATCAAACAGAAGGATCAAAACGATGAAAACTCTAATCTCTACGGCACTGTCAATGGCGGCATTGGCCGTTCACTCCCCAGCTCAGGCGGAAGATCTGGAATTCCTACTCTACAACGACAGCAGCGCCGACCTGGTAGAATTCAACGTCTCCCCTGCATCATCCGACGATTGGGAAGCAAACCTTTTGGCGGGCGGTTATCTCGCCCCTGGATATGAAATCGGCGTGGATATCGCAGACGGGCTCACGACTTGTTTCTATGATATCCGTGGTGTCTTTGCCGATGGTTCCGAAGCAGAAGATTATTCGCTGAACCTGTGTGATCTGGGTGAGTATACATTCTCCGACTAGGTTCCGGACTCATTGATTTACAGCCAGAACAAGACGGCGGCTGCGAGCGCGATGGCCGAGAGGAAGACCTTCGGTCATCGATCATAGCGAGTGGCGACACGACGCCAGTCCTTCAGGCGTCCGAACATAATCTCGTCCCTGTTGCGGCGTTTGTAGCGGCGCTAGTCGTACCGGACAGGCTGGTCGCGTGATTTTCGGCATGGGATGCAGGGCTTTACCCCCTTGTCTATCAGGTCTTCACGGAACCAGTCCGCATCATAGCCGCGATCACCCAGTAACCATTCAGCCGATGGTAGGCTGTTCACCAGAGCCCTGGCTCCTGTATAGTCGCTAGCTTGGCCAGCAGAGATGAAGTGTCGAATAGATCGACCAACACTGTCGGTGACGGCGCGCAGCTTTGTGTTCATGCCACCTTTGGTCCTACCGATCAGTCTGCCACGCCCCCTTTTTCAACCGCAGGCTGGAGGCTGCAGGACGGATCTGAGAACCATGTTGTCTTGGTTGTGGACAGCTACTTGAGCGTCGAATCCGTGAGCTTAATCTGCGGCATACCATGTCCTTGCAATGACCGTTTCGTTACAAGGTTCACGTTACGTTCTAACCATAATCAAACCCAACCGCAGATTAAGAGCGCGCCTCAAATAATTGAGGAAACATCTTATTTTACCGGTGTTTGGCTGGTGTTTAAGTGGTGCCCCCACACGGACTCGAACCGCGGACCTACTGATTACAAATCAGTTGCTCTACCAGCTGAGCTATAGGGGCACTTTTCCGCCTCGCCGCTTCGATTTAGCCAGATCCACATTTCTTGCAGATCAAGCCAATCGCTTGGCCAAGCTTCAAAAGTCAGACGCGCTTTGGAACATATTTGCCTATGTTCGGCAGGCACCGCCTCACTGGATGAGCAGGCATATATGGTAAAAATTTCAGGCCCGCAACCCGCTAAATTGACTCTGTTTCCGGTCCATCACCCGGCCACAGGTTTGTTCCAGAAGGTTCCCGTATCAACCGTCAGTTATCGTTCGGCATTGGGCGCGAGACTTAGATGCCGAATTTGGTTTGAGACTGGAATTCTTGCCTCCGAACCTCGGCGTTGTCGGTGCGCATGTGCGTGACTACAGAGGCTTAATCTATTGATTATGTCCTCTGTGAGACGACAAGATTCAAACTACAACGTGAACTTTGGGATTGCCCGAATTTCTGAGAACGTGCAAAAAAACCGCACAGTGAATGGAGGGCGCTTTCCCGCTGAAAGCAACGTGAATGACGATGCAGAAAAGCCAGAGGACACAGTAAACAAGATGCAGGTTGTTATCCATGCCGGCGCTGCTTTTACTGATGAAGGACACGTTTTGTCCTCACTTCTGGCAAACAAACGGATTTTGGCAGATTACCGCGCCGGGGCTCTGGGCCCGCGTCGGTCTCGTCAATTCGTCAAGGTGATTTCAGATTCGATTTCGCTGGGTTCACCGACACCTGAGGTTCGGGACAGCTTGAATGCGCTTTTCGCCGACGCTCCGAATCTGGACCGCGTGATTGTATCAAGCGACAAGTTCTTTGGGCCCAGACGTACTGCCTTGCAGGATGGCCAGTTCTATCCGTTCGCCGGAAAAAGAACAGCGTATACCGAAGCTTTGCTTGACGTTGCCCAAGTCGAAGTTTTTGCAGGCCTGGTAAACCCCGGAATATTCATCCCAAAAATCCTGATGTCCATCCATGAGGACTATCGAAAGGATATTCTGGCCAGCACAGATCTCAGCTGCCTCAGTTGGCTGAGTATGATCGAAGACCTAAGGGACCTTGCGCCTCAGGTTCAACTCACCCTGTGGGAGAATGAGCATTCACCGTTGATTTGGGGAGATATTATCCGGTCATTGGCCGGACTGCCGGACGACGCCCCGATTGACGGTGAGTTTGCATTTTTGTCATCGCTTCTCACTGATGCAGGACAACACCTTGTTCCGGACATCTTGCGGCAAACCGGTTCCACTGATCACAAGAACCTGCGCGAAGAGCTTGCCAATGTTCTGGACGAACACGCTCGTCCGGAACAAGTCGAAGAAGAGCTTGATTTGCCTGGCTGGAATGCGGACATAGTTGATGCGTTTACAGACCTGTACGAGCAGGACCTAGCCGCGATCCGGTCTATGCCGGACGTTCGGGTGTTGTAAATCTGATCAGTAGCTTGGCAGATCGAAGATGCGAAACGTTGGTCGCCTGATGATCGAGCGAAACTGAAGCGCCGCATGAGTGGCGATAGCAAGAGCAGCATCTGGAGCCCCCCAAGACGAGTGACTCTGTTTTACCCTTGTAGACGGTTACAACTTTTGTCTTGTGGCCTTGTGGCAAACGTAGCAACTTCATGGTGAATTTTGGTTCAACAATAATGAGGTTGGTCACATGGCTGGAAAATTTGAGCTTTATGAAGACAAGGCTGGTGAATATCGGTTTCGTCTTAAGGCCGGGAATGGCGAAATCATCTTGGCCAGCGAAGGCTATGTTCAAAAGGCCAGCGCTGAGAACGGAATTGCGTCGGTGAAAACAAATGCTCCGAATGACGACAGGTACGAGCGCAAGGAAACCAAGTCCGGCGGCCATATGTTCAACCTGAAAGCCAGCAATGGCCAAGTGATCGGCACCAGTGAAAGCTACACCAGCGCATCTGGACGGGACAACGGTATTGAATCCGTCAAGCGCAATGCTCCCGATGCAAGTATCAATGACTTAAGCTGATTGCATTTAGATACTCGAAGTAAGGCTGGAGTTCATGCAGGTCAGCACGTCCGAAGCCGGACAGCCTGTTGGCCTGTCAGGTGCGGCCCTGTTGACGGGCCTGCATCGGCT
This sequence comes from Ruegeria sp. E8, assembly GCF_056533985.1. Classification (NCBI taxonomy): domain Bacteria; kingdom Pseudomonadati; phylum Pseudomonadota; class Alphaproteobacteria; order Rhodobacterales; family Roseobacteraceae; genus Ruegeria; species Ruegeria sp. E8. The sequence continues at coordinate 42,357 of NZ_JBQFOY010000022.1, forward strand.
AGCGGCGCATCTTCACCCAATCGGGTTGGCCGCGCCTGCGCCTCGTCCAGATTGTCATTGACGGTACCTTGCCTGACGATCCGTGCGGCGCTGGAAGCCCAGGGCATTCAGTTCCGGGACGAAGGCGATACAACTGACGGGGTTGGAGCGGTGCTTCCCAAGAAAGGTTCGGAGTGAGGCTTCCAAAGGTCTTCACGCGAACTGAAGTGCTATGTGCTTTGTTGCCGCTAAGCACAGCGATGGCTGGAATAGTCGTAAGCCGCACGAGTACTATTGGTGCGCTGATTGGGCCGATAAAGTGATAGGTGCTTTGAGGCATTAAACCGCCACTGCCGCAGTCACCACAGCGGGAATGGGTACGTTCCACACCGGCCCCTCGCCATGTTTCTTCAGCACTTCAGCCACAACGGCCGACCGGATGGCTGCTGCATTCTCGGGAGGTTGTGGACGCAACAATGCACCACCTCTTGCTGTACCATCACGGAAAAAATCAAAAGGCGCACCCGGGTCATCTACACACCACATCGATGCAATTACGGATTGAAGGCAATCAGTAAAACCGGCGGATTCCAAAACAGGAAATGCTAAAGCAGGATCAGCATAATCATGTGCACCCGGGCCCGGTGGTAAAACGATGCCCGGAGAACCGAGGCGCTCAATCGCACCAAACACATATCCAAGCGCAGTATCCACCTCAGGCCCACACCAGACCGAGAAGGCCAATCGTCCACCGGGACGCAAAACACGGCGAGCCTCAGCAACAACTTTCGGAGGGTCCGGTACGTGAGGCATCCCAAAGCCGATTGTGACCGCATCAAATGATGCATCGTCAAAGCCCAACACCATCGCATCGCCTTCAACGAACAGAACTTCGGGCACGGCAGAACGCGCCATTTCCAGCATTACTGGTGAAAAATCCAGGCCTGTAACCGAGGCGCCTGCTTTTACAAGGCCAGAAGATACGTTGCCATGCCCACAGCACAGATCAAGGGCTTTAGTTCCGGGGCCGGCTTCAACTGCATCAACCAAATGCGGTACAACCAAATCCGCCGCCTTCGCAAACACCTGTGCGTACGATTGAGCTACATCCGCCTTACCCCATTCGCGCTTTTCGAGTTCGGCAAATGCTTCAGATTCACCAGGCATAAGAACATTCCTCCCACTTATCGTTGCAGAGTCACAAAACGCTTGTTCTAGGACCCATTATATCGGTCAAAGTTCATCGACGTTTAAGCCAGTTCCAAACATAGACAGCCCACCAATTCATAATGCTTGATTGAACGCGACTCGACCAGTTCAGCTTCCTGTGGGTCTACATGCGGGCTGGATGTATCCTCTCCAACGAACGCCTTAAGAGCTTCAAGGCTGCCCCAAATCATGCCGAAGCTAAACTCTCTGGGAGTGTTGACACGAGGGGCCCCGGAATGCCCTGGGCGATCCCTTTGGTTCCCTTCATGAGCGAGATCGCCGTCTCGTGAATGAACTTCCCGAATTCTGTTCTTTCCCCGGTCGCGTTACAACCTGAAATTTTCGAATGGTCATGCAATCACCGTTTCTCTGGTATGGTTCCTGCATGAAAGCCGCCTCGAATACTCTCGTTTATCATGTAAAGCTGAAGTGGTCTGCCAAGGGTTCAGAGCAGACGTTGCCGAACCGTCTACTCCATTTCCTTCTTCGCAGCATCAAGAGCATCTTTCACCGGGACCCGAGAGTGCAGCGTCGTGTCGGCCTCTCTCAGCAGCGCTGCGATCCTGCGATCCTGCGATCCTGCGATCCTGCGATAGCCATAAGCGATCCGAGGAGATGTGTAGTGATCTCTAAGCTCTTTCGGGATGCGGCTGCTGAAGTAAAAACACCGTCTTTTGCTAAGGTGAAAGGGCGCGAAATGGTCTACGGCTCCAAGCAGTTGCTAAAAGCTGGAGTATAAACATAGGCTTAACTGAAGGAATGGTGCCCGGGGGCGGAATCGAACCACCGACACGAGGATTTTCAATCCACTGCTCTACCCCTGAGCTACCCGGGCACGGGAACGGCTTTTGCCGTTGGGTGGGGGCCTTCTATGACTTGGATCATCCAGTGTCCAGAGGCTTTTTGACATTTTTTTAATGCGGACGTGCAGGGCTGTCCTCGATGTCGGGAAGGTCGCTCTCAACGTCCTCTTCGCGCTGGGACGGAACGGCATAAGAACCGTTTAGCCACTTGGCCAAATCGACATCCGCACAGCGTTTGGAACAGAAGGGGCGGAATTTCACAACCGTATCTTCGCCGCAGATCGGGCAGCTCATTTCAGCACCTCATTCAAGGGAATACGTCCGCGTTTGCGTTGCAGTTCGAAATGTCCCAGAGGCGTCCAGCCAGCCAGTGTGGTCTCGACAGGATCGGCCTTGAAGGCGGCGCGCAGAGCCTGTTCAAAACCGCGCCGGTCCTTCTTGGGCATGGGCGCCAAGTCCAATGTGATCTGTCCACCTAGCCCCCGGACACGCAAAGCACGGGCCAGCGCTTTGGCACAGGCGAAATTGGCTTTGGTTCCAGCCGCCAGCGAGCTGTCAGAGCCGGTATTCACATCCACCGCCACCAGCGCACGGGTGGCCTCAATGAATAGGTGGCCACCGCCTGTCAGCGGCTCCGAAATGCCACGCGCGACATCCAGAGCATCCAGCACACCGTGCGTTTCGAAGCCACCTGTTTCGGTGACAACCTCTGCCGGGTCGGTCCAGTCGCGCCAGGCCAGAATATGGGGGCCGTCGCCCTCGCTCAGCGCCTCGGGTTCGGTGCCGGGATCGTTCAGAACCTGTTCGGCCTGCACCAGCATGGCGTTGATGTCTTCGGCGATCTCATCCACATCCTCACCCAGACAGCACGAGCGCAGGATCAGACCATAGGGGCTGTCCCCCATCTGGTCATGAGCGATCTCCAGCAGGCGGTCGCGTTCGTCCTCATCCCGGATACTACGCGAGATGTTCAGGCCCGGCGCGTCCGGCGTGACGATGGCATAGCGGCTTTTGAACAGGATGCGGTCGGTCACCGGCAGGGCCTTGCCCGGTTCGGCATAGCCCGTCACCTGCACTAGCAGGTGGGCGCCGGGGGCCAACCCTTTGACCTGACGCAGAAAGGCCGGACCATCCGGTGTGGTCAGGAACATACCGCCCTGCCCTTTGACGGGGCGGTCAGCACGGGCGCGATAGATCGTGCCGGGGGCAGGCGCGTTCCCTGCGATCAGGAAATCATCCAGCTTGCCGTCGACCATCAGGGCTGCGGCCTCGCGCCCTTCGATATGGTCCAGAACGATGGTGCGGCCTTTCATGACGCCTCTCTGTACAATGGATAGCCGATGGCCCGAAGCAGTGCTGTCGTTTCAGACAGCGGCAGGCCCACGATGCCGGTAAACGAGCCCGAAATCCATGGAATGAAGGCCCCGGCTGGTCCCTGAATCGCATAAGCTCCGGCCTTGCCCTGCCAGTCGCCGGTGGCGAGATAGGCGTTCACCTCGGTATCCGACAGGCGTTTGACCTTGACCTGAGAAACCACCTCGCGTTGCAGCACCCGATCCCCCCGACGCAGCGCAACCGAGGTGACGACCCGGTGCCGACGCCCGGACAGGGCGTGCAGAAACTCGGCCGCCTGCCCTGCGTTTTCGGGTTTGCCCATAATGCGGCGACCCAGCGCCACCGTGGTATCGGCACACAGAATGATATCATCCGCATCTGCTTGAACCGCCTGCACTTTTTCGCGGGCAATACGGCTGCAATAGGGAACCGGAAGCTCACCTTTCAACGGGGTTTCGTCGATGTCAGGGGGGCGGATGGCATCGGGCTGCACGCCAAGCTGGGCCAGCAGGTCCAGCCGCCTTGGGCTGCCCGATCCTAAGATAAACGCCATTACGGCAGGCGTTACTTGAAGCGGTAGTTGATCCGACCCTTGGTCAGATCATAAGGGGTCATCTCGACCTGAACCTTGTCGCCGGCCAGAACACGGATGCGGTTCTTGCGCATCTTGCCTGCCGTATGTGCGATGATCTCATGGCCGTTTTCCAGCTCGACCCGAAACGTCGCATTAGGCAGGAGTTCCTTCACGACACCGGGAAATTCGAGCGTATCTTCCTTGGCCATGTTGTCTCCATCATTACGTTGCACCCGCAGAATCTGCGGGGATGTGCGCTTAAATGAGCCCATTTTGGGCTTATTTCAAGGGCGGAATCGCCTAAAGGGCGGATATTGTGACCGATTCGACTCGGGGGGCTTGTTCTTCCCAGTGGGTTCGGTTCAGTACGTGGCCATCGGCGCGGACCTCGGCTATGGCGGACAGGTCGACATCCGCATAGGTCCAGCCGGGCTGGTTCAGAGTGCCCTCGGCCAGCACTCCGGTCGCCGGAAAGCCCTTATCGGGCGGGCCGAATACGCCACCCGTTCCGGTGTTCATATCCACGGCCTCGGACCAGTCGTTGCTGCCAACCAGCGAAGCCATGACGGTAACACATTGATTTTCCAAGGCTCTTGACATCGCACCGATCCTAACACGCCAATACCCCGACAGCGCCTCGGTACAGGACGGGACGAGGATCAGGTCTGCCTCGCTCAGCGCGCGGCCCAGCAAGGGGAACTCGCTGTCATAACAGATCAGCACACCAATTTTACCCAGCGCTGTGTCGAACAGCTTGAGCGGACCGCCCGGGGCGATGTCCCAATCCTCGCGCTCGAACCGGGTCATGATCTGTTTGTCCTGATGGTCGCAACTGCCATCCGATGCGTAGAAGGCAGCACGGTTTACCGGGCGACCCTCGCCGTCCACAACTGGGGCGGATGCACCCAGAATGTAGGTTTTGTACGTCTTTGCGAGGCGGCAATGCAGGTTTTGTACATCCTCGATCCGGTCTGATACGGCTCGGATCGAACGTTCCAGATCGCCCGCAACATCGGCCCCATCGAGAGTCGACAACTCCATCGCGCCGTATTCGGGAAAGACCAGCAACTCGGCCCCCTGCCCCGCAGCCTCGGACACCCAGCGGTTCAGCTTGTCTTCGTATTGCGCCCAACTGTCGAGCCAGGTCAGGTCATAAGCGGCGGTTGCGACTTTCATGGCAGCGTCCCGGTGCGGTCAAATTCGCGCGACCTTAGTCGGGGACACCGGCCAGAGTACAGCCCCATTTAGCCAGCGGTAGTCGGATCGATGATCGTGGTAACTTCGGTAACCGTGTTGGCCGGAAAGCCGCTGAGTTCCGCGTGTTTGTGGATCGCGTCTTCGCTTTCAGCCAGATAGATGCAGAAGGTCTTGTCGCCAGCCACGTAGGAATGTTCCCACTGCACGCCGGGTATCTGCTCCAGCGCTTCGTTTGATTTCGCGGATGCGCCGCAGAGTTCTTCTCCGGACATGGAACCAACACCCGGCAGATCGCGTTCGATAACGTAGCGTTTCATCGCACTTCCCCCACAGAAAGCCCAACAATACCACAATTCGAGCATTTTTTCTGCGCCCGGGGCTCAGAGGTCCCTGATCCAGAATTGCAGCGGCTTCAGCGTCTCGCCCTCTTCGCCGATATCCTTCCACGAAAACTGTGCGATGGCGCCGGGCAAAGGAGCGTAGCCACGGGCGCGCCAGAAGGCGTCCAGCGGGCGGTAGGTCTCGGGTCGCATCGGGTGATCTGCCGGGCGCTGAACACTGCAAAAGGCGCATTTGGTAAAGCCCAGCGCGCGGGCGTGGGCTTCGCGTTCGTCAAAGAATTTGTGGCCAACCCCCTGCCCGCGATACTCGGGCAGCAGGACGGATTCAGCACAGTAGAAGATGTCGGTCAGGTCCAGACCCGTGCCCTCGAACGCTGTGGCAAAATCGTCGGCGTGATCGGCCAGCGGTGCTCCGGTCGAGGCCCCGGCCAGCGTGTCGCCGTCGAATGCACCGACCACGATCGCCCTGTCGCTGTCGCGATAGGTTTGCAGGTAGGTGCGTTCATAGTCCAGATCGCCATCATAGAGATACGGCCAGGCGTGGAACACTTTGATCCGCAGACGCGCCACATCGTCCAGAGCGGCCTCAAGCGACGCTCCGGTCAGGGGGCGAACGCCGGTGATCTTACCCATTCGAAACCTGCTTGGTCCAATCGGCAAGGTTGTAGAAGGTGGTGACGCGGGTGATCTTGCCGTCCTTCAGATCAAAGAAGGATCCAGCAGGCAGGCGGTAGGTCTGGCCGTGGGCCTCGGGCAGCCCTTCGTCGGTTTCCAGATAGGTGCCGTTGACGATGAACTCGGCCGCCGCGCGGGTGCCGCCTTGGGCGTCGAACACGACAATGTCGGTAAGGTTCTCTTTGTAGCAGCGGTTCATATGGGCGCAGAAGGCCGCGAACTTTTCCTTGCCGGTGCGAATCTGACCTTCGTTGACGTGATGGGCCACGTCGTCGGACAGGCAGGCCAGCATGCCATCGACGTCACCTGCGTTGAAGGCTTCGAAATAGGTTTTGACGGTCTGGTTCATGGTCACTCCGTAGGTTCGCCCCAGCGGTCTTTCAGATGTTTGATGATCTGATCGCGGGTTTGTCGGTAGTGATGTAGCTTTTGATCGCGGGTCTCGCCCATCCCAGTAGGGTCCATTATTGGCCAGTAATCGACATCGAGGTGAAAAAAACGGGTCAGTTCCAGCGCTTTTCGCTGGCTTGCGGGTGATAGTGCCACGATCAGATCGAACGAGCTGAGATCGTCACCCCATTGTTCCATCTCGTCGAAGGATCGGGACCGGTGGCGCGACAGCTCGACACCGACCTCGTGACAGGCGGCGATGCTGAAGCCGTCGATTTCCAGATCGTTGTGTACACCCGCGGACTGAACATAGGTGCCGGTGCCGTAGAACTTTTTCATCAGGCCTTCGGCCATGGGCGAGCGAACCGAGTTATGGTCGCAACAGAAAAGGACCGACTGCGGCAGAGGCTTCACGCGTCAGCCCCCGAAATGCAACACGCAGATCAGCGTGAAGAGGCGGCGGGCGGTGTCGGTGTCGATGTCTGCCTTCCCTTCAAGCCGTTCCTGCAGTACGCGGCTGCCTTCGTTGTGGATGCCGCGGCGGGCCATGTCGATGGTTTCGATCTGGCTGGGCGGCAGCGATTTCACCGCGTTGAAATAGCTTTCGCAGATCTGGAAGTAATCCTTGACCACCTGACGGAACGGGCCCAGCGACAGGTGGAATTCAGCCGCCTTTTCGCTGGCTTCGGTTGCAATGTCGAAGACCAGGCGCTTGTCGCGGATCGAGAGCTGCAGGTGATACGGACCATCCGGCACCTCGCGGTCCTCGCGGCTGGGCAGTGCAAAGCTGTTTTCTTCCAGCAGATCGTAGATGGCAACCTTGCGCTCCTGCTCGATCTCGGGGGTCGGCGGCGGCAGGTTTCGGTCATCCAGTTCGATATGCGAAATGCGGGTCATCTTTACGGTCACAATCCTTGTGTCAGCACAGACCTATAACAACGGAATTCCGTCGGCAACGCAGAGAAGCGCCATATAGGTCCGGTCTTTGCGTCATTTCAGCCATTCAGGCGGTTCAAACGTGCGGTGACAGACAGGCCATGCGCCTCGAGGCTTTCCGAATTCGCCAGTTGTTCGGCGGCGGGGCCAATGACGCGCAGGGCTTCGGGGGTCATCTGGCTGAGCGTGGTACGTTTGAGGAAATCCATCACGCTGAGCCCGGACGAGAACCGGGCAGATCGGGCAGTCGGCAGCACGTGGTTGGGGCCGCCGACATAATCTCCGATGGCTTCGGGGGTGTATTGGCCCAAAAAGATCGCTCCGGCGTGGATGGTTTTTTCGCTGAGCGCCACCGGGTCGGCAACGCAAAGCTCAAGATGTTCCGGGGCGACGCGGTTGGACAGAGTCGCGGCCTCGTTCAGATCGCGGGCGGTGATGATGGCCCCGAAGTCGCGCCAGCTGGCCCCGGCGATGGCGCGGCGCTGCAGGGTTTCGAGACGTTTTTCGACGGCATTGGCCACGCTTTGACCAAAAGCGGCGTCATCGGTGATCAGGATCGATTGCGCGCTTTCATCGTGTTCGGCCTGGCTGAGCAGGTCCAGCGCGATCCAGTCGGGGTCGTTGTCCTTGTCGGCGATGACCAGAATCTCGGAAGGGCCTGCGATCATGTCGATGCCGACCTTGCCGAAGACGCGCCGCTTGGCGGCGGCGACGAAGGCGTTGCCCGGGCCGGTGATCTTGTCGACCGGTGCGATGGTGTCGGTGCCATAGGCCAGCGCGGCGACGGCCTGCGCACCGCCGATGCGATAAATCTCGTCCACACCCGACAGTTGCGCCGCCAGCAACACCAGCGGGTTCACCTGCCCGCCCGGCGTGGGCACAACGATAGCCAGCCGTTCTACGCCCGCCACTTTGGCCGGGATGGCGTTCATCAGGACCGAGGACGGGTATGAGGCCAGCCCGCCCGGCACATAGAGACCTGCGGCAGAGACCGCCGACCAGCGCCAGCCTAGCGTGGCCCCGGCCTCATCCGTCCAACTGTGATCGCTGGGCATCTGCTTTTCGTGATAAGCCCGGATGCGGGCGGCGGCCAGTTCCAGCGCCGCGCGATCCTCGGCCGAGACCTGCGTCACCGCGTCCGCGATTTCCTGAGCGCTGAAGGCCAGCGTTTCGGACGTCAGCTCCAGCCGGTCGAATTTCGCAGTCAGCTCGATAACCGCCACGTCGCCCCGGCTGCGCACATCGTCGATAATCTGCGCCACAACCGCATCCACATCCGGACTGTCCTCGCGCTTGGCAGACAGCAGGGTCTGAAAGGCGGCTTCGAAATCGGGCGATGTGGTGTCGAGGAAGACGGGCATGATCTGGCACTCCGGGCGTTGCGCCACGGGACATATCGCCCGAGGGGCGTGGCCTCAACCCTCAGTCCGTGGGGTGCAGCGATTTGCGCATGGGGTATTGCGGGATGCCGTTCCAGTCGCCTGTCGTATTTTCGGGGTGCCACCCTTGTTTCAAGTAGAATTCCCGCGCGGTCCGGGTGGCATCCAGATGCGCCTCGGTACAACCGCACGCGGCCAGTTGCTGTTCCAACCGGTTGAGCAGTGCGGCCCCGACACCGAAACCTGTGTGATCCGGGTCGACATATAACAGAGTTATTTTCCCGGTCTCGAACAGGCCCCCGGCAGCGGCCACCTGCCCGTCCCGCTCAGCCAGCCAGATCTGCGAGCCGGGCTTGATCCAACCCCGGACGGTGGCCGGGTCCTTGTTCGCGGTCCACTGCTTCAGATGCTCGGGATCGTTGTTGTGATCGGCCACGCAAAGTTCCGTGATCGACCGGATCAGAACGCGGCTGAGGTCGAACACGTCAAACACGGTGGCGGGACGCAGCGCGACGCCTTCGAGTATTTTGGAAAACGCCTGAGAAATGCCGCGCTTGTTCTGCATCTATTCAGGGTGATGCGGGGCCTGACCGGATGGCGCCTGATAAGGGCGCGTGACGTCCTTCAGCGTGACATCCAGCGCTTCGACTTTCAGGCGGATCGCACCGTCGCCTGCCAAGGTCAGAAGGACGTTGCCCGCGCCATCCTCGCCGGGTTCGAAATCGACCGACAGCAGCGACATGACCATGTCCTTTTCGCTGCGGTCGATGCCCTGACTGGCCACCGACAGAACCGAATCGAAGACCAGAACCGACTGAACCCGTTCGAACGGGCGATCACGGCGGGAGGCTGCGTCCTTGTCTTCCCAGCGGAAGCGATTCAGCAGCAGGCCAAAGCGGCGCTGTGACGGCTGCCATCTCATCTCGGTTACGGGGAACACCGCGTCCTGCGCCAAGGTCGAGATCACCTGCAGGTCATCCGCATCCTCGGCGCCCAGATTCAGCGGGGCCTCGCGCCCGTCTTCAAAACTTGCGTCTGTCATTCGCCCTTGATCCGTTCGATTTTTGCGCCCACGCCTTCCAGCTTGCGCACCACATGTTCATATCCGCGATCCAGATGATAGACCCGGCTGACCGTGGTTTCACCCTCTGCCGCCAAACCGGCAAGGATCAACGAGACCGAGGCCCGCAGATCCGTCGCCATCACCGGCGCACCTTTCAGGTTTTCGACGCCTGTAACGGTCGCAGTGCCGCCATGCACTTCGATATTCGCGCCCATACGCACCAGTTCCGGCGCATGCATGAAGCGGTTTTCGAAAATACGCTCCTCCAGCACCGAGGTGCCTTCGGCAGTACACATCAGCGCCATCATCTGCGCCTGAAGGTCCGTCGGGAAACCGGGGAAGGGTTCGGTCACCACATCCACGGCCTGCACCCGGCCATTCTTGCGGGCCACTTTCAGGCCGCCTTGGGTTTCCGTGACGCTGACGCCGGCGGCGTCCAGCTTGGCCGCAAAGGAATCGACCAGCGACATGCGCCCGCCCAGAAGCTCAACTTCGCCGCCGCAAATCGCGGGGGCCAGCATATAGGTGCCCAGCTCGATCCGGTCGGTAACGACCTGATGGGTGGCCCCGTGCAAACGATCGACGCCCTGAATTTCGATGGTCGAGGTCCCCTCGCCCGAAATCTGCGCGCCCATCTTGCGCAGGCATTCGACCAGATCGACGATCTCGGGCTCGCGCGCGGCATTCTTCAGAACCGTGGTGCCCTTGGCCAGCGTGGCAGCCATAACGATGTTCTCGGTCGCGCCGACCGAGGCAAAGCGCATCTCATGCACCGCGCCTTTCAGACCACCCGGTGCATGGGCGTGCAGATAGCCGTCCTTCAGCTCAATCTCGGCGCCCAGCGCTTCGAGCCCTTCAACATGCAGGTCCATCGGCCGCGCACCAATCGCACAACCGCCAGGCAACGACACCACCGCCTGACCGAACCGCGCCAGCAACGGCCCCAGCACCAGGTTCGACGCACGCATCTTTCGCACGATGTCATAATCCGCCGTCTGGCTGGTCAGGCTGTGGCTCGACATTGCGATCACCTGCCCGTCCTGAAGCGACGACACCTCGGCCCCCAAAGACTGCAACAGAGCCGTCATGGTCTTGATGTCGCTGAGCCGTGGCGCATTGGTCAGCGTCAGCGGTTCTTCGCTCAGAAGCGTTGCGGGCATCAATGTCAGACAGGCGTTCTTGGCCCCTGCAATCGGTATTTGCCCGTTGAGCGGACCGTTGCCCGTCACCAGAATCGAATCCATCTGCTCTTATCCCTCGTCCTTGTCGGCATTGTCCGTGGATGCCGCCCGCGCCTTGGCCTGCGCCTTGCGCCGCGCCATATTCGCCTTCAGCGCCGCCTTCAGCCGCTCTTCGCGGGCATCAGTGGATTTGCCTTGTTTTTTGGGTGAATTTTTATCCGTCATGATCTTTCTCTACAGGAGGCGAAAAAAACCGTCCAGACACCCTTGCGCCGCGTTTCGTTTGAGTCTAATCACCCGCCCACAGCGCTGCTGTAGCTCAGAGGTAGAGCACTCCCTTGGTAAGGGAGAGGTCGAGAGTTCAATTCTCTCCAGCAGCACCATCCAATCACTCTTGTTTTTATGGTTGCCCCTGCGTGTCAGGGAACAGCGCTGCCGTGTCGGTCACGCTGGTGTCGTGTGTTGAAGCGAGTGAACATGGCGCTAAACCTTGGGTGCAAAGGCGACCACCCCGATGAAAGGCAATCGGGGCACTTTCGGTCAGGATCAAGGTCGCCATGACCTTCTGCGTGCGCAGGAAACCTGAATTCTATTGGCGGACTTCACTACAGATGTGCCCATGCACGGCCTGCCCTTAACATCGGCAACAAAAAAACCCGTGAATTGTGGCTGACGGTTCGATCTTGCGAGAGACGTCTGTATCTTACGTATGGTGAGTGAGGGAAGTGGTAGCGGAGGAGGGACTTGAACCCCCGACACGCGGATTATGATTCCGCTGCTCTAACCAACTGAGCTACTCCGCCTTGAGTGAGAGGCGATGTAAGCGAGGGGCCCGGGAGGGTCAAGAGGGAAATCAACCCAGTTGCAGAATTCTTTCACGCGTCTTTGGACGGAGGGGTTTGCAAGGACCCTCGGGGGGATGTCGTCGCCTCTGCCATCCTGCGGATAAAGGCGGCGCAGGTTTCCGGTTCGGTGATCAGGATCATGTGGCCGAACCCGTCGAGTTCTTCGTAGCTCAGCCCGAAATCGGTCATTGTGGGCCCATGCAATGGTGGGGACAGTATGGCGTCCTGACGGCCGTACAAAATGCCTCCGGGTACAGTCAGGTCCGGATAGCGCGCAACCTGTGCGCCTATGCTGGCATCGACGCCGACAATGTCCTGGGACGCTGTGACAAAGGCGGAAGGCCGCAGCCCGAGCGCCCCACCTGCCCGGTCCAGAAAGTCATCAGGCGGGGTTTCAGGATCAAACACCGCGCCCAGCGTATGCGGCGCGGTTTTCGAGGCCAGAGGAACCGCAAGCGTATCGCCGATCAGGCGGCGCAGCCATTCGGCCCGGATTTCGAGCGGTTTGAACACGGCGGGGGTTTGGGGCACCTTGTGCGTCAGCGGTGCCAGCAACGCCAGACCAGAGACCCGGTTCGGATGGTCCAGAGCCATTGCCAGAGACAGCGCGCCGCCCAGCGAGTGGCCGACCAGAACCGCCTGATCCACGCCTTTGGTTTCCAGAAATTCGGCGATCATGCCGGCTTGTTGAGGCAATTGCGCCAGCTCTGCCGCGTCGCGGGTTGAATATCCGCATCCCGGCCGGTCGAGCGCGATGACGTGGTAATCATCCGCCAAAAGGTCCACCAGCGCGTAGGTGTAGTGCTGCAACTGCCCGGCCAGACCGTGGATCATGACAATGGTCTGAGCCTCGGGGTTGCCCTTTTCGACATAGTGAATGCTGCCGCCGCGCACCGGTGTGATCTGACCCAGTTGCGGCACGGTCTGAAGGCCCTGGCGCATCAGTTTCCGGGTCCACAGGTTCATGGCAAACAGGAAGGCCGCAAGGATGGCGATCACGATCAGAACGGTTGTCATTCAGCTCTCTCCCTTGCCGTGGGCGGCGGGTCGGTATTGTTCCAGCCCCGATTGTGCCATGCGTTTCTGAAACTCGGCAACTGTGCCGGGCCACAGGGTCGTGTTCCGGCCATCCGCATCCATATACCACGACGTGCAGCCCCCGGCCTGCCAGACGCTGTCTGAATGGCGGTCCTGCATTTCCTGCGTGAAGGCAGCCTGCCTGGCCGCGTCAGGAGTAATCGCGGACAGGCCTTGGCGCTGCATCCCGCTCAGGACCCGACCAATATGCCCGACCTGCGCCTCGATCATCAGCACGACCGAGTTATGCCCCAATCCGGTATGTGGCCCCAGCAGCAGGAAGAAGTTGGGAAAGCCTGCAATCGCGGTGCCCAGATGCGCGCACATGCCATCCGACCAGGCAGAGCGCAGCGTCAGCCCGTCGGACCCGGTGATGTCCAACCGCTCGACCACATTGGTGACGTGAAACCCGGTGCCCCAGATCAGGGCATCCGCCTGGGTTTCGGTGCCATCTGCCGCGACCACTTTATCACCGTCAATCCGCGCGACGCCCTGCGGCACGACAGTGACATTGTCGCGGGCCAGCGTCGGGTACCAGTCATTCGAACTGAGAATGCGTTTGCAGCCGATCTGGTAATCCGGGGTCAGAACTTGCTGTTCCGCCGGATCGGGAATCGCGCGCTCCAGGGATTTGCGCCACATCTTCATGGCAAAGTTCACCATGCGCTTTTCGCCGCGAAAGACGCGGTGGCGGTGTTCAAAGATCATGAAGATCAGCTTGCGCCGAATCCGCGGCAAGATGGGAAAGCGGGCATAGAGATTGCGCACCCATCCTGCAATGGGGCCGTCCGGGCGCGGCAACACGTATGGAGCGCTGCGCTGAAAGATCGTGACATGGCCTGCGGTCTTGGCAATCTCGGGCACAAACTGAACAGCGGACGCGCCGGTCCCGACGACCGCCACGTTCTTGCCGGTCAGATCGACATCGTGGTTCCATTCGGCAGAGTGGAAACAGGGGCCGGGGAAACTGTCTGCGCCGGGAATATCGGGAATGCTGGGGTGATGCAGCGCGCCAATGGCCGAGACCAGAAACCGGGCTGACCAGTGCTGGCCATCCATGGTTTCGACCTGCCAGCGCGTGCCGTCCCATCTGGCCGATTTCAGCTCCTGCCCGAAGTGGCACAGATCATAGAGCCCCTCGTGCCGCGCGACGTTTTGCAGATAGGCCTGAATTTCAGCGCCACCGGCATAGGCGCGGCTCCAATGCGGATTGGGGTGGGTCGCCATGGAATACAGATGTGACGGCACATCACAGGCGACACCGGGATAGGTGTTTTCGCGCCACGTTCCCCCGATATCGTCGGCTTTTTCAAGAATCGCGATATCCCCGATGCCGCGTTTGCGCGCCTCAAGCGCCATTGTCAGCCCAGAGAACCCGGCGCCGACAATCAGCATCTCAGTCACGTGGTGCATGAATGCGCGCCTCCTGAAACAATCATTCGTGTACCTGTTGCAAATGTAAGCACCGGATTGGCTGTGAAGTAGATCACACAGGGAGGAATGACCGGACGTCCTTTTGGGCAGCCTATACAGGAAAACGCCTGGGTGCCGGCCGTGTCGCTTCTTGCAAACACATATCGCAATCAGAGAGGTGAAAGCGCGGCGAATCCGTCAGTTTGTTTAAAAATTGGAGGATTGCCCTTTGACTACTCGCACTGCCGCGCGGTCCGGCGGACGCTCCGCCCGCCGCGCCCAACGAACCGCACCGAACTTTGCCATGCTACCGGGCCTGACCCGGGGCATTCCCGTCTGTGAGGTTATGGACGGAAGCCAGGTCGAGCGTATCGACAATGCGGCGATGGACATTCTGGAAAATGTCGGTGTTCAGTTCCGCGATCCCATCGCGTTGGAAGACTGGAAAAAAGCCGGTGCCAAGGTTGACGGCGAACTGGTCTATCTGGACCGCAATATGGTGCGCGAGTTGATCTCGACCATTCCGGCGCAGTTCACATACCATGCACGCGATCCGCAAAAAAACCTTGCCTTGGGTGGCAAGCATTCGATCTTTGTGCCGATGACCGGAGCCCCTTTCCTGCGTGATCTGGATGACGTGCGCCGGAACCCGACGCTGGATGATCTGGCGATGTTCCACAAGCTGTCACACATGATGCCTGCGCTGCACAGTTCGGCCCACCATATCGTTGAGCCCTACGATCACCCGATCAGCCAGCGGCACCTGCGCATCACCTATTCGTCGATGAAATACTCGGACAAGACCTTCATGGGCATGACCACCTCGCCCAAGAACGCCGAGGACGTGATGGATATGTGTGATATCCTGTTCGGCGAAGGTTTCATCGATGACCATCCCGTCACCACCGGAAACTGCAACGGCAACAGCCCGTTGGTGTGGGATGAGACCATGCTGGGGGCGATGCGCGCCTTCTGCCGCCGCAATCAGCCGGTTCTGTGCTCGCCCTTCGTTCTGGGTGGCGCGAACACGCCTGCATCGGTGCCCGCGACCGTGGCGCAGCTGACTGCCGAGGCGCTTTCGGCGCTGGCCTATACGCAGGTGATCCGCAAGGGGTGCCCGGTGATCTGGGGCCATTACCTGTCGACCGTGTCGATGAAATCCGGAGCGCCCATGGCGGGCACGCCCGAGATCAGCCTGATGAACTTCATGATCGGTCAGATGGCGCGGTATTACGATGTGCCATGGCGTACCTCGAACACGCTGGGCGGGGCAAAGACCTTTGACGCGCAGGCGGGGTATGAATCCGCCACAACGCTCAGCGCGGTGATCCATGCCGGGGCCAACTATATCTGGCATTCGGCAGGCTGGAACGAGGCTGGCATGCACTGTTCGGTCGCCAAGTTCATCGTGGATGCAGAACAATGCGCGATGGCCTATCGGATGGCGGAAGGTCCGAAATGGCATGATTTCGATCAGGCGCTGGCAGCGGTTCCCGATGTGGGCCCCGGCGGGCATTATCTGGGTCATCCGCATACGCAGGACAATTTCCAGACGGCGTTCTTCATGCCGGAACTGTTCGACAACAACTCGATCGAGCAATGGGTGGCCGAGGGTGAGGTGGAAATCACCGAACGCGCCCTGAAACACGCCCGGAAACTGCTGGCCGAGTATCAGGAGCCCAAACTGGACGAAGCCAGGAACGAGGCGCTTCTGGACTATATCGCCCGCCGTGAGAGGGAAATCCCGGCAGCGGATGAGTTGAACCAGAGCTACTGAATATATACTCCCCGTACTGGCCCGCCCGCATCCCGGGTGGGCCCTTTTTTTCGTTCTGAACTGGTTTGACAAAATGAAGATCGCCGAACTGCACATCTACAGCCACGACCTGCCGGTCAAAAACGGGCCCTATACGATGGCCAATGCCGAGGTCTGGGCGCTTGATACCACGCTGGTCAAGGTCGTGGCGGATAACGGTCTGGTGGGTTGGGGTGAAACCTGCCCGGTCGGCCCGACCTATGCCGAGGCGCACGCCGCCGGGGCGCGCGCCGCGCTGGCTGAAATGGCCCCCGGGTTGATCGGGGTTGAGGCGCTGCCCCTGCCCCTTCACCGCCGGATGGACGGGCTGCTGAACGGGCATAATTATGCCAAGGCGGCCATCGACATCGCCGTGCATGACCTGCTGGGTAAGGATCTGGGTGTTCCGGTCTGCGATCTGCTGGGCGGCAAGATGACGGACAAGGTGCCGTCCTATTACGCCACGGGCGTCGGTGCACCCGACGACATCGCCCGGCTGGCGGCAGAGAAAATGGCCGAAGGCTACCCTCGTCTGCAGATCAAGGTCGGGGGCCGCCCGGTCGAGATCGACATCGAAACCATCCGCAAGGTCTGGGACGTGGTCAAAGGGTCGGGCATGCGCCTGGCCGTAGACGGCAACCGAGGCTGGACCACGCGCGATGCCCTGCGCGTCAGCCGCGAATGCCCCGAGATCCCGTTCGTCATGGAACAGCCCTGCAACACAATCGAGGATTTGCAGAAGATCCGGCCACAGATCACGCACGGCCTTTACATGGACGAAAGCAGCACCAGCCTGAACACCGTGATCTCGGCAGCGGGGACGGGTCTGGTCGATGGGTTCGGCATGAAAGTGACGCGGATCGGCGGCTTGCACCCGATGCGCGCCTTCCGCGATATGTGCGAGGCGCGCAACCTGCCGCATACCTGCGATGACAGCTGGGGCGGAGATATCATTGCCGCCGCATGTACTCATATTGGCGCAACCGTTCGGCCCGATCTGTTGGAAGGCGTCTGGATCGCCGCACCGTATATCGAGGGCAATTACGATCCCGAAAACGGCATTCAGATCAAAGGCGGGCATATCGCGCTGCCGACAAGGCCGGGGCTGGGCATTGTGCCCGATGAAAGCCAATTCGGCGCCCCTGTCGCGTCTTTCTAACTGTGGATGACCTCATGAACCTGAATGGAAAATCAGCCCTCGTCACTGGCGCAGCCGGTGGTATCGGGACGTCAATCGTTCAACGCTTGCGCGAAGCTGGTGCTCGCGTTGCCGTCGCCGACCGGTCGGTCGAGGGCATCGAAGCCGAAGCGCATCTGCCCGGTGATCTGCTGGACCCGGACTATGCCGATCATCTGCCCCGGGCTGCGGCCTCGGCGCTTGGCGGGCTCGACATCGTGATCAACAATGCCGGCGTCATCACACGCGGGTCGGTCACGGATACGTCGGATGCGGATTGGTCTTTGTCGCTGGGCGTCAATGTCGAAGCCCCCTTCCGCATCTGTCGCGCCGCGATTCCGATCATGGCTGAAACCGGCGGCGGAGCCATCGTCAACACCGCATCCTGTTGGGGGCTGCGCCCCGGTCCCAACCACGCGGTCTATTGCATGACCAAGGCGGCCATCGCATCCCTGACCCAGTGCATGGGCATGGACCACGCGCATCAGGGTATCCGCATCAACGCCGTTTGCCCGAATGAGGTGAATACGCCGATGCTGCGGTCAGGCTTTGAAAAGCGGGGCTTTGATCCCGATACGGCCGTGGCCGAGCTGGGCCAGACCGTGCCGCTGGGCCGGATTGCCGAGCCCGAGGATATCGCCGATGTGATCATGTTCCTTGTCTCGGACGCGTCGCGCTATGTTTGCGGCACGCTGGTTGAGGTTAACGGAGGGAAACCCGTTTCATGAAGCGGTTCGACGGAAAGGTAGCGCTGGTCACAGGCGGGCGCAGCGGGATCGGTCAGGCCATCGCCCGCCGGTTGCAGGACGAGGGCGCACAGGTCTTTACCGCGCAACGAGGTGAAGACAGCGTATTTTCGGGAATTACCGCAGATTTCACCGATCCCGACAGCCCGGCGCAGGTGGTCAGCGAAGTGATGGCGAAAGCCGGGCGACTGGACGTGCTGGTCAACAATGCAGGTATGATGCAGGAAGCCTCGATCGAGGAGATGAGCCTTGAGGATTGGCATCGCAATCTGACAGTCAACCTGACCGCCCCATTCCTGATGATCAAAGCCGCGCTGCCGCATCTGCGTCAGACCAAGGGCAGCATCGTCAACACCGGTTCCATCGAAGGTCTGGGCAGCAATCCGGGTCACGTTGCCTATTGCGCATCCAAAGCGGGGTTGCACGGGCTGACCCGCGCCGTTGCTGTGGATCACGGGGCCGAAGGTATCCGCTGCAATGCCGTTGCGCCGGGATGGATCGATACCGAACTGAACGAGGATTTCATCGAGTCCATGCCCGACCCCGCTGCATTCCGGCGCGACATTGCCAAAATTCACCCTGCCGCGCGGACGGGGCGGCCCGAAGAGGTTGCGGCCCTCGTGGCGTTTCTGGCGTCAGAGGATGCGGGCTTTATCACCGGGCAGGTCTATACGGTGGATGGTGGGCGCATGGCCAAGCTGAGCTTGCCCTGACGCCCACGCGTTATTCCTTGCCGGACCGCCATTCTTTCCAGATCAGATAGCTGTTCGCCCCAAGCGAGGCGAATGGCTCGGGCGGCAGGCGCGGAAGGTCCGGCTGCGCCAGAAAGTGATCCGCGATCTCTGATCCGCCTTGCATCAGAAGTTCCGCGATGCCCATGCCTTGCAAGGTGCCCCGGGCGATGCCTAGGCCATTCTGACAGCAGGCCGAAAACACACCGTCCTCAAGCTGGCCAAAGGCCGCAGACCCATTGCGGCTGAGGCAGAGCATTCCGGCCCATCTGTGCTCCATCTTCACGTCCGGCAGATGCGGGAAACGTTCCCGGAACTTGCGGTCATGCACCCAGCCTGCATTGCGCAGCCGCATCGGGCTGGTCTCAATCGTCGGATGAAAGCTGGACCCGGTGCGGATCAGGATACGATCGCCGTAGCTGCCGGAAATGCGCCGCACCGATGTGCCCATCGGGTTTGCCGGTGTCACCGACCAGCGCGATTGCCCGCCCAGCGTCTTGATTTGCGCTTCGGTCAGCGGCGCCGAGAGCGAGGCGTAGAGGCAGATATGCATCAATTGCCGTTGGTAGAACCCAAAGCTTTCAAGATGGCCGTTATTGGCCAGAACGATCCGCCCGGTGCTGACTTTGGCCTTGGCGGTGTTGACTGCCCAGCCTGTGCCCTGCTTTTCAAAGCTGGTAACAGGTGAGTTTTCGAATACGTTGATTTGGCCAGCCAGTTGACCCGACAGCGCCCGTACATAGGCTGCGGGCTGCACCATCACCGTCCCCGGTGCATAAAGGCCGGATGTGTAATGCGGGCTGCCCGTGATCTCTTGCATCTGCTGCTGGTCATAGAGCGTATGCGGCTCGCCCAGTTTGATCAGATGTGCGGCAAATTCGCGATTATGCGCGTCCCCCGCCTTGGTGGCAGCGGCATTGTACTTGCCGCATGGGTCGAACATTTCCTGCGGCAGGTCGCATTCATCGGCCACCTCGGTCGCAAAGGCGATGGCCTTGCGGTTCAGGGCGATGGCGGCGCGATCCGCTTCCAACCCCTCGCCCGCGTAATTGTCCGAGGCCAGATCATGCGGCAGGTCGATCATAAACCCCGAGTTCCGCCCCGCCGAGCCATCGGCAAATCGGCCCGCTTCCAGCAGTACAACCTTTAGTGACGGGTCAAGTTGATGCAGCCGCCGCGCCGTGCTGAGCCCGGCAAACCCGCCGCCGACAATGGTGATGTCGGCGGTCAGGTCCTGTTTGAGCACCGGCAGAGGCGTTTGGGGTGGCAGGATGGCATTCCATCCCGCCGGGCCCGTCTGCCGGGGCAGTCTTTTGGCGTCGAACCGTGTCAATCGACGGCCTCATCCGCGTCATCAGCCAGATCGATCCAGATGGTTTTCAGCTGGGTGTACTGATCATGGGCGTGGACCGAGTTGTCGCGCCCGCCAAAGCCCGACTGCTTGTAACCGCCGAAAGGCGTGGAGATGTCGCCTTCGCCAAAGCTGTTGACCGTTACGGTGCCCGCCCGGATCGCCCGCGCACCGCGGATGGCACGTTTGGCGTTGGCAGTGAAGATCGAGGCGCAGAGGCCATATTCGGTGTCATTGGCGATCTTGATGGCTTCGTCAAAGCCCGACACTTCGATCACCGACAGGACCGGGCCGAAGATTTCCTCGCGCGCCAAGGTCGAGTCGTTGCCGGGGACCTCGACCACCGTGGCCTCGACGAAGCCCCCGGCGGCCACGCCGCCAGATTCAACAGTTTCGGCCTTGCCGCCGATCACCACGTTCTCGGCCTGATCCAGATAGCCACAGACCTTGGTATAGTGCCCTTCGCTGACCAGCGCGCCCATGCGGGTTTCCGGGTCCAGCGGGTCGCCGATGTTCCACTGCTTCGCGTGATGCGCGATGCGTTCCAGCAGTTCAGCCTTAACGTCCTTATGCACGATCAGGCGGGACGAGGCCGAGCAGTTCTCGCCCATGTTCCAGAACGCGCCGTTGACCACATGCGCGGCCACGCGGTCGAGGTTCTCGGCATCATCCATCACGATGGCCGGGTTCTTGCCGCCCATCTCAAGCACCACCTCTTTGGCGTTGCTTTCGGCGGAATAGGTCAGGAACCGTTTGCCGGTGACGGTCGAGCCCGTGAAGGACACCATGTCGATATCCATATGCCGCCCGATGGGTTCGCCCACATTTGCGCCGCCGCCCGGGACGATGTTCAGCACACCGCGCGGCAGACCGGCCTCCATCGCCAGCTCGGCCAGACGCAGAGCGGTCAGCGTGGTTTCAGCCGCTGGTTTCACAACCACCGAACAGCCCGCCGCCAGAGCCGGACCGATCTTCCAGGCCAGCATCAGCAGCGGAAAGTTCCACGGCAGCACCAGACCGACAACACCAATAGGTTCGCGCACCACCATGGCGATGTGGTCGTCGCTGGCGGGCGCGACCTGATCATAGATCTTGTCAATCGCCTCGGCGTGCCATTTCAGGCAGTGGATCGTTTCGGGCACGTCCACGGTTTCGCAGTCGAAGATGGTCTTGCCGCTGTCGATGCTTTCCATCACCGCCAGTTCGCGGGCGTTGCGGGTCATCAGCTTGCAGAGCCGGATCAGCACATCCTTGCGCTCGGACGGGTGCAGTTTCGACCAGCGGCCATCGTCAAATGCCTCGCGCGCCTTTTCGACGGCGAAGTCCACATCTGCCGCGCCGCAGGATGCGATATCAGCCAGTTTGTCGCCGGTCGCGGGGTTTACCGTCTCAAACGTCTCGCCAGAGATCGCCGGGCGGTAAGCGCCGTCAATGAAGGCTCCGGTCGGCAGGGTCAGGCCTGCGGCGATGGATTTGTATTCGTCCTGTGTCAGCAGATCCATGTCTCTTACCCCCCAACCTTATTCTCAGCCACGATGTCGGCGATTGTCTTTTTCAGCACGCGCGTTACCTGTTCCAACGCGCGCTTGTCGTCCTTGTTCAAGCCCTTCAGCGGAGGCCGCATGGCGCCCGCGTCGATCCCGTTCATGGTCACGCCATGCTTGATGGTCTGGATGAATTTGCCACCCTGTTCCAGCACCCGCATCAGCGGCATCATCGCGGACATGATCCGGCGGCCCTTAGCGAAATTCCCTTCGATCACGCAGGCCTGATACAGCGCAACGTGTTCCGCAGGCAGAAAGTTCGACCCGCCGCAGACCCAGAATGGTGCGCCCCAGGCAAAGAACTCCAGCGCCTGATCGTCCATGCCGCAGCCAAGCTGGATATGCGGATAGTCGCGGGCCAGCAGGTGTACCCGGTTGATATCCCCCGAACTTTCCTTGATGCCGCAGAAGTTGCGGCTGCGGCCGACGCGGTCGAGGAATTCCTCGCCCATCATCGTGCCGGTGCGGTGCGGGTAGTTGTACAGCATCACCGGCAGGTCGGCGGCCTTGTCGATGGCCAGTGCGTTCAGCGCGTTTTCCCGGTCGGTCGGCACCGAATAGGGCGGACTGGCGAGCAGGATCGCATCCGCGCCGATGTCGCGCGCGCCAGATGCCAAGGCAATCGAGTCCGGGGTCAGCATCGCGCCGGTCCCCACGACCAAAGGCAACCGCCCCTTCAATTGCTCATGTGTGAATTTGGCAAGTTCCAGCCGTTCCTCGACGGTCTGGGCATAGTTCTCGCCGGTCGAGCCCCCCGAGATCAGGCCATGTACACCATTCTCGATCAGGTATTCGATCACGTCGGACAAGGCGTCCCAATTCACGCTGCCATCGTCGTGATAGGGCGTGACCACAGGGGTATATATCCCCTCAAACTTGAAAATCGGGTTCATTCCGTCCTCATGCAGGTTTCGAAAGGGGCGGGATGCCCATCGGGACATCCAGCGCGTCAGGCATCACGAACAGCTCGATCTGATCGCGTGACAGGTTCCAGTGGTCTTCGGCCAGCTGCGCAGCAGCCGCCTCGTCGCGCGCCTCGATGGCGGCGATGATGGCGTCGTGCTGGCGGCTTGCTTCGGACAGGTTCTCGGACATTTCAGCCGTCTGTGGCCTGTAAAAGGTCATGCCGATGCGGGCATGATCGATCAGCAACCGATTGAACGAGGGCAGCAGGTAGACATTGCCCGACATCTCGCCGGTTACGTCGTGAAAGCGGTTGTTGGCCAGCGCGCGATCTTCGCCAGAGCCCGAGCGCAACGCGGCCTTGAACGCCTGCTGAGCCTGTTTCAGGTCGTCGATCTGCGCTTTGGTCGCGTTTACAGCCGCCAAACGCAGGATCGCGCCGTAAACCATCGGCGCGGCAAGGAAGAAGTCGCGCAGGGTTGTATAGGACATCTCGGATACGCGGGCGCTGCGGTTGGTGCGCAGGTCCAGATAGCCTTCACCGGCCAGTTGCCGGAACACTTCGCGCAGTGGGGTGCGCGACAGGCCGAACTCATCGGACAGATGCGCCTCGTCCAGATCCGCGCCCGGTCGCAGGTGCAGCGTCAGGATCGACACTTTCAGATGCTCTCTGAGTGCTGATTTGCGTGACTTGGCTTCGTCTTTCATCCCTTGGCCTCATTACCCTTGGCTGCCGCGCTCGAATCGCGTGCGGTCACGGATGTGTATTCTAAGAAAATACAACTTGTATACAAAAAATTTTCGTGCAGCATAGGCGCCTGCAAAATAGACTCACCTTTGGGGCGTTGCCCCAGCTTGGAAACGGTACCCTTCATGCCCCAGACGCGGCACATCGCATTTGTCCTGATCGAGGAGTTCTCGCACCTCGCGTTTTCCTGCGCGGTCGAACCGTTGCGGATTGCCAACCTTGTGAGCGGCGAAGAGCTGTATACCTGGTCCTTCGTGTCTGAACATGGAGAGCAGGCCGTGTGTTCCAACGGGTCGGTCACGCTTGTCGATTCCGGTTTGGACGGTCTGACCAAAAGCGATCAGTTGTTTGTCCTGTCGGGCATTCACATGCGCAATCACGTCACCCGCCCGCTGCTGGCCACCCTGCGGCGCGAACGCGCCCGCGGTACACCGATCGGGGCCCTGTGTTCAGGGGCGTGGGTACTGGCCGAGGCTGGGTTTCTCGACGGGATGCAGGCGGCGATCCACTGGGAATATCACGACGCGTTCATGGAGGCGTTTCCCGAGGTCAACCTGGTGCGCAGCGTGTTCGTGGCCGACGAAAAGCACATCACCGCGTCCGGCGGAACCGCTACGGCGGACCTGATGCTGCACCTGATCGAACGCGATCACGGTGAGGAACTGGCGATCGATGTGGCGGATCAGATGGTCTACAACGCCGTGCGCAATGCCACGGCCAAGCAGCGGGTTTCCCTGCAATCGCGCAACGGAATGCGCAACGCGCATCTCGCCAAGGCGATCACCATCATGCAGGACGCAATCGAAACCCCGGTGTCCCCGTCTTTCATCGCGGACGAGCTTGGCATTTCGACACGACAGCTTGAGCGGTTGTTCGGCAAATATCTGAACACGTCGCCCAAAAAGTACTTCATGGAAATGCGGCTGGAGCGGGCTCAGAAACTGCTGTTGCAGACCGAAGCCTCGGTCACCGAAATCGCCGTGGCCTGCGGTTTTGAAAACCCCGGCCATTTCTCTCGCGTGTATCGATCAAGCTTTGGCGTCACCCCGCACGCGCAGCGCAACAAGATCGACTGACATCTTTTTGATGGTGCGCCCGCCGCATCCGATACGGCAGGGGATGCCACGCTTTGGCGCCTGATAGCGGCCTGAACGGGCATCCCCCCTAACCCTGCCGAGATACCCCCTCATTAAAACTGGACTAGTCAACAGATCGGCAGGATGATGTAGCAATAGATTTCGATATTGGCATAAGTTTTACGAGAACTTGTCACACATGAGTTTTTTGTGCCCTGATTTGTTAATCTTTGCCTCAATTCCAGACCACGATGTTGGTAAAGACCGGCCTTGGCACAGCCTGATCCACTGGACGTGCGTGCGCCAAAATCCCATTGAGATTCTGACCCTTAGCTTGGATCCCAATCGGTAGCGTAAGGCCGTTGTTACCGGGATTGCGCCAGATCCAGTCTGGGCATGTCACGGGTGATTTCATGGGTGCTGATCGCTTGGTCCGCGCCAATGCGGATATTCAGTTTCTTTGTGCCACTGAAGCGCTGAAAATAGGTGAATTCGATCGTGTTCAGCGCGCCTATATCCTGGCATTGGATAATGTAGTCCGCCTGAAATTCAGAATGCTCTTTCGAAACGGACGTTCCCTCGCCTTGCTGCTCGGAAATCTCATGCGTCAGGATCACGTTTGCAGATGTGGTAATGCACCCGGCCTCGGTCGGGACAACAAACAGGTTCAGCGGTTCGGATAGTTCGGAGATCGCGATCGCAACACGCGTGCGTTCATCGTCATTTACCACCGGGGTTTCGAACCCGATGATGTCCACGCTTGGAATCCTCAGCGACAGCGAAAACTCCGCCTCCGCGAACACGATATCCAACTGGCCGGTACCATGTTGATGAGGAGGCGCGATTTGCGTCGCCTGGGCTGCGAGTGCCGCAGGAAAAAAGGACAAGGCCAGAATAGCACACTTCATTAACCAACAACCGTCTTAAAAAGAATCACAACAGCGATTTTAGCGCGAATCACCTGTCGCGCAATCTTAACCACCGCCTCGAGGCCCCGCCGGATATGGGGAGGCGTGCGAAACCTTATACACTTTTTACAAATTTCTGACAATAAAACTCAGGTTGACATTGGTGACTAATTCACTCAGTTATTTTCTTATAAGACCCGCGGACCGGTGCCGCGTGTTCTGACAGTTCTGACAAGAAAGTACCGAGCTCTTATGACCAAGTTTTTGACCGCCGCCAGCGCCCTGACGCTTTGCGTTGCGACCGCCGCAGGTGCAGCTGACGCGCCTGCCAAAGCAGATGTGCTGAACACCTATGCCAATATTGCCGAAGCCAAGTTTGATGACAGCCTGATTGCAGCGAAGACCTTGCAGGAAGCGGTCAATGCCCTGATCGCCGATCCCTCGGACGCCACGCTGAACGCAGCGCGCGCGGCTTGGGTTGCTGCACGTGTCCCCTATCAGCAGACCGAGGTCTATCGTTTCGGCAATGCAATCGTCGATGAGTGGGAAGGCAAAGTGAACGCCTGGCCGTTGGACGAGGGTCTGATCGACTATGTGGACGCGGCCTATGGCGGTGCGACGGATGAGAACGAATTTGCCGTTCTGAACGTCATCGCCAACCCCAGCTTTGATCTGTCGGGCGAGACCATCGACGCCAGCGAAATCACCCCCGAACTGCTGAGCGAAACGCTGCACGAGGCCGATGGTATCGAGGCCAACGTGGCGACCGGCTATCACGCCATCGAATTCCTGCTGTGGGGCCAGGACATGAACGGCCACAGCGCAGGCGCGGGCAACCGTCCGGCCACAGATTATGTACAGGGTGAGGCGTGTACGGGCGGCAATTGTGACCGTCGCGCCCAATACCTGAGTGCTGCGACCGATCTGCTGGTCAGCGATCTGGCCTGGATGTCGGACCAGTGGAAAGACGGCGGCGCAGCCCGCGCGGCCCTGATGGAGAACGAAGCCGCAGGCGTCAGCGCGATCCTGACCGGCATGGGTTCGCTGTCTTATGGCGAGCAGGCCGGTGAGCGGATGCGTCTGGGTCTGATGCTGAATGACCCCGAGGAAGAGCATGACTGCTTCTCGGACAACACTCATAACAGCCATTACTATGACGGTCTGGGCATCCAGAACGTCTATCTGGGCAGCTATACCCGCATCGACGGCACACCGGTTTCGGGCGCATCGCTGGCCGATCTGGTCATCGCGACCGACCCGGCGCTGGATACCGAGATGAAGGCGAAACTGGCCGCAACGATGCAAGCACTGGGCAGGATCAAATCGACCGCCGAGGCGGGCTTTGCCTATGACCAGATGCTGGAGCGCGGCAACGAAGGCGGCGAGGCCCTGATCATGGGCGGTGTCAACGGTCTGGTC
The DNA here is from genome assembly GCF_056533985.1 of Ruegeria sp. E8. Taxonomy (NCBI): domain Bacteria; kingdom Pseudomonadati; phylum Pseudomonadota; class Alphaproteobacteria; order Rhodobacterales; family Roseobacteraceae; genus Ruegeria; species Ruegeria sp. E8. The sequence goes on from NZ_JBQFOY010000022.1 coordinate 69,152, forward strand.
GATCAGACCAAGACCATCGAACGCATCGTGACCGCGCTGGAACTGGACGGGATCGAGTTCGAAGGATCCGACAGCCTGGATAACCCCGACGCCGTCTTCCACTGATTTCCGACCGGGCCGGGGGTGTGTTTCCCCGGCCCGGTCATCCTCACCTGACCGCCCAAAGGGGCACAATACCGAGCCAACAAAATGATTGTCTGCCACTGCACCAACATTTCCGATCACGAAATTCGCGCGACCATCGACTGGATGCGCACGGCGGACCCGCAGACCATCATCACCCCCGGCAAAATCTACCATGCCCTTGGAAAGTCAGCAGATTGTGGCGGTTGTATGCCTCTTTTTCTGGACACGATGAGATCAAACGATAATCTGGAAGTCCCGATGCAGCTCCGCGCACTGCGTGCCGGAGTAACACAGGAGAATGCAGATGAAGGGCGACCCAAAGGTCATCGAGTATCTAAACAAGTCACTGCGGCATGAGCTGACTGCCGTCAGCCAGTATTGGCTGCATTACCGGCTGCAGGAAGACTGGGGCCTTGGCCATATGGCCAAAAAAAGCCGCGAAGAATCCATTGAGGAAATGGAACATGCGGACAAGTTGATTGAGCGAATTATCTTTTTGGAGGGTCACCCGAATCTTCAGAAACTGGACCCGCTGCGGATCGGTCAGACGCCCAAGGAAACACTGGAATGTGACCTGGCGGCCGAGATCGACGCAAGGGCACTCTACAAGGAAGCGCGCGAGTATTGTCGGGAGGCCGGCGACTATGTCTCTATGTCGCTTTTCGAGAAGTTGATGTCCGATGAAGAGAGCCATATCGACTTTCTTGAAACGCAGCTCGACCTGTATGAAAGGATTGGCGAAGCCAACTATGCGCAACTCAACGCATCGAAAATGGACGAAGGCGAGTAGCCCTGTTGCCCTTTTGGTGGTCGCGCTGGCGGCCGCCCCTTCCCTGTCAGCCGAGCTGCGGGATCTGCATCTTCATACCACCCCACGCACAGATGATGAACGCGCCCGCATTGCGGCTGTGACTGCGCTGCCGCAGGATTTCAGCGTGCCGCAGCCGTTCGAGGGCCTCTCGGCCGGGGCGGCGACAGTCCGGGTGCGCAACGACGCCGATGCATTTTCGCAACCTTCGGGCAATCTGAGCTTTGAACAGGAGCTGGATTTCAAGGTCGGCAACGGGCTGTTCAAGAAAATCTGGGTCTCGTCCCCGTCGTCCACGCTGGCCTCTGACGGGCTTGGGCCGCTTTACAATGCGCGATCCTGCCAGCGCTGTCATATCAAGGATGGGCGCGGGCACAGTCCGAACGGGCCCGATGACAACGCGATTTCCATGTTCTTACGGGTCTCGATCCCCGGCACCCCGGAAGACGGCCATGCCGAGATCGAAGAGTATATCGCCACCCTGCCCGAACCCAACTATGGCGGTCAGATGCAGGATTTTGCGCTGGCGGGGTATCCGGCAGAATACCGGCTGGAGATCTCTTATGAAGAAGTCCCCGTCGCGCTGTCTGACGGCGAGACCGCGTCACTGCGGCGCCCGACCTACAGGGCCGCTGATCTGGGCTATGGCCCGCTGCACCCGGACGCGATGCTGAGCCCGAGGGTCGCGCCTCAGATGATCGGACTTGGCCTGCTGGAAGCGATCCCGGTCGAGGATCTGCTGGCCCGGGCCGACCCGGATGACGCGGACGGGGATGGCATCTCGGGCCGTCCGAATATCGTCTGGTCTTTGGAATATGGCGCGCCGATGATGGGCCGTTTCGGGCATAAGGCAGGGATGCCGACGATCATGGAACAATCCGCAGCGGCCTTTGCCGGGGATATCGGAATCTCAAGCCCGCTTTATCCGGCGCCGCAGGGGGATTGCACGGATTTGCAGGTGAACTGCGTTGCGGCTCCGCATGGTGACAACGATCTGCGCGGGTTCGAGATCGATCAACAGGGCATGGATCTGGTGGATTTCTACAGCCGCAATCTGGGTGTGCCCGGTCGCCGTGACGTGGACGACCCCGAGGTGCTGCGCGGGAAAGAAGTGTTTCACACGACCGGCTGCGCCTCTTGTCATACGCCAGCCCACGTCACCCACCGCATGGAAGATCGGCCCGAGCACAGTTTTCAGCTGATCTGGCCCTACACTGACCTGCTGTTGCACGACATGGGCGAAGATCTCGCGGATCGTCGCCCCGAAGCCCGCGCAACGGGGTACGAATGGCGCACGCCGCCTTTGTGGGGCGTTGGCCTGACCGAACGCGTCTCGGGTCACACTCAGTTTCTGCATGACGGGCGCGCACGCAATCTGCTTGAGGCTATCCTTTGGCATGGCGGGGAAGCGCGGGCAGCCCGCGAGACCGTCGTGTCGATGCCCAAATCGGACCGCGACGCCCTGATCCGTTTTCTGGAGAGCCTTTGATCCATGCGTTACCTGCCCTTTATCGTCACACTGATGATGCCGTTTGCCGCGCAGGCTCAGGATCGCGCACCGATCCTGATGGATGTGGCCGAGACGCATATTCTGCCCCGGTTCGCGAAGCTGCCGGAAACGACCGGAGCGCTGGTCAGCGCAGCGCTGGTGGATTGCGCACCGACCTCGCCCGCGCTGCGTGCGGCTTATGATGCGGCTTTTGACGACTGGATTTCCGCCAGCCATCTGCGGTTTGGTCCGACCGAGGTCGATGACCGCGCTTTTGCCATGGCCTTCTGGCCCGACACAAAAGGGTTCACGTCCAAGGCCCTGTCCCGGCATATCGCGGTTGAGGATGACGCCGTGCACAGCCCGGAAGCTTATGCCGAAACATCCATCGCGGGGCGGGGGTTCTTTGCGCTGGAACGGATGCTGTTCGACCCCGCTTTTGCAGAACCGGGCAATGCCGAGTATCGCTGCGCGCTGATTCAGGCGATTACGGCCGATATCGATGCCAACGCACAGGCGATGGCCGAAGACTGGCAGAGCTATGCCCCAAGCCTGACCCGGCCCGGTGAGGGCAGCCGTTACCGGACACAGGACGAGGCGATGCAGGAGCTGTTCAAAGCCCTGTCCACGGGTCTTGAGTTCACCGCCGATACCCGGTTGGGCCGCCCGCTGGGCACGTTTGACCGGCCCCACCCGAACCGGGCCGAAGCGCGGCGGTCCGAGCGATCCTTGCACCATGTTGAATTATCGCTGATCGCGCTGCGGGATCTGGCGGCGCGGTTGGCCTTCGATCACCCCGAGATTGCCGCCGATCTGGACGCTGCCTTTGTCCGCGCCATCGACAATGCTCAGTCCATCGACGATCCGACACTGGCCGGAGTTGCCGAGCCGCAGGCCCGGTTCCGTATCGAGGCTTTGCAGCAGTCGATCCACGACATCCGCGCGATTGCGTCAACCGAGCTTGGCCCTACCCTGGGCATCAGCGCGGGCTTCAATTCGCTGGACGGGGATTGATCGGTGACAACGCGCCGCCATTTCCTTGCGGGCCTTGCCGCGGCCACGCTGTCCCCCATACGGGGCTGGGCCTCGGTCGGCGCGCCTGATTTTCTGGCAGCGGGGCTGTTTCCGGACGGGTCCTATCGGCTGGCCGGGCTGGACGCGCAGGGTACGCCTTTGTTTTCAGTGCCCTTGCCTGCGCGCGGGCATGCGGCGGCGGCGCATCCGCACAAGGCGCAGGCCGTTGCTTTTGCCCGCCGTCCGGGTACCTTTGCGATCGTGATCGATTGCGCGACGGGCGATCAAATCGCGCAGCTTACGACCCCGAAGGGCCGCCATTTCTATGGCCATGGGACATTCTCGGCGGATGGCAGTTTCTTCTATGCTACTGAAAATGACTACGAAGCCGGAGAAGGCATTGTCAGTATCTGGGACGCCGAGAGCTTTGCGCGGCTGGGTGAAGTCTCCTCCGGTGGGGTAGGTCCGCATGATATGCGTCTGATGCCGGACGAGGCGACGCTTGTGATCGCCAATGGCGGAATCGAAACGCATCCCGAGACCGGCCGCACGAAACTGAACCTGCCGACAATGGCGCCCAACCTGACGTATCTGAGCCTGTCCGGCGCGGTTCGCGAACAGGTGTCGCTGTCGCCTGAGCTGCGCAAGAACTCGATCCGTCATTTGGCGGTGCGGCAGGATGGGCTGGTTGGTTTCGCGATGCAGTGGCAGGGCAGTAAGGCCGAACATCCGCCACTGCTGGGCCTGCACCGTATGGGAGAGGCGCCGCGCCTGCTGTCCGCCCGCGACAAAGAGCAGAGCAGATTGCAGGGGTATGCCGGCAGTATCGCGTTTTCAGCGGATGGTCAGACCATTGCCATCACCTGCCCGCGTGGCAATGCGCTGCACCAGTTCGATGTGACCAACGGCGCGTTTATGGATGCCTTTGGGCTAGAGGATGTCTGTGGGCTCGGTCCCGGTCCAGACGGGCTGGTCTTTACCACCGGAACCGGCATGTTCGGCGCGTTGGCGGGCCCTGTCCCCGAGATCCGAGCACATTCGGAGAATCAATGGGACAATCACCTGATCCCAATCCGTTCTTTTGCATAATGTTCGGCAACCTCTGTTGCATAGTTTACACTTGGACGAATCAAACTGCTGCCGTATTGGCGGGCGCAAAACTGGCACCCTGACTTACAAGGATTGACTTGATTGAAACAGACGCCCGGCGCACCGCATTTCATCTACGGGGTTGAGAAATGGGGCAAAGGCCTCATCGAGGTGACAGAGCAGGGCGAGATCGGTCTGCGCAATCCGATGGCACCCGAAGCGGCGGCGATCAGCCTGCCCGGTATCCTCAGCGATTTGGATGACAGGGGCATCAAGGCCCCGATGGTGCTGCGGGTCAGTTCCTATCTGGAACATGAGATCGCGCATCTGAACGAGAGCTTTCGCGACGCCATCGCCCGCGTGGGATACAAGGGCAGCTATCGCGGTGTCTTCCCGATCAAGGTGAACCAACAGGCGCAGGTCGTCGACCGGATCGTCGAGTTCGGCAAACAATACAACTATGGGCTTGAGGCTGGGTCAAAGCCGGAACTGGTGATCGCACTGGCCCATCGTCTGGCGCGCGAGGCGCTGATCGTCTGCAATGGCGTCAAGGATGCCGAATTCATCCAGCTGGCCATCCTGTCCCGCACGATCGGCTTCAACACGGTTATCGTTCTGGAAAGCCCGAAAGAGGCCGACACAGTTATCGAGGTCTATAACGAACTGGGTATCGAACCCCTGATCGGTGTAAGGGTCAAACTGACCAACCAGATCAGCGGCAAGTGGGAGGAAAGCTCGGGCGACCGATCCGCCTTTGGCATGAACACCGATCAGTTGGTGGCCACAGTGGACAAACTGAAAGACGCGGGCCTGCTGCATTGCCTGAAACTCCAGCACTCGCACCTGGGCAGCCAAGTGCAGGACGTCAACGATGTGCGCCGCGCTGTCGGAGAAGCCTGTCGCTATTACACCGAACTCTCCCGCGAAGGTGTGCCGCTGACCCATCTGGACCTCGGCGGTGGCATGGGCGTGGATTACACGGGCGAAAAGAAGGCCGCTGAAAATTCGATCAACTACTCGGTCGAGGAATATTGCGCCAATGTCGTGGAGACTGTGGCCTATGCGATGGATGAAGCCGAGATTGGTCATCCCACGCTGGTGACCGAAAGTGGTCGGGCCGTGGTAGCGACTTCTTCAATGTTGCTGTTCAACGTGCTGGAAAGCACCTTGTATGACGCCCCCGATGGCCCGGAGGTCGAAGCAGACGATCACCATATGGTATTGGATCTCGCTGCGGTACATGGCTATCTCAGTAAAGATCGCCTGCAAGAATGCTGGAACGACGCCACTTTTTATCGCAACGAGTTGCGTGCCTTGTTCCGACGCGGCTATGTCGACCTGCGCCAGATGGCCCGTGGTGAACGCATTTATCTTTCCCTGATGGCTCGTCTCAAAGCGCTGGCCGCGAGTGACGATCTGGACACGGATGTGGACGATCAGCTTGAGAAAGTGGCCGACATCTACCACTGCAATTTCTCGCTGTTCCAGTCCTTGCCCGACGTCTGGGCCATCGATCAGCTGCACCCGATCGTGCCGCTGCAAGGGCTGAACCAAACCCCGGACCGCCGTGCGGTGCTGTCCGACATCACCTGCGACAGCGACGGCAAGATCGACCGTTTTATTCTGGCAGACGGCGTCTCGCCCAGCCTGCCGGTACATTCCCTGCCCGAAGATGAAGAATACTACATGGGCGTCTTCTTTGTAGGGGCCTATCAGGAAACGCTGGGCGATCTACACAACCTCTTTGGCGACACCAATGTCGTCACCATTGACCTGCGCGCCGACGGCGGCTTTGACCTGTTGCACGAGCAGGAAGGTGACACGATCAGCCAAGTCCTGTCCTACGTCGAATTCGACCCCCAGGATTGCGTCGCGGCCTTCCGCAAAATGGTGGACGAGGCGATCTCAACCGGTACTCTGAAAGCCAAGGACCGTAAAACCCTGATGAGCGCCTATCGCGACTCGATCAATGGCTACACCTATTACGAATAACCCCCTGTGAGAGGAGAACACCCCATGGGAAAAACACTGGTTGTCGGCGCAGGCGGCGTATCGCACGCGGCTGTGCACAAGATGGCGATGAATTCGGATATCTTCACCGAAATCACTCTGGCCAGCCGCACGAAATCGAAATGCGACGCCATCGCCAAATCGGTGAAAGAGCGTGTGGGCGTTGATATCGCCACCGCCGAGCTGGACGCCTACAAGGTCGAAGACACGGTCAAGCTGATCAAGGAAACCGGCGCGGAAATCCTCGTGAACCTCGCCCTGCCCTATCAGGATCTGGTTCTGATGGACGCCTGCCTTGAGGCGGGCATCCACTATCTCGACACCGCGAACTATGAGCCCGAGGACGAGGCCAAGTTCGAATACCATTGGCAATGGGCCTATCAGGAACGCTTCAAAGAGGCCGGCTTGACCGCCATCCTCGGCTCGGGCTTTGATCCGGGTGTGACCAGCGTCTTCGCGAAATGGCTGAAGAAACACAAGCTGGACACGATCCGCCAGATCGACGTTCTGGACGCCAATGGCGGCAGCAACGATCAGGAATTCGCCACCAACTTCAACCCCGAGATCAACCTGCGCGAAGTGCTGGCCGAAGTCCGTCACTGGGAAGGTGGCGAGTGGAAACACTCCCCCGCCATGACCCACAAGGTCGAGTTCGACTTCCCCGCCATCGGCCCCAAGAACATGTACCTGATGTATCACGAGGAACTGGAATCGCTCTCGACCCACTTCCCCGAAATCGAACGCGCCCGGTTCTGGATGACCTTCGGCGACGCCTATATCACCCACGCCAAAGTGCTGGAAAATGTCGGCATGACCCGCATCGACCCGGTGATGCATGACGGCAAGGAAATCATCCCGATCCAGTTCCTGAAAACCCTGCTGCCCGATCCCGGTGATCTGGGCGCGGAAACCAAGGGCAAGGCCTGCATCGGCGACATCGCCACAGGTCAGGCCAAGGACGGCTCGGGCGAGAAGACCTATTACATCTACAACATCTGCGACCACGAAGAATGCTACGCTGAAGTCGGATCACAAGCCGTCAGCTATACCACCGGTGTCCCGGCCATGATCGGCGCGGCGCAGGTGCTGAAAGGCAACTGGACCGAGCCTGGCGTCTGGAACATGGAACAGCTGGATCCGGATGACTTCATGGACATGCTGAACGAACACGGCCTTCCATGGCAGGTCCACGAACTCGACGGGCCGGTCGAATTCTGATCTCCAGAACTTCTCCTGTTCAAAAATACCTCGAGGGTCCGGGGGCAGC